>NZ_JBEOYE010000018.1:0-115883 GCF_040296945.1 Streptomyces sp. NPDC001941 | reverse complement strand
GACGTCTACGCCGACCTGCGGGCGATGGAGGCCGAGCTGGCCCGCGGCGCCACCGACTGGACCTCGGTGCGCCCGCCCCGGCTGCTGGACCGCCCCTCTTCGTGCCGTGCTTCAGGCCTAGCTGAAGGAGTCGCCGCAGGCGCAGGAGCCGGTGGCGTTGGGGTTGTCGATCGTGAAGCCCTGCTTCTCGATGGTGTCGACGAAGTCGATCGAGGCGCCGCCCAGGTACGGGGCGCTCATGCGGTCGGTGACGACCTTGACGCCGTCGAAGTCCTTGACCACGTCGCCGTCGAGCGAGCGCTCGTCGAAGAAGAGCTGGTAGCGCAGGCCGGAGCAGCCACCGGGCTGAACGGCGACGCGCAGGGCCAGGTCGTCACGGCCTTCCTGGTCGAGCAGGGCCTTGACCTTGGCGGCGGCGGCGTCGGACAGGATGATGCCGTCGCTCACGGTGGTCTTCTCGTCCTGAACGGACATCTACATCTCTCCCGGGTAGTACGGAGACTGCTTGCCGACGGTAGCAACCGGCGGGGCCGCGGGTTCATTCCCATGCTCGCACACCGCGTGGGCGGCGGATGCGTCACATCGACGAGATCGGCATCGTCAAAGTGACGTGAAGCGGTTATCATAGATAACGTCAATGAGACGAAAAGGTCGTCCGCAAAGTGAAGAAGAAAGGGTGTGTGACGTGACCACCGCCCAACCCCTGGATGTCCAGCCGACGCCGCTCGCCCTGCTGCTGCTCGGCCGCGAGGCCGACCCCAAGAGCGAGCGCGGCGTGGAGTGTCCCGGGGACCTTCCCTCCCCGTCCGACCCCGACCTGGTGGCCCGCGCCCGCGCGGCCAAGGAGAAGCTCGGGGACAAGGTCTTCGTGCTCGGCCACCACTACCAGCGCGACGAGGTCATCCAGTTCGCGGACGTCACCGGCGACTCCTTCAAGCTGGCGCGCGACGCGGCGGCGCGGCCGGAGGCCGAGTACATCGTCTTCTGCGGCGTGCACTTCATGGCCGAGTCCGCCGACATCCTGACCACCGACGACCAGAAGGTCGTGCTCCCCGACCTCGCCGCGGGCTGCTCGATGGCCGACATGGCCACCGCCGAGCAGGTCGCCGAGTGCTGGGACGTGCTGACCGACGCCGGGGTCGCGGACGTCACCGTCCCCGTCTCGTACATGAACTCCTCCGCCGACATCAAGGCCTTCACCGGCAAGCACGGCGGGACCATCTGCACCTCCTCCAACGCCAAGCGCGCGCTGGACTGGGCGTTCGAGCAGGGCGAGAAGGTGCTGTTCCTGCCCGACCAGCACCTGGGCCGCAACACCGCCGTGCGCGACATGGGGATGTCCCTGGAGGACTGCGTCGTCTACAACCCGCACAAGCCGGGCGGCGGGCTCACCGCCGAGCAGCTGCGCGACGCGAAGATGATCCTGTGGCGCGGGCACTGCTCGGTGCACGGCCGGTTCTCGCTGGAGTCCGTCGAGGACGTGCGCACGCGCGTCCCGGGCGTCAACGTGCTGGTGCACCCCGAGTGCAAGCACGAGGTCGTGGCCGCCGCGGACTACGTCGGCTCGACCGAGTACATCATCAAGGCCCTGGACGCGGCCCCGGCCGGCTCCAAGTGGGCCATCGGCACCGAGCTCAACCTGGTGCGCCGGCTGGCCAACGCGCACCCGGACAAGGAGGTCGTCTTCCTCGACAAGACGGTCTGCTTCTGCTCGACCATGAACCGGATCGACCTGCCGCACCTGGTGTGGGCGCTGGAGTCGCTCGCCGAGGGCAAGCTGGTCAACCGGATCCAGGTGGACCGGGAGACCGAGGGCTTCGCCAAGCTGGCCCTGGAGCGGATGCTGGCGCTGCCGTAGCCGGTCGTCGGTACGCCGGTAGCCGGTACGCCGGTACGCCGGTACGCCGGTACGCGGACGAAAAGGGGCGCCCCCTCCCGTGCGGGAGGGGGCGCCCTTCGCGTGCGTACGACCGGTTACGCGTTCACCGGCTCCTTCGGACGCTCCGGCGTGCCGTCCGACTCCGCCTGGCGCCGGGCCTCCTTCTTCGCCCGGCGGCGCTCCTTGCGCAGCTCCACCATGGCGTAGAGGGTCGGCACCAGCAGCAGCGTCAGCAGCGTCGAGGTGACCAGGCCGCCGATCACCACCACCGCGAGCGGCTGGGCGATGAACCCGCCCTCGCCGGTGATCCCGAGGGCCATCGGCAGCAGGGCGAAGATGGTCGCCAGGGCGGTCATCAGGATCGGGCGCAGCCGGTGCCGGCCGCCCTCCACCACCGCTTCGACGACGCCCAGGCCCTGGGCGCGGTACTGGTTGATCAGGTCGATCAGCACGATCGCGTTGGTGACCACGATGCCGATGAGCATCAGCATGCCGATCATCGCCGGGACGCCCATCGGGGTGCCGGTGGCGATCAGCAGGCCCAGCGCGCCGGTCGCCGCGAACGGGATGGAGACCAGCAGGATCAGCGGCTGCACCAGCGACCGGAAGGTCGCGACCAGCAGCATGAAGACGATCGCGACGGCCGCGAGCATCGCCAGGGCCAGGTTGACGAACGCGTCGCTCTGGTCCTGCGAGACGCCGCCGATGGTCGCGGTGGCGCCGTCCGGCAGGTCCAGCGCGTCGATCTTCGACTGGAGCGAGGCGCTGACCGCGCCGGTGTTGTCGCCGACCGGCTTGGCCGTGATCGTGGCCGCCCGCGCGCCGTCGATGCGGGTCGAGGAGACCGGGCCCGGGACCACCTTCACGTCGGCGATGTCACCAAGCTTGACCGGGCCCAGCGGCAGCGCCTTCAGCTGCTCCAGGGTGGCGGCGGGCCTGGCCGAGGTGATGACCACGTCCCGCTCGGTGTCGTCCAGCATCGCCTTGCCGGCCGGGGTGCCGCTGACGGCCTGGGCCACGGCCATGCCGAGCGTGGTGTCGTTGAACCCGGCGTCGGCGGCCCTGGCGTTGGCCTTGACCGAGATCCTCGGCACCGAGGTGGCCAGGTCGCTCTCGACGTCCGTGACGTCCTTGAGCTTGGCGACCTCGCCGCGCACCATCTCCGCGGCCTTGTCCAGGGTGCCCGCGTCGGCGGCCTTGACCACGACGCTCAGGTCCTGGCTGCCGAAGCCGCCGCCCGCGCCGATGGTCGTGTCGCCGATGCCGTCGAGCTTGCCGAGCTCCTCGTCCAGCCGGTCCCGGGTCTTCTCGTACGACGCCGAGTCCTTCAGGGTCACCTGGTAGGAGGCCTGGTTGGCGCCGGTGCCGCCGCCGAAGGCGGCCATGAAGCCCGAGGAGCCGACGGTGACCTGGTAGTCCTTCACCTCGTCCAGGCCCGCGAGGACCTTCTCGATCTTCTTGGAGGACGCGTCGGCGGCCTCCAGGCTGGTGCCGGGGGCGAGCTCCTGCTTGATCGACAGGGTGTCCTGGTCGCCCTGGTCGAAGAAGTTGGTCTTCAGCAGCGGGGCCATGCCGAAGGTGCCGATCAGCACGACGACGGCGATGGCGACGCTGGTGAGGCGGCGCCGGGTGGCGAACCGCAGCACCGGCACGTACAGCCGCTGGAGCCTGCTGCGCTCCTCCTTCTCCTCCGCCTCGCGGCGGGCCCTCTCCGGGTCCTCGGCGGCGCCCTTGGGCGCGCGCAGGAACCAGTACGAGAGGACCGGCACCACGGTCAGCGACACCAGCAGCGAGGCCAGCAGGGCCGCCGTCACGGTCAGGCTGAACGAGCCGAACAGCTCGCCCACCATGCCGCCGACCAGGCCGATCGGCAGGAACACCGCGACCGTGGTCAGGGTGGAGGAGGTCACCGCGCCGGCCACCTCGCGCACCGCGGTGAGGATGGCCTCCTTGCGCTCCTCGCCGTAGCCCAGGTGCCGCTTGATGTTCTCCAGGACCACGATCGAGTCGTCGACCACCCGGCCGATGGCGATCGTCAGGGCGCCCAGGGTCAGCATGTTCAGCGACAGGTCCCGGGTCCACAGCACGATCAGCGCCAGGACCACGGAGAGCGGGATGGAGACCGCGGTGACCAGGGTCGAGCGCAGCGAGGCCAGGAAGACCAGGATCACGATCACCGCGAAGACCAGGCCGAGGGCGCCCTCGGTGGTCAGGCCGGAGATCGACTTGGAGACCGCCGGGCCCTGGTCGGAGACCACGGTCAGCCGGGCGCCCGCGCCCAGGTCCTTGCGCAGCTCGGGGAGCTTGTCCTTGACCGCGTCGGAGATGGCGACGGCGCTGCCGTCCTTGTCCATGGTGGCCATCACCGCGAGGCTGGGCTTGCCGTCGGTGCGGGTGATGGAGGTGCGGCGCGCCTCGGACTGCTTGACCGAGGCGACGTCACCGAGCCGGACCGCCTTGCCCTCGCCCGGCTTGGCGGGCGCGACGCGCAGGTCCTGGATCTGGGCCAGCGAGGTGTAGCCGCCGCCGACCTGGACGGTGCGGCTGGTGCCGTTCTCGGAGAACGAGCCCGCCGGGAAGGTGGCCCCGCCCGCCTTCAGCGCGTCGGCCAGCGACATCGCGTTCAGGCCCGCGGCCGCCAGCTTGGCGTCGTCCGGGGTGACCTCGACCCGCAGGTCCTGCACGCCGTCGACGGAGACCTGGCCGACGCCGTCGATGTCCTGCAGGGCGGGGACGACGGTGCGGTCCAGCTGGTCGGCGAGGGCCTGCTGGTCCTTGTCGGAGGTGACCGCGAGGACCACGGTCGGGATGTCGTCGGTGGAGCCCGCGACGACCTGCGGGTCGACGCCGTCGGGCAGTTGGGCGCGGGCCCGGTTGACCGCCTGCTGGACGTCGGCGACGAGCTGCTTGGTGGACTCGTCTCCGAAGTCGAAGGTGGCCATGATGACGGCGTTGCCCTCGCTCGCCGTGGAGGTCACGCCCTTGATGCCGTCGACGGCCTTCAGGGTGTTCTCGACCGGCTCGACGACCTGCTTCTCCACCACGTCGGGGGACGCGCCCTGGTAGGGCGCCAGGACCGACACCATCGGGAGTTCGATGGAGGGCAGCAGCTGCTGCTTGAGCTGCGGGATGGCGATCGCTCCGAAGACGATCGCGACGATCGACATCAGCCCTATCAGGGCCCGTTGCGCGAGGCTGAATCTGGACAGCCAGGACATGGGGTCTCTCTTCCGTGGCGGTACTCGGCAGGCGGGCGCGACGAGGGTCGGTGCGCCCGCCCTATACGATCTGCCATCCGCCGGGGCCCTTCCGTCGCCCCCAGGTCCCGTCCTGCGGGGGCCCGCCTACCGCGTTCGGAGTACGCGGGGCGCGGCCCCTACTCCACCTTCGGGCGTACCAGGCCCGATTCGTACGCCACGACCACCAGCTGGGCCCGGTCGCGGGCGCCCAGCTTGGCCATCGCGCGGTTCACGTGGGTCTTCACCGTCAGCGGGCTGACCCGCAGCCGGTCGGCGATCTCGTCGTTGGAGTGCCCGCCACCGACCAGCACCAGCACCTCCCGCTCCCGTACCGTCAGCGCCGCCAGGCGGTCCGCGTACGCGCCGGGCTCGCGGCCCTCCTCGGACGAACCGCCGCCCTGCGCGAGGAACTTGGCGATCAGGCCCTTGGTGGCGACCGGGGACAGCAGCGCCTCGCCCGCGGCGGCGATCCGGATGGCGCTGAGCAGCTCGTCGGGCTCGGCGCCCTTGCCGAGGAATCCGGAGGCGCCCGCGCGCAGCGACTGCACCACGTACTCGTCGACCTCGAAGGTCGTCAGCATCACCACCCGCACGCCCGCCAGTTCCGGGTCGGCGCTGATCAGCCGGGTGGCCGCCAGGCCGTCGGTGCCGGGCATCCGGATGTCCATCAGGACCACGTCGGCGCGGGCGGAGCGGGCCAGCGCGACGGCCTCGGCGCCGTCGGCGGCCTCGCCCACGACCTCCATGTCGGGCTCGGAGTCCACCAGGACCTTGAACGCGCTGCGCAGCAGCGCCTGGTCGTCGGCGAGCAGCACCCTGATGGTCATGTGTCCCCCGCGGTCTTCGCTTCGGCCTCGACGGGCAGTATCGCCTGCACCCGGAAGCCGCCGCCGTAGCGGGGTCCCGCGGTGAGGGTGCCGCCCAGCGCGGTCACCCGCTCGCGCATGCCGAGCAGCCCGTGCCCGCCGCCGTCCCCGGTGTCGCTCCCGGTGCCGGGCGGCTGCGGCGCGCCGTCGTCCAGGACGGTGACCTCCACGGTGCGGCCCACCCGCACCACGCTGACCTCGGCCTTGGCGTCGGGCCCGGCGTGCTTGCGGACGTTCGTCAGGGCCTCCTGGACGATGCGGTACGCGGCGAGGTCCACGGCCGCCGGAAGCCGCTCGTCGGTGTCGGTCCGGGCCAGCTCCACCGGCAGTCCTGCCTGCCGGAAGGTGGTGAGCAGCTCGTCCAGGACGCCGAGGCCGGGGGCCGGTTCGGTGGGCGCCTCCGGGTCGCCGGACTGGCGCAGCAGGCCGACGGTGGCCCGCAGTTCGTTGAGCGCGGAGCGGGACGCCTCGCGGACGTGGGCCAGCGCCTCCTTGGCCTGGTCGGGGCGCTTGTCCATGACGTGGGCGGCGACCCCGGCCTGCACGTTGACCAGGGCGATGTGGTGGGCGACCACGTCGTGCAGGTCCCGGGCGATGCGCAGCCGCTCCTCGGCGACGCGCCGCCGGGCCTCCTCCTCGCGGGTGCGCTCGGCGCGCTCGGCCCGCTCCCTGATGGCGTCGACGAAGGCGCGGCGGCTGCGCACGGCGTCGCCGGCCGCCGCGGCCAGGCCGGTCCAGGCGAAGAGGCCGAGGTTCTCCTGGGTGTACCAGGGGGTGGCGCCGAAGGTCATGGCGGCGCCGGTGAGCACCACCATGGTGAGCAGGCCGACGCGCCAGGTGGTGGGGCGGTCGGTGCGCGAGGCCACGGTGTACAGGGCGACCACGGCGCTCATCGCGACCGGGGACGGCGGGTCGTCGACGACCAGCTCGACCACGGTGACGGCGCAGGTGAAGAGCAGCACGCCGACCGGGTTGCGGCGGCGCAGCACCAGGGCGGCGGCGCCGAAGGCCATCAGGACGAGGCTGGCCCCGCCCGGGGTGCGGGCACCGAACCGGGGGCGGCCCTCTGGTCCGTGCGGGCCCGCGAACGACGCGATGATCATGCAGGCCAGCACGACGAGGGCCAGCGCCGCGTCGAGGGCGAGGGGGTGGGCGCGGAGCCAGGCGCGGGTGCGCGTGAGCCCGATTCCGATGGTGGTCACGGACCGACGGTACGCGCAGGTGCCCCGCTCCCGGGCGGGGAGCGGGGCACCCGTGTGCGTTGGAGTGGCCGCCCGGGGTCAGCCCGGGATCAGGCCGTCGTCGCTGAGCATGGCGCGGACCTCGTCCAGGCCCGCGTCGGGCGCGGGCAGGATCAGCTCGGACGGCTCAAGGGCGTCGTCCGGGAGCGGCTCGCCGAGGCGGCGGACCGCGTCGAGCAGGGCGCCGAGGGTGCGGCGGAAGCCGTCCTCGTCGCCCGACTCCATCTCGGCGAGCAGTTCGTCGTCGAGCCGGTTCAGCTCCACGAAGTGGCTGTCGGCCAGCTTCCACTGGCCCTCCCCCATGATCCGAACGATCATGATGTGCCGTCCCTCAGGTGTCGGGCCCGGTCCTGCCGGGACCATGTCCGCCGTGCCGGTGGGCCGCGGGGCCGCCTACTGCTTGTCGAAGCGGGGAGCGGACTGCTCCTGGCTCTGGCGGTCCTGCGGGGCGGCCTGCTGGCCGCCCTCGAGCGCCTGCTGCTGCGCGGAGGGGCCGCCGGCCAGCTCGGCCTTCATCCGCTGGAGCTCCAGCTCGACGTCCGTACCGCCGGAGAGGCGGTCGAGCTCGGCCTGGATGTCGTCCTTGGCCAGGCCGGACTGGTCGTCCAGGGCGCCGGAGGCGAGGAGCTCGTCGATGGCGCCCGCGCGGGCCTGGAGCTGCGCGGTCTTGTCCTCGGCGCGCTGGATGGCCACGCCGACGTCGCTCATCTCCTCCGAGATGCCGGAGAAGGACTCGGCGATGCGGGTCTGCGCCTGCGCCGCCGTGTAGGTGGCCTTGATCGTCTCCTTCTTGGTGCGGAAGGCGTCGACCTTGGCCTGGAGGCGCTGCGCGGCGAGCGTCAGCTTCTCCTCCTCGCCCTGGAGGGTCTGGTGCTGCACCTCCAGGTCGCTGACCTGCTGCTGGAGCGCCGCGCGGCGGGAGAGCGCCTCGCGGGCGAGGTCCTCGCGGCCGAGCGCCAGCGCCTTGCGGCCCTGGTCCTCCAGCTTGGCGGACTGGCCCTGCAGCTGGTTCAGCTGGAGTTCCAGGCGCTTGCGGCTGGTCGCCACGTCGGCGACGCCGCGGCGCACCTTCTGCAGCAGTTCCAGCTGCTTCTGGTACGAGTAATCCAGGGTCTCGCGCGGATCCTCGGCCCGGTCAAGGGCCTTGTTCGCCTTCGCGCGGAAGATCATCCCCATACGCTTCATCACACCGCTCATGGGCTTCGCGCGCCCCCTTCTGACGGACCGGCTCCAGCACTCCAACAGAACCCACAGTACGGGCCCTGACTCCATTACCGCACTGTTCGGGAGCGGATGCGCTCCTCCCCAAGGACGACTGCGCTCCGTCGCGATCCCGCGCAAGGAGTAGGTGGTCCCCGGGGTCGTGGGGTACTGCTCCTGAGAGACGCGGGCCGTTGCCGGATCGTTCCCGTCCGGGCTGGGGTCCGCGCGCCGCACCCCGTACCCTTGGGCTTTGTGTTCCGTAGCCGTTCCAAGGATGAGAAGGCCCCCGCCGCCAAGGCGGGCGACGCCCTCTCCACGCAGCCCCGTGACCCCGAGGCCCCGAAGGGCCGCCCGACCCCGAAGCGCAGCGAGGCCCAGGGCCAGCGCCGCCGGGCGTCGAGCGCTCCCGTCGACCGCAAGGAGGCGATGAAGCGGCAGCGCGAGGCCCGCCGCGTCGACCTCGCCAAGCAGCGAGAGGCGCTGGCCAGTGGCGACGAGCGGTACCTGCCGCCGCGCGACAAGGGGCCGGTGCGCCGCTTCGTGCGCGACTTCGTCGACTCGCGCTTCTGCATCGCGGAGTTCTTCCTGCCGCTCGCGGTGGTGATCCTGGTCCTGTCGATGATCCGGGTCGCCCAGCTGCAGAACATCGCGCTGCTGCTGTGGCTCGGCGTGATCGTGCTGATCGTGATCGACTCCATCGGCATCGCGTTCCGCCTGCGCAAGCAGCTCGCCGAGCGGTTCCCGGACGAGCCGCGGCGCGGCGCGGTGGCCTACGGCCTGATGCGCACGCTCCAGATGCGCCGGCTGCGCCTGCCCAAGCCGCAGGTCAAGCGCGGAGCGCGGCCCTGAGCACCGACGTCTCGGGACTGCGGGGCGCCGTGCAGGGCTTCTCGGGCGCGTCGGCCACCTGGCTGGCGGGCCTGGGAGGGCTGCGCAACATGGTCCGCCAGGAGCTGGTGGCCCGGCAGCTCGACGAGCAGATAGCCGCCCGGTACCCGGTCGGCCAGCGGCTGCGCATCCTGGACGTGGGCATGGGCCAGGGCACCCAGGCGCTGCGCCTGGCCCGGGCCGGGCACACGGTGACCGGCCTGGAGGCCGACCCGGAGATGCTGAAGGTGGCCCGCGAGGCGCTGGCCACCGAGCCCGCCGGGATCCGTGAGCGGGTCCGGCTGATCGAGGGGGACGGCCGGGAGACCGGGGTCCACTTCCTGCCGGGCAGCTTCGACGTGGTGCTGTGCCACGGGGTGCTGATGTACGTCGAGGAGCCGGACGCGATGCTCGCGGGCCTGGCCCGGATGCTGGCCCCCGGCGGCCTGCTCTCCCTGGTCGTGCGGAACGCGGACGCGCTGGCCATGCGGCCGGCGCTGGGCGGGGACTGGGCGGCGACGCTGGCGGCCTTCGACTCGCCGTCGTACACCAACCGGCTCGGCCTGCGGGTGCGCGCCGACCGCCTGGAGGACCTCACCGCGACGCTGGCGGGGATCGCCGCGCCGCTGTACGCCTGGTACGGGGTGCGGGTCTTCAGCGACAACGTGTCCAACGAGGCCGGGCTGCCCGCCGCCGACGAGCTGGAGCGGCTGCTGGCCGCCGAGGAGCGGGCCGGGCGCTCGGAGCCGTACCGCCGGGTGGCCGCGCTGCTGCACCTGTGCGGGGTCCGCGGCTGAGCGGCGCCGCCCCCTGATCGGGTGACTCCCGCAGGCCGTACCGTCCGGACGAAAGTGATACTCCGGACATGGACGCCTCTCGCGCACGCCGCCGTGCCCTGCTGCCCCTGACCGCCGCCGTCTGCGCCGCCGCCCTGGTCGGCGGCTGCTCGGGCGGCTCCTCGCCCGACCGGGGCGCGGCGCCGACCTCGCGGACCACGCAGGCCGCGGCGCCCAAGGCGGACGGCGGCCTACAGTCCGACTACCAGACGGTGATCAAGAACGTACTGCCGTCGGTGGTGCAGATCGACGCCTCGAACAGCCTGGGCTCCGGCGTGGTCTACGACGGGCAGGGCCACATCGTCACCAACGCCCACGTGGTCGGAGACGAGAAGGCGTTCAAGGTCACGGTGGCCACCGGCGAGCAGCCGCTGACCGCGAGGCTCGTCTCCGCCTACCCCGAGCAGGACCTCGCGGTCATCAAGCTCGACAAGGTGCCCGACGGGCTGAAGCCCGCGAAGTTCGCCGACTCCGCCGGCGTGGAGGTCGGCCAGATCGTCCTCGCCATGGGCTCCCCGCTCGGGCTCTCCTCCAGCGTCACCCAGGGCATCGTCTCGGCCGTGGGCCGCACGGTCAGCGAGGGCTCCCGGGGCGGCGGCACCGGCGCCACCATCGGCAACATGGTGCAGACGTCCGCCGCGATCAACCCCGGCAACAGCGGCGGCGCCCTGGTGAACCTGAACAGCGAGGTCATCGGCATCCCGACGCTGGCCGCCACCGACCCGGAGATGGGCGACGGCGCGGCCCCCGGGATCGGCTTCGCGATCCCCTCCTCGATGGTGCGCACGGTCGCGGACCAGATCGTCAAGGACGGCAAGGTCACCGACTCGGGCCGGGCCGCCCTCGGCATCACCGGACGCACCGTCCTGGGCGACGACTACCGCCCGGCGGGCGTCGCGGTCGTCGAGGCCCCCGCGGGCGGCGCGGCGGGCAAGGCGGGCCTGCGCCAGGGCGACATCATCACCCGGATCGGGGACACCGACGTCACCACGATCACCTCGCTCTCCGAGGCGCTGGCCGCCGACGAGCCCGGCCGGAAGGTGCCGGTCACCTACCTGCGGGACGGGGCGACGAAGACCGCCGACGTCACGCTGGGCGAGATGTAGCGCCGTGGGACGCCTGCTGACGGCCGCCGCCGCGGCCCTCGCCCTGCTGGCCGCCGCCACCGGCCAGGCCGCCGCCCGGGACGCGGGCGGCGCCGCGCCCGGGGACCTGACGCCCGAGGTGGTCGCCGACGTCGCCCGCTCGGTGCTGACGCCCGACGCCCCGCCGCGCGGGGCGAACGACTGGTCCTGCCGCCCCACGGCGAAGCACCCGCGCCCGGTGGTCCTGGTGCACGGCGCCACCGAGAACCCGCTGCAGAACTTCGCCTCGCTGGCCCCGGCGCTGAAGGCGGAGGGCTACTGCGTCTACACCGTGGCGTACGGCGAGCTGTCGCCGGGCGCGCTGATCAAGGGCCTCGGGCCGGTGCCGCAGTCGGCCCGGCAGCTCGCGGCGTTCGTGGACCGGGTGCTGAAGGCGACCGGGGCGGCCAGGGCCGACCTGGTGGGGCACTCGCTGGGCGGCGGGATGCTGCCGCGCTGGTACCTGAGGTTCGAGGGCGGCGCGGCGAAGGTCGGGCACCTGGTGGGCATCGCCCCGACCAACCACGGCACCACCGTGAGCGGCCTGGGCGAGCTGGGCAAGGCGCTCAACCTGATCGGCCTGGCCAGCGTGGTCACCGGGCCCTCGATGCCGGACATGCTGGTGGGCTCGGAGGTCAACCGGAAGCTCGACGCGGGCGGCGACACGGTGCCCGGGGTGCGCTACACGGTGATCGCCTCGATGAACGACCTGGCGATGTCCCCGTACACCCGGGAGTTCCTGACGGCGGGTCCCGGCGCGCAGGTCGGCAACACCACCGTGCAGGACCACTGCCCGTTCAGCTTCGTCGGGCACATCGGCATGGTGTACGACCCGGCCGTCGAGCAGCTGGTGAAGAGCGCGCTGGACCCCTCCGACCGGCGGGCCCCGCGCTGCACCCCGGTGGTCCTGCCCTTCTGAGGGGCGGCGGGGCGCGGCGCGGGGCCCGGTCGGAGGGTCAGCCGGTCAGCCCTCGGCGCGCAGCGACATCGGGCCGTAGATCTTGCTGCCGTCCTCGAAGAGGTGCACCTGCTCGGCGCCGCCCTCCAGGAGGTCCTTCCAGACCTCGCCGATCCAGGACTCCGCGTCGCCCTGCGTGGTGAACTCCTCCGGCTCCACCGCCGGGGAGACCTCCGTTCCGTCGGACTTCTCGAACCGCCACGTCCACGCCATGTCCGCCTCCCGAGATCCCACAGATGATCAGGTTCCTGCCCGCAGCGTAGCCGGGCGAGCACGCGCGGGGGCGACGCGGGAGGATCGTGCTTGTGGAACTGACACTGCTCGGCACCGGAGCGCCCGAAGGACTCCCCCGCCCGGACTGCCCCTGCGCCGGGTGCGCTGGCGCCCGGGGACCGCTGGCCCGCGCCGCGACGGCGCTGCTCGTGGACGGGGCGCTGCTCCTCGACCTGACCCCGGGGGCCGCGCTGGCGGCGGCCCGGGCGGGGCACTCGCTGGCCGGGGTGCGCCAGGTGCTGCTGACCCATCCGCACGATGGGCCGCCGGTGGAGCAGCCGGCCGGGCTGCCGTCGGCGGGCCGGGTGCCGGACGGCCGGGAGCTGACGCTGATCAGCGGCCACCGGGTGCGGGCGGTGCCGGTGGACGCGCCGGGCACCGGCTACGAGGTGGTGGCGCCGGAGGGCGAGCGGCTGCTGTACCTGCCGCCGGGCGGCGCGCCGGCCGGTCTCGGGGCGGTGGAGCAGCCGTACGACATGGTGGTGGCCGACGTGACCGGGCGGCCCGCCGCGCTGGCCCGGCTGCGCGGGGCGGGCGCGGTGGCGGCGACGACGGACGTGGTGGCGGCGCACCTGGACCACGACGTGCCGCCGGGGCCCGAGCTGGACCGGCGGCTGGCGGCGGCCGGGGCGCGGGCGGTGCCGGACGGCACGACGCTGGTGGTCGGCGAGTACCACGCGGTGCCGGACGTGCCGCGCCGCACCCTGGTGACCGGGGGCGCCCGCTCGGGCAAGTCGCTGGAGGCCGAGCGGCGCCTGGAGGCGTTCCCGGGGGTGGTGTACGTGGCGACGGGCGGCGGCCGGGACGGGGACGCGGACTGGGCGGCCCGGGTGGGCCTGCACCGGGAGCGGCGGCCCGCCTCCTGGCGCACCGAGGAGACCTGCGACCTGGTGCCGCTGCTCGCGGCGGACGGGCCGCCGCTGCTGGTGGACTGCCTGTCGCTGTGGCTGACGGACGCGATGGACCGGGTGGGGGCCTGGGACGACGACGTGTGGGCCAAGGGCGGCCGGGACGCGCTGCTGGAGCGGACGGCGGAGCTGGTGGCGGCGGTGCGGGCGACCCGGCGGCGGCTGGTGGCGGTGACCAACGAGGTGGGTTCCGGGGTGGTCCCGGCGACCCCGGCGGGGCGGCGCTTCCGCGACGAGCTGGGGCGGCTGAACGCCGCGGTGGCCGCGGAGTGCGAGCACGTGCTCCTGGTGGTCGCGGGCCAGGCGCTGGCGCTGCGCGGCTGACCCGGGCGCGCCTGCTTGCGGCCGGGGCCCGCATGCCGTGGTCTTTCGGACATGACTGTCGTACAGGACAAACAGCACACGATGGACAACGGCAAGGTCCGGGCCCGGCTGGAAGGGGTGCCCGAGACGCTCCTGTGGACGCTGTGGAACCGCGCCGTGGAGGCCGGGCACGAGGACCCCGTGCTCGACGACCCGATGGCGCTGCGGCTGGTGGACTCGATCGACTTCCCCTTCGAGGAGCGGTTCGGGGCGCCCCACCCGCTGTTCGCGCAGATCCAGGGGCTGCGGTCGGTCACCTTCGACCGGGCGGTGCGGGAGTACGTCGCCGACCACCCCGAGGCCACCGTGGTGGCGCTGGGCGAGGGCCTGGAGACCGGCTTCTGGCGGGTGGACAACGGGCGGCTGCGCTGGCTGAGCGTGGACCTGCCCGAGGCCGCGGAGCTGCGCCGCAGGCTGCTGCCGGAGCACGAGCGGGTGCGGGTGCTCGGCTGCTCGGCCACCGACACGTCCACCTGGCTGGACGCGGTGGAGGACCCCGCCAAGGGCGTGGTCGTCACCGCGCAGGGCCTGCTGATGTACCTGCGCCCGCCGGAGGTGCGCGACCTGCTCGCGGCGAGCGCGGGGGCGCTGTCCGGCGGGGCGTTCGTACTGGACTCGATGGCCCGCTGGCTCACCCGGGCCACCCGGCGCGGGAACATGCGCATCGGGACCATGCCCGTCCCGGCGATGCGCTGGTCGATGGCTGCCGACGAGCGGCACAAGCTCCACACCGCGCACCCCGGCATCACCGACGTGCGCGCGCTGACCATGCCGCGCGGCCGGGGCGTGCTCGGCCGGCTGATCGAGCACCAGCACCGGGTGCCGCTGTTCCGCTCGATCTCGCCGGCCGTCACGCTCGTACGCTTCTGAGGCCCCCGGCTCAGTCCTTGCGGGCGATCACGCGGTAGGCGTTGGAGAACCGGGTCCGCCGCAGCAGCGGTTCCAGGGCCCGGTCCACCAGGTGGGCCGCGAACAGCGCCGGGAACGAGGCGTACCAGAAGGCCTTGCGCAGCAGGGCCTCGCGCCGGCCCGGCGCCTTCGCCAGCCACGGCTCGTCGCGGTAGGGCATGTGCCGCACCACCGCGAGCCCGACCGCGCCGACCACGTCGATGGGCACGTGCGGCTCGCGGGTGTCGCTCGCCACCACCGTGAAGCCCTGCTCGGCGAGGGCCCGGCACAGGTTGGCCCGGGTCACGAAGTGCAGGTGCTGCGGCTGGAACCACGGCACCCAGTACTTGCCGAACACCCGGCCCAGCGGCGACTCCGGGTTGGGCACCTCGATCAGCAGGTGCCCGCCCGGGCGCAGCACCGTGTGGGCGGCGGCCAGTTCGGCGCGCGGGTCCACGGTGTGCTCCAGGACGTGGTGCATGCTCACCACGTCGAAGCGGTCCGCCAGGGAGCCGGCGAGCTCGGGCAGGAAGCCCCGGTGCGCCTTCTCGATGCGGCCCGCCCTGGCCGCCGCCTCGACGCTCTCCCCGCAGTCCACGCCCTCGAAGGCGGTGTCGGGGAAGACCTGCTTGGCGACCACGCAGAAGTCGGCGTTGGCGGTGCCGACGTCCAGCCAGCGCCCGGGCCTGGTGTAGGGCGCCACCGAGCGGGCGGCGGCCGCGTACCGCTCCTGGCTGGTGCCCATGGTGAAGGCCTTGCCCCAGGTGCCCTCGCCCAGGCCGTCGTAGAAGTCCCGGTAGTAGAAGTCCAGGCCCTCCGGGCTCAGCCGCGGGTTCTGGAAGCTGTGGCGGCAGCCCCGGCACTGGTCGACGACGAAGGTGCCGGGCTTGCGCTGGATGCTGTCGGTGGTGCGCAGCCGGGTGCGCAGCCGGGTGGAGCCGCACCAGGGGCAGTCGGGGCGCCGGTCCTCGTAGAACCGGTCGGTCCCCAGGGCCAGTTCGCGCTGGTACACCGGGCGCAGCCGGGCGACCTCGGTGGTGGTGTCGGTCATCGCGTCGCTTCCTTGGCTAGCTGCTGGAGGTGGGTGGCGGCCGCGGCGGCGCCGCCGGCCGCGCGGAAGGAGTCGCGCACGCGCGCGGCGCCCGCGCGGCAGTCGGGTCCGTCCAGGACGGTGTCCAGGGCGGCGCCGAGCCTGGTGCTGTCGCTGCGCCCGAAGCGCACCCGCACGCCCGCGCCGGCCGTGGTGACCTGGGCGGCCACCACCGGCTGGTCGTCCCGGATCGGGGCGACCACCAGCGGGACGCCGTGCCACAGGGACTCGGCGACGGTGTTGTGCCCGGCGTGGCAGACGACCGCCGACAGGTGCGGCAGCAGGTCGAGCTGGGGCACCCGGGGCAGCACCAGGACGTCCGCGTCGGGGATGGTGTCCAGGGCGCCGCCCGGGTCGGCGATGACGGCCTGGACCCGGCCGGCCCGCTCCCGTACGGCCTCGGCGCAGGCGGTCAGGAAGCGGGCGCCGACGTCGGTGTTGGCGGTGCCCAGCGAGACCAGGACGGTGTGCCGGTCCGGGTCGAGCCACTCCCACGGGAAGGGCCCCCCGTCGGTGCGGTGGGCGACGGCGGGGCCGACGAACGCGGCCTCGCGGGTGCGCTCCCCCACCAGCGCCCCGGTGGTGAAGGCGAGCACCAGGTCCGGGGAGAAGCGCGGGTCGTGGCGCCGGGCGGGGTCGCCCAGCTTGGTGCGCAGGTCGCCGAGGAGCCCGTGCACCCACTCGTCGACCTTGGGCATCCCGGCGAGCACGTCGGTGAACTCGGCGGAGGTCGTCGCGGACGTCGCGTACGGCACGCCCATCCGCTCGGCCACCAGCGCGCCCGCCAGCGCCTGCTGGTCGGCGACCACCACGTCCGGGCGGAAGTCGTCCACGGCCCGCTCCACGCCCGGCGCCATCGCCTCGGCGAGCGGGGCGAAGAACTCCTCCCACAGGAACCGCAGCGCGGCCACGCCCCGCAGCTCCGGCGGCCTGCGCACGTCGGCGGGCGCGCCGCAGTCGTACACCCGCGCCGCGGGGCCCGCCAGGGCCCGTACGAACTCCGGGTGGCCCGCCCACGCCACCCGGTGTCCCCCGGCCGCCAGTTCGGCGGCCACCGCCACGGCCGGGTTGACGTGCCCGACCAGCGGCGGCACCACGAACAGGAAGCGGCTCACGAGACCGGCTCCCGGTGGGCGCCGCGCACCCAGTCGAGCAGCAGCGGGCCCACCGTCTCCGGGGTGCCCACCAGGACCGAGTGGCCGTGCCCGGTGACCTCCAGGGTCCGGCAGCGCGGCAGCAGCCCGGCCAGCCAGGGCGCCATCGGCGCCAGGTCGGAGTCCGCGCCGTACACCGCGAGCACCGGCACGTCCAGGGAGCGCCAGCGCTCCTCGGCGGGGATGCGGCTGGCCGCGATGTCCTCGGCCAGCGTGGTGTCGTGCAGCAGCCGGCAGGCCCAGCGCACCAGACGGGCCTCGTGGCGGCCGTAGGTGCGCTCGATCCACGGCAGCGTGGCCTCGTCGCGCAGCTTGTGCGCGGAACCGGCGAGCAGCCCGCTCATCTTCCGGGCCCAGGCGGCCGTCGGCGGCTCCGACTCCACCACCAGGACGCTCGCGGTGCGCCCGGGGTGGTGCAGGGCGAAGTCCAGGGCGACGGTGCCGCCGAAGGAGTTGCCGACCAGGTGGACCGGGCCGGTGACCTCCAGGCGGTCCAGGAGCGCGGCCAGGTCGTCGGTGAACTGCTCCAGGCGGTAGCCGGAGCGGGGCCGCTCGCTGCGGCCGTGGCCGCGCTGGTCGTACATCACGACGTCGTAGCCGGCCGCCGCGAACTCGGGGGCCACCGTGAAGTAGTAGCTGGTCAGGTTGTCGGTGGCGATGCCGTGGACCAGGACGACGGTCTCGGCGCCGCGCTTGTCCAGGCGCTCGACGTTGAGCCGCCCGGTGGCGGTCTCCAGGAGGGTCACCGCAGGCGTCCCGCCACGTAGTCGACCAGCCGGCCCACGGTCAGGCCGATGATCTCGGAGAGCTCCAGGGAGGCGAAGAACGCCGGGAAGTCCACGCGGTCGCCGTAGCGCTCGCGCAGCGCCCCGGTGAGCGTGACCAGGTCGATGGACTCCAGGTCGAGGTCCTCCACGAACCGCGTCTCGCGGGTGACCGGGGTCTCCTCGAGCTCGGCGTCGTCGAGCACCGAGCGCAGCGCCTCGGTGATCTGGGCCAGGACGGCGGTCTCGTCCGCCTCGTCGACGGCGATCGGGCTGGTCATGGCTGTTCGGTCTCCTCTGTCCAGGCGACGGTGTACTTCCGGTCCCGCAGGCCGGGCGGGTTGGCCACCCCGGCGGTGCGGATGCGGTGGACGCGGCCGGAGGGGGTGCGGACGCGCGCGGTGTCCCCGGTCGCTTCGACGACGGTGAAGTCGCGGGGGCGCCCGCCAAGGCCGGTGCCCTCGGCCTTGGCGGCGGCCTCCTTGGCGCACCACAGTCGGGTCAGCTGCTCGGCGCCGCCGCCGAGGCGGGCGTACAGCGCGTGCTCGTCGGGGCCGAGCACGGCGTCGACGGTGGCGTCGGTGCGCTCCACGACCTCCTCGATGTCGATGCCGACGGGCGTGCCCGCCGGACGCACCAGGGCGACGGCGGCGTCCTGGCAGTGCGCCAGGGACAGCTCCAGGGGCGGCAGTTCGCGGCCGTGGACGCCCTCGGGCACCGGCCGGCCGCTGGGCTCGTTGCGCACCCGGACCTCGCCCGGGTACACCGGCTCGTCCGGGTCGGCGGCCCACAGGGCGCGGCGGACCGCGTCCTTGGCGGCGATCCGGCCGAGCAGCCACTGCCGCTTGCCGCGCGGCGCGTGCCGCTCGTAGCGCTCGCGCTCGGCACCGGCGAGCTGGTTGCGCATCATCAGGTCCCGCGAGGCCGGGTCGGGCCAGCGCTCGAAGACCAGCTCCCAGCCGCCCGGCCGGGTCTCGGACAGGGTGCTGTGCTCGGGCCTGCGCTTGACCGCGTCGGTCTCCGGCGGCGAGTCGAAGCGCCGGTCCTGCCAGCCCTCGATCCGCGCCCACACCGCGCCGGTCGCCCGGTCGGCGAGCTCGACGTCCGCCTCCAGGAGGGTGTCGGTGAGGGCGGTGACCCGGATGTGGCAGTCCAGCCGGGTGCCGGGGGCGGGGTGCGGGCCGAACAGCTCGGCGCGCCGGATGCCGACGGGGAAGACCACGGTGCGGTCGGTGTGGGTGGCCATCAGCCAGTAGCCGAGCAGCTGGCCCACGTTGTCCAGGAGCGCCCCGGGGGCGGGCGGCGCGGTCAGCTCGCCGCGCACGTGGCGCCCGCCCAGCGCGGTGATCGCGCTGACGCCCTGGAAGAGCGGGCCGTGGAACATCCAGCGCTCGGCGTACATCCGCGCCGCGCTCACCTCGGGCGCCCGCTCGCCGTCCGGCACCGGCCAGCGGGCGGGGGCCGTGCGGTACCCGGCGGCGGTCTCCACCTCGGCGCGGGCGTGCCGCCCGAAGGCCGCGCGGAACCGGCCGGGGGCGCCGGGTTCGAGCACCAGGTCCACGCTGGTGCGCGGCTCGGCGACGACCCACTCCAGGAAGCGGGCGTCGTGCACGGCCACCGGGGTGCCGGCGTCCGCGGGGACGGCGTCGAGCAGCATCTGGACGATGGTGGTCGCGGGCACGACCGGCCAGCGGTCGGCCAGGTCGGGCCAGTCGGGGCGCTGCTTGAAGAAGCAGTGGTCGCGCAGGTACGGCAGCGCGTCCACGCTGATGTCCAGGGTCCGCTTGACCGGGGCGGGGGCGTACGGCGCCGGGGCGGCCGGCGCGGACACCGGTACGGGCCCGGGCGGCCGGACCCGTACGGGCACCGGCCGCGGGGCGCGGGCCCCGCCCAGGGCGCTCACGTCCGCGACCGCCCGGGCCGTCTCGGCGAGCAGCGCGTCCAGCTCCGGCACGCCCGAGGCGGAGGCGGTGGCGGCGACGGGCGCGGCGGCCGGGGCGGCGGGCGCGGTCAGGGTGCCCACCGACGGCGGCAGCGAGACCAGGGCGGCGCCCAGGTCCAGCGGGACGCCCCGGCGGCGGTGGGCCAGCGCGTCGAAGTCCGGGTCGCCGCCGAACGCCCACAGGCCCGCCGCCACGCAGCGCAGCTGGGCCAGGCCCTCGCGGCGCGGGGAGTTGGCGGTGATCGCCAGGTGGTCGCGGCCGGCCAGGGTGTCGCCGACCAGGGCGGGCAGCTGGCCGGTGCCGAGCTGGACGAAGGCCCGGGCCCCGGCCGCGTACAGGCCCTCCACCAGGCCGCGGAAGCGCACCGGTTCCAGGAGGTGGCGGACGAACAGCTCCCGCACGCCCGCGCCGTCGGCGGGGAACGGGGCGCAGGTGGTGCCGGACCACACCGGCACCCGCTGCTCGTGCAGGGCGAAGCGGAGCGTGGCGTCCTGGATGGGCGCCAGGTAGGGCCGCAGCATCGGGGTGTGGAAGCCCGACTCGAAGGGCAGCACCTGGCCGATCACGCCCTCGGCGCGCAGCTCGGCGGCGAGCGCCTCCACCTGGGCGGCGGGGCCGCAGGCGACGGACTGGCGGGGGGCGTTGTCGTGCGAGAGGACCACCCCGGGGTGGCGGTCCAGCGCCGCCGCGACGACCTGCGCGCCCGTCCCGAACGCGGCGAACGCCAGGCCGGGCACCCGCAGCGCCTCCGGGTCGAAGGAGGCCAGGAACGCGTCGACCTCGGCGTCGGCGAACATGCCGCCCGCCACCATCGCGGTCCACTCCCCCACGCTGTGCCCGGCGACCGCGTCCGGGACGACCCCGATCCGCTCCAGGGCCGCCGAGAGGAGCCGGCCCACGCCGACGACGCCCGCGCCGTGCTCGGCGACGTCGCCGACCCGGGCGCCCTGGCGGCCCGGCGCGGGCAGCCCGAAGTGCCGGGCCAGGTCGTCGACCTGGGGCGCGAACTCGGCCTCCAGGCCCGGGAAGAGGAAGGCGGTGCGCCCGCCGCCCGCGCCCAGGACCGGCTCGGGCGCGTACCAGACGTCGCTGCGTCCGCCCCAGGCGCCGCCCCGGGCCACCGCCTTGCGGGCCAGCGAGAGGCGCTTGGCGGTGGGGCCGCTGATGGCGAGCCGGGCCGCGCCCCGGGTGCGGTCCAGGTCGCGCACCCGGGCGTCGTCGGCGTCCAGCAGCGCGGCGAGGGCCTCGGGGGTGTCGGCGGCGAGGCGCAGCAGCGGCTCGGGCTCGCTGACCCGCAGGGCGGGGGCCGGGGCGGCGGACTCGATGACGACGTGGGCGTTGATGCCGCCGAAGCCGAAGGCGTTGACGGCGGCCCGGCGCACCCCGGCGTCCCAGGGCCGGGCCTCGGGCAGCGTGCGGAAGCGGGTGCGCTCCAAGTCGGGGTGGGGCTCGTCGCAGTGCAGGGTGGGCAGCAGCACGCCCCGGTGCACGGCGAGCGCGGCCTTGATCAGGCCGGCCACCCCGGCGGCCGGCATGGTGTGCCCGATCATCGACTTGACCGAGCCGACGACCGCGTCGGGCTCCCGGCCGCTGCCGAACACCTCGGCGAGGGTGGCCAGTTCGGCGCCGTCGCCGTTGGGCGTGCCGGTGCCGTGGGCCTCCAGGAGGCCGATCGAGCCGGGCGCCGCCGGGTCGAGGCCGGCCGCCTCCCAGGCCAGCCGCACGGCGCGGGCCTGGCCGCCCGGGTCGGGGTTGACCAGGGACGCGGCGCGGCCGTCCCCGGCGACGCCGGTGCCGCGCACGACCGCGTACACCCGGTCGCCGTCGCGGCGCGCGTCGGCGAGTCGCTTGAGGACCACCACGCCGGTGCCCTCGCCCATCAGCACGCCGTCGGCGTCCCGGTGGAAGGGGCGGATGCGCTGGCTCGGGGAGAGCGCGCGCAGCCGCTCGAAGACGGACCACAGGGTGATGTCGTGGCAGTGGTGCACCCCGCCCGCGAGCATCACGTCGCAGCGCCCCGCGGCCAGTTCGGCGACCGCCTGGTCCACGGCGACCAGCGAGGAGGCGCAGGCCGCGTCCACGGTGTAGGCGGGGCCGCGCAGGTCCAGCCGGTTGGCGATGCGGGAGGCGGCGAAGTTGGGCACCAGGCCGATGACGGACTCGGGGCTGTCCGGGCCGAGGGCGTCGGTGAAGGCCGTACGGATCTCGGCGAGCCGCTCCTCGGGCAGTTCGGGCATCAGCTCGCGCAGGGTGCGGGCCAGCTGGCGGGCGGTGCGCACCCGCTGGTCGAGCCGGGCCAGGCCCGCGGTGAGGTAGCCGCCGCGGCCCAGCACCACGCCGGTCCTGGCCGGGTCGGCGGAGAGCCCGCCCGCGTCGGCGATCGCGGCGGCGGCGGTGCGCAGCGCGATCAGCTGGTCCGGCTCAGTGGTGGCCACCGAGTCCGGCATCACGCCGAACGCGGTCGGGTCGAAGTCGGCCAGGCCGTCCACGAAGCCGCCGCGGCGGCAGTAGACGTCCTCGGCGTCCAGCCGGCCCGGCGGGACGTCGGAGATCGCGTCGACGCCCGCCACCAGGTTGCGCCAGTACGTGTCGAGGTCGGCGGCGCCCGGGAGGGTCACCGCCATCCCGACGATCGCGACCGGTTCGCGCTGCTCCATGCTCACCAGCCCGACGCGGTGTAGACGACCTCGTCGGTGTCCGCCTCGCCCCAGGCCAGCTCCCGCAGCAGGGCGAGGACGCCCTCCTCCGGGTCGATCAGGCTGATGCCGCGCCGCGCGTACTCGCGGCCCAGCTCCGGGGTGACCATGCCGCCGTGCTCGCCGGACGGCGCCCAGGGGCCCCAGTGCACGGTGAGCGCCCGGCAGCCGGTGGCGTCGCGCCACTGGCGGCCGAGGGCGGCCAGCGCGTCGTTGGCGGCGGCGTAGTCGATCTGGCCGCGGTTGCCGAGCACCGCCGAGATGGAGCCGAACAGCACGGCGAAGCGCGGGAGTTCGGGCAGCCGGTGGACGGCGGCGAGCAGCGCGCGGGCGCCGTCCACCTTGGTGCCGTACACCCGCTGGAAGGAGTCGGCGTCCTTGGCCTCGATCAGCCGGTCCTCGATGACCCCGGCGGCGTGCACCACGCCGTCGATCCGACCGTGCCGGGCGTACGTCTCCTTGACCGCCTGCTGGACCGCCTCGGTGTCGCGCAGGTCGACGGTGCGGTAGCCGGCCCGGCCGCCCGCCGCGCGGACCGCGTCGAGCGTCGCGGCGACCTCGCGGGCCGCCAGGATCCGGGAGGCCTCGCGGTCGATCTCGGCGGGGCGCAGGCCGCCGCCGCGGGCGGCGAGGGCGGTACGCAGCGCCGCCCGGTCGCGGGCGGCCGCCAGGTCGGGGGCCTCGGGGGCGTCGTCGAGCTCGGTGCGGCCGAGGAGTTCGACGTGGCAGCGGGCGGCGCCGGCCAGGGCGATCGCGACGCGGGCGGTGATGCCGCGCGCCCCGCCCGCCAGGACGACCACCGAGCCGTGGCCGAGCCCGAGGGCGTGCGCCTCGGCGGCGCCGTCCCCGGCCGGTCCGGCGCCCGAGGTGGCGAGCGGGCCGAGGTCGGTCGCGTACGGCTCGACGCCGTGCCGCACCCCCTCGGCGCTGACCACGACCGGGGCCCGGTCGGGCGCCAGGAGCTCGCCCACCAGGGCCTCGGCCAGCTGGGCGGCGGGGCGCGAGGTGTCGAGGTCGACGACGCGGGCGACCGCGTCCGGGTACTCGCGGGCGACGGTGCGGAAGAAGCCGCTCAGGCCGGCCGACTGGCGGCTCTCGACGGCCGGGCGGGCGCACAGCAGCCAGCGGGGCGCGCGCCGCAGGACGTTCTTGAACAGCGGGAACTCGGCGGGCAGCACCGGGCCGCCGATGGCGAGCGCCCCCAGGTGCACCACGCCGTCGACCGGTCCCGCGTGGTGCTCCAGGTCGCCGCCCGCGCGGGTGGCGGCGGCGCCCAGCTCCTGGAGCCGGTGGACCAGGGCCTGGGCGACCGGGGTGCCCTCGCCCAGGACCAGGAAGTGCCGCCCGAGCAGGGCGCCCTCCTCGGCGCGGGGGGCCGGGTCGAGGGGGACGGCCCGCAGGAGGTAGCGCTTGGGGGCGCGGACGTCGAGCGCGACGGGCTCGTCGGCGGCGGGGGCTGCGGGGGCCTCGGGGGTTTCCGGGACCGGCTCCGCGACCGGCTCGGGCGCGGCCAGGGCGACCGGCTCGGGCACGGGAACGGGGGCGGGTGCGGCAGGGGCAGGTGCGGCGGACGCGGGGGCCGGGGCGCCGAGGCGGGTGCCCAGCCAGTCGGCGATCGCCTGCGCCGTACGCGCCCGCGTCAGCTCCTCCAGCTCCGCGTCCGGCAACGACCGCAGGTCCATGCCCGAACCCGCCAGCCGCTTGCCCAACTCCCCCGCGATCTCCGTCCGCTTGATCGAGTCGACACTCAGATCCGCTTCCAGGTCCAGATCGGGCTCGATCATCTCCGCCGGATAACCCGTCCGCTCGCTGATCACCGCGACGACCGTGGCGAGGACGTCCACCGGCTCGGGCGCGGGAGCCGGCGCGACAGGGGCGGGAACGACGGGCGCGGCGGCCGGGGCGCCGAGGCGGGTGCCCAGCCAGTCGGCGATCGCCTGCGCCGTACGCGCCCGCGTCAGCTCCTCCAGCTCCGCGTCCGGCAACGACCGCAGGTCCATGCCCGAACCCGCCAGCCGCTTGCCCAACTCCCCCGCGATCTCCGTCCGCTTGATCGAGTCCACGCTCAGATCCGCTTCCAGGTCCAGGTCCGGCTCGATCATCTCCGCCGGATAACCCGTCCGCTCACTGATCACCGCCACCACCACGGACAGCACGTCCACGGCCTCCGGCGCCCCGGCGGCCGGCTCCGGGACCGGTGCGGCCCGTACGGCCTCCGGCTCCCGCACCCACTCCTCCCGCGGCGCCTCCACCGGCACCGGCGCCACCGCCGGTACCGGCGGGGCGACCGGCGCGGCGACCGTGACCGGCCCCGGCGCCGCCCCGAAGTAGGTCAGCAGCACGTCCCGCTGGGCCGCCACCATCTCGCGGCTGCTCCGGAGGAACTCGTTGACCAGTGCGTCCCTGTCGTCCACCGTCGACTCCCGCTCGCTCTCCCGCTCGGACTTCCACTCCTGGCCCGGCCCCGGGCCCCAGCCGATCCGCCGCGCCGGGACCAGCGCCCCGGCCAGCACCCCGCCGTCGGCGGTGCGCACGAGCTGGCCGTCCACGGTCCAGCCGGGCCTGCGCGGTACGGCCCCGGGGTCGGCGACCACCGCGTCGCGCCCGGCGAACAGCCGGGCCGCGGCCACCGGCACCCCGGCCACCGCGAGGCGCGCCAGCGCCTCCAGGTGCCCGGCGAGCCCGGCGCCGGGGCGCGGCTCGAAGGCCACCGCCAGGTGCGGGCGGTCGCCCAGCACGCGGCCGACCAGGCCGGTCAGCACCGTGCCCGGCCCGGCCTCGACGAAGACCCGGGCCCCGGCCTCGTACATCGCCTCGATCTGCTCGGCGAAGCGCACGGGCGCGGCGACCTGTTCGGCGAGGCAGCCGCGCACCCCGTCGGGCCCGGCCGGGTAGGGCGCGGCCGTCAGGTTGGCCCACACCGGGATCTCGGGGGCGCGCACCGCGACCTGGTCGAGGACCCGGGCGAAGGCGTCGGCGGCGCCCGCGACGACGGGGCTGTGGAAGGCGCAGGCGACCGGCAGCCGCCGGGTGGTGCACCCGGCGCGCTCCAGCGCCTCGACGGCCCGCGCCACCGCCTCCGTACCGCCGGAGACCACGGTCTGGTCCGGGGCGTTGCGGTTGGCGGTCACCACCTGTCCCGCGAGGCCCGCAGCGGCGAGCACCAGGTCGGTCTCGTCGGCCCCGGCGGCGACGGCCGCCATGGTGCCGGGGTCGTCCCCGGCGGCGGCCAGGATCGCCTCGGCGCGCCGCTCGCTCAGGTCAGCCAGCGCGTCGGGCGAGAAGGACCCGGCGGCGCACAGGGCGACGAGTTCGCCGTAGGAGTGCCCGGCGGCCATCGCGGGGCGCACCCCGAGGCCGGTGAGCACGTCGTGCACGGCCAGGCCGACCGCGCCGAGGGCCGGCTGGGCGCGGCGGGTGTCGGTGAGGCGCTCGCGCTGGGCGGCCCGCTCCTCGTCGTCGAAGGCGGCGGCCGGGTACATCGCGTCGACCGGGGCGCGCCGCAGGTGCCGCTGGGCCTCGGGGAACGCGGCGAACAGCTCGGCCAGCATGCCGGGCCGCTGGCTGCCCTGGCCGGGGAAGAGGAAGGCGACCTCGCCGGCGGGCCCCGCGGGGTCGGCGAGGAACACCCCGGCGCCCCGCTCGCCCGCCGCCACCGCCCGCAGCCGGTCCTTGAGGGTGTCCTCGCAGTCGGCGACGACGGCGGCGCCGACCGGGCCGCCCTCGGCGCGGCGGGCGGCGGTCAGGGCCAGGTCGCGCAGCCGCCAGGCGCCGGTCCCGGCGAGCTCCTGGAGCTCGGCGGCGTCGGCGGCGGTACGGAACACGAAGAGCTCGGCGGGCCAGTGGTCGGCGCCCTGGCGGGGCGGCGCACCGCCGTCGTGGCCCTGGAGCACCACGTGGAAGTTGGTGCCGCCGAAGCCGAACGCGCTGACGCCCGCGAGCCGTCCGGCGGCCGGGGCGGCCCAGGGCAGCGCCTTGTCGTGGAAGGCGAACGGGCTGCTGCCGGGCTGCCAGGCCGGGTTGGGGCGGTTCATGTGCAGGGTGGGCGGGCGGACCCCGGTGTGCAGGGCCAGGGCCGTCTTGATCAGGCCCGCGAGTCCCGCGGCGCACTTGGTGTGCCCGATCTGGGACTTGACCGAGCCGACGACGCAGTCGCCGGGCGCGGCGCCCGCCTCGGCGAACACCTCGGAGAGCACGCCCAGTTCGGTGCGGTCGCCGACGACGGTGCCGGTGCCGTGGGCCTCCACCAGGCCGACCTCGGCGGGCGAGACGCGGGCCTGGGCGTAGGCGCGCTCCAGGGCGGCGCGCTGGCCCTCGGGGCGGGGCGCGGTCAGGCCGAGGGAGCGGCCGTCGCTGGCGGCGCCGACGCCCTTGATGACGGCGTAGACCCGGTCGCCGTCGCGCTCGGCGTCGGCGAGCCGCTTGAGCACGACGCAGGCGACGCCCTCGCCGAGCGCGATGCCGTCGGCCCCGGCGTCGAAGGGGCGGCAGCGGCCGGTGGGCGACAGGGCGTGCACCGAGGAGAAGAGCAGGTAGTCGTTGATGCCGTTGTGCAGGTCGGCGCCGCCGCACAGGGCGACGTCGGCGGTGCCGGTGACCAGTTCCTTGCAGGCCACGTCGACGGCGGTGAGCGAGGAGGCGCAGGCCGCGTCGACCGTGTAGTTGGCGCCGCCGAGGTCGAGGCGGTTGGCGATGCGCCCGGAGATGACGTTGGCGAGCAGGCCGGGGAAGGAGTCCTCGGTGAGGGTGGGCAGCTGGGCGTCCAGCTCCTCGGGCAGCCGTCCGAGGTAGGAGGGCAGGACGGTGCGCAGGGTGGTGGCGTTGGCGGTGTCGCTGCCCGCCTCGGCGCCGAAGATGACGCAGGTGCGCTCGCGCGGGAAGTCCGTGCCCTCCAGGCCCGCGTCGGCCAGCGCCCGGCGGGCCGCCTCCAGGGCGAGCAGCTGGACGGGCTCGATGGAGGAGAGCGAGGCGGGCGGGATGCCGTAGGCCAGCGGGTCGAAGGGGATGCGCGGCAGGAAGCCGCCCCACTTGGAGGCGGAGACGTCGGCGGACTCGGCGTCCTCGCCGTAGTAGAGCGCGGGGTCCCAGCGGTCGGCGGGCACCTCGCGGACGGCGTCGGCCCCGGCCAGCACGTTGGCCCAGAAGGTGGCGAGGTCGGGGGCGTCGGGGAACATGCAGGCCATGCCGACCACGGCGACGTCGAGCGCGGGCGGCGCGGCGGGCCGGTCGGCGCGCTCGCGGCGGCCGAGCTCGGCGGCCCGGCGGGCGTAGAAGGCGGCGGCGCCCTCGCTCACCCCGTGGTGCAGGTCGGCGATGCGGGTGGTGGCGTCGCGCAGCACGGCGACCTCGCCGGCCATGAACATGCCGTCGGCGAGCTGGCGGGCCTCGTCGACGTCGAGGAGCTCCTCGCCGACCCGTTCCAGGCCCTTGGAGGCGAGCCGCAGCCGGCCGACGTTGAGCCGCTCCAGCTCCTCCCAGGCGTCCCGGTCGGGCACCCCGGCCTCGCGCAGCTCCTCCTTGCGGGCCTGGTAGCCGTCGCTGAACGGGCTGGGCACGCAGCGGGTGGCGTGGCCGGGCGCGGTCTGCAGCAGCGCGGTGCCGCGCGCGGCGAGCACCTGGCGCTGGAAGAGCGGCTGGATGGCGCCGCAGGCGACGGCCTCCTCGGTGAAGAGGTAGGCGGTGCCCATCAGCACGCCGACGGCGACGCCGCGCGCGGTGAGCGGGGCGGCGAGGGCGGCGACCATGGCGGCCGAGCGCTCGTCGTGGACGCCGCCCGCGAAGAGCACCTCGACGTCCTGCGGGTCGAGGCGGTCGGCCTCGGCGTCCAGGTGGTCCGCCAGGACGGCCAGCTGGGCCTCCCAGAGCGGGAAGGAGTTGCGGGGGCCGATGTGGCCGCCGCACTCGGCGCCCTCGAAGACGAAGCGGCGGGCCCCGGCGGCGAGGAACTGGCCGAGCAGTCCGGGCGAGGGCACGTGCAGGAACGTCTTGATGCCGTCGGCCTCCAGCGCGGCGGCCTGGGAGGGGCGGCCGCCCGCGACGATCACGTGGGTGGGCCGCAGCTCGCGGACGGCGGCCAGCTGGGCGGTGCGCACGTCCTCGGGGGCGAAGCCGAGGACGCCGACGCCCCAGGGGCGGTCCCCGAGGGCGGCGCGGGTGCGCTCCAGCAGGGTGCGGGTCTGCTCGGGCCCGGCGAGGGCGAGGGCGACGAAGGGCAGGCCGCCCCCGTCGGCGACGGCGGCGGCGAAGGCGGCCTGGTCGCTGACCCGGGTCATCGGGCCCTGGGCGACGGGCAGCGCGGTGCCCAGGGAGCGGGCGAGGGCGGAGCCGGGGCGCAGCGCGGCGGCGGCCGCGTCGTCGTGCCCGGCCGCGGCCACGGCGTCCCGCACAGCGGTGACGGCGGCGGCCACGGTGGCGTACCGCTGCTCGAAGCGGGCGGCCAGGAACACGTCCTGGCCGGCCGGGACGAGCCGGTCGCGCAGTTCGGCGGGCATCCCGGGGCGGCGGCGGTCGAGCACGCGCTCGCCGCCGACGAGGACGGTCTCGGAGCCGTCCAGGGTGCGCAGCAGGGCGGTGAGGGCGGCGGGCAGCTCGGCCTCTTCGAGCAGGGCGAGCTGGGTGTCGAGGACGACGCCGGCGGCCCCGGCGAGGACGGCGGCCGCGGCGGTGCGCGGGCCGATGCCGCCGCAGGCCCAGACCGGCACGGTGAGGGCGGGGTCGGCGAGCAGGTGCTGGAGCAGGACGTAGGTGGAGAGTTCACCGCAGGGGCCGCCGGACTCGCTGCCGCGGGCGACCAGGCCGGTGGCGCCGTCGCAGACGGCGGCCCTGGCCTCCTCGGCGGAGCGCACCTCGGCCAGGACGTTCGGGGCCGGGACGCGGGCGGCGGGCCAGGGGGCGCCGGGGGCCAGGAGCACGGTGTGCACGGCCGTGCCGAGGTCCTCGGGGGCGAGGGCGCAGTGCGCGGGGACGCGGACGCCGAAGGACCCGGGGGCCCACTGGGCGGCGAGGTCGAGGGCCTCGCGGGCGGGGCGTCCGCCCGCGCCGAGGTCGAGGACGCCGAGGCCGCCCGCTCTGCTGACGGCGGCGGCGACCCGGGCGTTGGGCTCGCCGAAGGGACTGACGCCGATGACGGTGTACGTCACGGAGAGGCTCCATCTCTGCGCGCGGGCGGTGCACATTCAGTAATCGGACAATCCGACACAAACTGGACCGTAGGGGATGCCCTGTACCGCTGCAATGACACTCCGAAGACAGTGCGTCACATGGCGTAAGGAACGGGCGGAATGCGGGCCCGGAGCACTGACGGCTCGTCAAGGGCGGGGCCGGTACTGTTCGGCGAATGAGCAGCCTGAACCTCGACGACTTCTCCGATCTGATCGAGCGCCCCGACGGCGGCATTCGGCGTGACGCCGAGGAACGCCGCGAGCGGCTCACCGTCCCGCCCGGCGCGCTGGGCCGCCTCGACGAGCTGGGCGAGTGGCTGGCCGCCGCCCAGGGCCAGGTGCCGGTCAGGCCCGTCGAGCACCCCCGCGTGGTGCTGTTCGCCGCCGACCACGGCGTCGCCTCGCTCGGCGTGTCGGCCCGTGAGCCCGGCGGCGCCCACCTGCTGGTGCGCGCGGCGCTGGACGGCGAGAGCCCGGTCGCGGTGCTCGCCCGGCGCGCGGGCGTGCCGCTGCGCGTGGTCGACGCGGGCCTGGACTGCGACCCCGCGCTGCTGCCCGAGGAGGTGACGCGCCACCGGGTGCGGCGCGGCTCCGGGCGGATCGATCTGGAGGACGCGCTCACCGACGAGGAGACCGAGGCCGCGGTGCGGCTCGGCATGCGCATCGCCGACGAGGAGGCCGACTCCGGCACCGACCTGGTCGTCCTCGGCGACCTGAGCGTGGGCGGCACCACCCCCGCCTCGACCCTGGTCGCCGCGCTCTGCGGGACCGACGCCTCGGTGGTCACCGGGCGCGGCGGCGCGGGCATCGACGACCTGGCCTGGATGCGCAAGTGCGCGGCGATCCGCGACGCGCTGCGCCGCGCCCGGCCGGTCCTGGGCGACCAGCTCCAGCTGCTGCGCGCGGTGGGCGGCGCCGACCTGGCCGCGATGACCGGCTTCCTGCTCCAGGCCGCCGTGCGCCGGATGCCGGTGATCCTGGACGGCGTGGTGTCGGCGGCCTGCGCGCTGGTGGCGCAGCGGGCCGCGTTCCGGGCGCCGGACTGGTGGGTGGCGGGCCACGACAGCGGCGAGCCGGCCCAGGCGAAGGCCCTGGACCGGATGGCACTCAACCCGCTGCTCGATCATGGCGTCACAGTGGGGGAAGGAACCGGGGCATTGCTCGCGCTTCCGCTCGTCCAGGCAGCCTCCGCCCTCGCGGCGGAGCTGTCGCCGCGCGCGGGGGAAGCGGCGGGCTGACGCGTCCGGTGCGGCCGCCCCGACCACGGGCGCACCCCGCTCACCACGGGGTTCGTCCCGGGCGGCCGCACCAGGAGCAGCCACACGGCGGTCGCCGCGACGCCCGCCATGTCACGCGATGCCCCATATGATCGCGTTTCATGGGAGAGGTCCGTTTGTCCAGCGAAGCCACGCCCCGGGGCACCGCACACACACGCCGCAGCGCCGCGTTCGCGGTCTGGTACCTGCGCGCCGTGACGTTCATCAACTTCCTGAGCGCGGTCTGGGTCTCGCTCGGGCAGGACCTGCGCCGCCACAACACGGACGACTACTTCACCCCGTACCTGCTCACCGCGGGCTTCACCTCCGGCCTGATCACCCTCTTCCTCGCGGTCACCATGCGCCGCCGCAAACGGGCCGCCTGGATCCTCAACCTGGTGCTCAGCGGGCTCTTCCTGGCGCTGTTCCTGCTGGTGATCGTGGTCGACGGCGCGATCCGCTCGCACACCCAGAACTGGATCTCGCTGGTCCTGACCGCCGCGTTCTTCGGCGCGCTGCTGGTGGGCCGCAAGGAGTTCTACGCCAAGGGCGACCGCTCCAACCCCAAGCTGGCCACCGCCGTCGCGGTCGGCGGCCTGCTCCTCACCTCGCTCCTCGCGGCGCTCCTGGTCACCGCCACCAACACCGCCGGCGGCCACGCCTCCTTCCTGGAGCGCTGGCGCTACGGCGCGATGCGCATGGGCTGGCTGGTGCCCAACGACTCGCACGTCCAGGGCATCACCACACCCGGCTGGGCCGACGTCGTGATCAACGTCCTGGCCACCCTGCTGCTGCTCGCCGTCGCCTACGCCGCCTTCCGCGCGCGCCGCGCCGTCGACCCGCTCACCGAGGACGACGAGGAGAAGCTGCGCGCCCTGCTCGACAAGTACGGCGACCGCGACTCCCTGGGCTACTTCGCGCTGCGCCGCGAGAAGAGCGTGGTGTGGTCCCCCAGCGGGAAGGCCGCCGTCGCCTACCGCGTGGTCGGCGGCGTCTCGCTGGCCTCCGGCGACCCGATCGGCGACCCCGAGGCCTGGCCCGGCGCCATCGAGCCGTGGCTGGCCGAGGCCCGCGAGCACGGCTGGATCCCGGCCGTGATGGGCGCGAGCGAGGAGGCCGGCACCATCTACGCCCGGCACGGCCTGGACGCCCTGGAGCTGGGCGACGAGGCGATCGTGGAGACCGCCGAGTTCACCCTGGAGGGGCGCGCCATGCGCACCGTCCGCCAGGCCTTCAACCGGGTCAAGCGGGCCGGCTACCAGGTCCGCATCCGGCGCCACGAGGACATCCCCGCCGAGGAGATGGACGAGCTGCTGCGGCGCGCCGACGACTGGCGCGACGGCGCCACCGAGCGCGGCTTCTCCATGGCGCTGGGGCGCCTCGGCGACCCGGCCGACGGCCGCTGCGTGATGCTGGAGTGCACCGACGGCGACGGCGAGCTGCGCGCCCTGCTGTCCTTCGTGCCGTGGGGCCCCAAGGGCCTGTCCCTGGACCTGATGCGCCGTGACCGGGACTCCGAGAACGGCCTGATGGAGTTCATGGTCATCGAACTGCTCCAGCGCGCGAAGGAGATCGGGATCACTCAGGTCTCACTGAACTTCGCGATGTTCCGCTCTGTCTTCGAGCGTGGCTCGAAGCTCGGCGCGGGACCCGTGCTGAGGATGTGGCGCTCGCTGCTCAGCTTCTTCTCCCGCTGGTGGCAGATCGAGTCGCTGTACCGCGCCAACGCCAAGTACCGACCGATCTGGGAGCCCCGCTTCATGCTCTTCGAGAAGAGTGCCGACCTGCTGCGCATCGGCGTGGCCGCGGGCCGCGCCGAGGGGTTCCTGGAGGCCCCCGGCCTGCCGAAGTGGCTGCACCGCAGACACCTGGAGTCCAAGCGTTGAGAGCCTTCGCGCGCCGCGAGTGGGGCGCGCTGTACGCGACGGTGCGGACCGCGCTCGTCACCCGGGGGTGGCGGGCGGTCCCGATGACGCTCGCCGCCGTCTGCCTGACCTCGCTGTTCCAGCTGGTGCAGAACCAGGACTGGGGCTACCAGCTGGTCCAGGACATCGGGTCCGTACGGGCCGAGGACCCGCTGTGGCTGGCGCTGCTGCGGACCCCGCTGTCGCTGTTCGTCCCGGCGCTCGACCTGCCCGTGTGGGGCGCGCTGGCGCAGGTCCTGCTGGTGTTCGGGATCGCCGAGATCTGCCTGGGCCGCCCGCGCACCCTGCTGCTCGCGTACGTGGCGACGCTGGCCGGGACCCTGTACGCGCGGGTGGGCATCGCGCTCGGCCCGGACGCCTTCCTGGGGCTGCCCGCCGAGGACGCCCAGGTGGTGGACACCGGGCCGTCGGCCGCGGTGGTCGGCCTCGCGGTGTACGTCTGCTTCCGCTACCGGGCGTACGTCACCGCCGCGATGGTGACCGCCGCGATGGTGGTCGAGGTGCTGTTCAAGGACAACCTCGCGGGCAAGGAGCACCTGGCGGCGATCGCCGCGGTGCTGCTGGTGTGCCTGGTGACCCGCTACCGCTCGCGGCGGCCGGGCACCACCCGGTCCGGCGCCCCGCCGATCCACTCCTGAAAGCGCCGCCAGGTCACCGTCCAGCGCTTGTCGTGGTGGTAGGCGCGCAGCCCGCTGCGGGCCCGCAGCCGCGGCCGGCCCCGGTAGAAGCGGCGCGCCCACAGCGAGCCGGGGCGGGCCAGCCGCAGCGCCCCGATCACCGCGAGCAGCGGCACCACCGTGCCGAACAGGGCCATCCGGAACTTCCCCTTGAACAGGGTGACCAGGATGAAGAAGAAGTTGACCAGCAGGTAGAGGATCAGGGTGCCCCGGCTGTGCTGCTCGTCGGGGGTGAGGTCGTTGACGCCCAGCGGCGAGAAGCCGCCCAGGGTCAGCGCCACCACGGCGGCGGTGAGCACCACGATCTCCACGCTCTTGCGGCCCTGCTCGCTCCAGTACACGTCGTCCAGGTGCAGGATCAGCGCGAACTCGTCGAGGACCAGGCCCGCGCCGATGCCGAAGACCAGTGCGCACAGCACCGCCGCCAGGCCGTGCCGGCCGCTGCCGACCGCGCCGAATCCGCCGATGACGGTCAGCAGCACGCCGGGCACCACGTGGTGGATGTGCACCCCGCCGGGGGTGATGTTGCGGAAGGGGCCCTTGCCCGCCCGGATCAGCCGGGTGATCACGCGTGTGACCAGGAAGGTCAGCACGAAGGAGGTCAGGGCGACGAGCATCGGGAGCTTCCCCGGCTCGACGATGTTGCGGTAAAACCAGTGACCCATGCCACCCGCTCCCGTATTGCGCGTTATGCGTAACTTACCGGGCGGGCCGTCCGGCTACTCTGCGGCGACGGACGACCCCCGACCAGGAAGACGCGATGCACGGCATACGGTTCGCCTTCGGCACCCTGACGGTGCTGCCCGCCCGCATCAGCCGCTGGGACCGGGACACGGCCCGCTCCGGGATGCTGTGGGCGCCGCTCGCGGGCCTGGTCGTGGGACTCGCCGCCGCGGCGGCCGGCGGGGCGGCGCTGCTGCTCGGCGCGGGCCCGCTGCTCGCCGCCGTGCTCTCGGCCGCCGTCCCCGCCGTGCTCACCCGGGGCCTGCACCTGGACGGCCTCGCCGACACCGCCGACGGTCTGGGCAGCGCCAAGCCCGCCGAGGAGGCGCTGCGGATCATGAAGCGGTCCGACATCGGGCCGTTCGGCGTGATCACCCTGCTCTTCGTGCTGCTGGCCCAGGTCGCGGCGCTGTACGAGCTGTACGGGGACGGGTGGGCGCACGGCGCGGTGGGCGCCGCCCTCGCGGGCACCACGGCCCGGCTCGCGATGACGCTGGCCTCCCGCCGGGGCGTCCCGGCCGCCCGCCCCGAGGGCCTGGGCGCGGTGGTCGCGGGCACCGTCCCGGCCCGCCCGCTGCTGGCGGTCGCGGCGCTGGTGCTGGCCGGGTGCGCGGGGGCGGGCGCGGCGTGGTCCGGGTACGACGCGGTGCGCGGGGTGCTGGCCGCGCTGGCCGGGCTCGGCGCGGCGGAGGCGCTGCTGCGGCGCTGCGTGCGCCGGTTCGGCGGGGTGACGGGCGACGTGTTCGGCGCGGTGGAGGAGGCCGCGGCGACGGCGGCCCTGGTGGTGCTGACGCTCGGTTAGGACGTACGGGTCAGGCCGCCACGCCGTGCGGGAGGGTGCCCCAGGGGTGGGCGCCGGTGCCCGGGACGGCGCAGCCCACCCCGGTGTCCACGGCGGCCCCCGGCGGCGCCCCGTAGACCAGGTGGCACAGGTGGTCGTCGGCGGGCGGGCGCAGGGCCCGGTAGACGTCCCAGGGCCCCTCGAAGGAGACCAGCAGGTCGGCCAGGCGGGCGTACAGCGGGTGCGGGTGGGCCCCGTGGTTGAGGACCAGGGTGCGCGCCCCGGCCGTGCGGGCCGCGTCCGCGAGGACCTGGTAGTGGGCGAACATCTCCGGCGCGGTCGGCACCTGGTCCAGGAACGCCCCGTCCACCCCGTACCAGGCGCGGTGGGCCCGCAGGTCACGGGTCACGTCCGCGCAGGAGCGGCGCCCGTAGGCGGTGTCCGCGTACCCCAGGACCGGCACCCCGGCCTCCCGCAGCCGCACGGCGACCTCGGCGAACGCCGGGTCGGGCTCCCGGCCCGCGCCGCTGGCCGGGTTGATCACCACCCCGTACAGCCGGGGCGCGGCGGCGATCAGCGCCTCCCACTCGGCGGGGCGGTGCACGGGGTGCTCGTAGTAGGGCACCAGGAGCTTCGCGTGCTTCACGGAGGGGTCCTCACCTAGGGGGCGTGGTCAGGGGCGGTGCGCGGTCGCCCGGCCGAGCAGGGCGCACACCAGGACGGCCAGCAGCGCGGTCGCCGAGCCCGCGACCGCCACCTCCACTGCGCGCGGGTCGGCGCCCGCCGCCAGGGCCGCCGTCTGGGCGGCGGCGGCCAGCACGCACACCACCGCCGCGCCGAGGACGGCGCCGAACGACTGGAGCAGCAGGGCCGCCCACAGCACCGTGCCGAGCAGCAGCAGGCCCGCCAGCCGGCCGGCCGCCAGCTCCGGGGCGCCGGGCCACAGCGCGCTCCCGGCCAGCGTCAGGGCCAGCAGCACCAGGAGGTAACCGCCCAGGCACAGCAGCAGGTTGGCGCCGGTGGCCCGGCGGAACGCCCCGCTGGTCCGGCTGGCCCGCAGACCGCCCAGGCTGCGGCCCCGGAAGCGGCGCAGCAGCCACTCGGCGGGTCCCATGCTCAGGGTGAGCGCCACGGCGGCCGGGGCGCTCACCGCGGCGCCGGGACCGCCCGCGAGGACGTCGCCCACGGCCGCGTACAGCACGAGCACCCCGGTGCCCAGGCCGAACAGGCCGTACGGGACGGAGTCCGCGAGCCTAGGCGCGCCGGGGCCCGAGCGCGGCGCCGGGGGTCCCGCGGGCAGCAGCGCGTGGGCGGCCAGGCCGACCGCCGCGCCCAGCGAGAGCAGCAGCAGGCCCACCCGCAGCGGGACCGGCGGGTCGTGGCTCAGGGCGGGCAGCGCCCCGGCGGCGGTCGGGGCCAGCGCGAGCAGCAGCGCGCGCTCGCGGCCCAGGACCAGCAGGACGGTGGCGGCGGCCAGGTAGAGGGCCTGGCCCGCGGCGAACAGGGCGGCGCCCGCCTCGCCGGGCGCCGCGGCGGTCAGCGCGACCAGGGCGCCGAGCAGGGCCCCCGCGGGGGCGCCGGTGCGCAGCGCGCCGACGGCGGCCTCCCGGTCGCCGAGGCCGAGCCAGGCGTGGGCGCGGTGCGACAGGGCCTGGTTCCACACCCAGCCGGCCACCGCGCCGGCGAGCAGCGGCGCGGTCCCCGCGGGCAGCCCGTGGGCGTCGCGCGGGCCCGGGAGCAGCGGCGCGCCGAGCACGTACGCCAGGCCGGGCAGGGCGAAGACCAGGCCGCGCAGCAGGCAGCCGGCGAGCCCGGCGTGCCAGGGCTCGCCCGGTGGGGGCGGCGGCTCGGCGTGGGCCCGGGGCACCCGGGCGTACAGCTCCTCGGCGAGCGCGAAGGAGTCGGGGTGGCCGTAGGTGAGCCGGATGTGCTCGTCGGTCATCCCGTCGGCCTCCAGGAACGCGGCTATCTCGTCCGGGTGCACGGCCTCGGCGACCAGCGGGCCCATCCGGTCGGCCAGCCGGCCCACCACGTCCCCCGGGCGCGGGGCGACGGGCAGCGACCCGTGCCGGGCGTCCGGCGCGCCGCCGCTCACCAGGCCGACCCGTCCGCCGCGAGCGAGCGGTGCCAGGGGTCGCTCAGCCGGACCGTCCAGTCCCCTGAGGAGGCGGCCGGGGAGAGCGGCTCGGGCGTGCCGGCCAGCTCCAGGTAGATGCGCCGGAAGCCGTCCACCGACCGGCGCAGGGTGAAGCGGTCCACGACCCGGGCCCGGGCCCGGCGCCCCAGGTCGGCGCGGCGGACCGGGTCGCGCAGCAGGGCCAGGGTGGCCCCGGCCATCACGGCGGGCTCGCGCGGCGGCACCACGACCCCGGTGTCGCCGACCGCCTCGCGCACCCCGCCGACGTCGGTGGAGACGGTGGCCCGGCCGCAGGACATCGCCTCGATCAGGGAGTACGGGAAGCCCTCGCTGATGGAGGAGAGCATCACCACGCTGCCCGCGGCGTAGGCCCGGGACACGTCGTCGACCCGGCCCTCGAAGGTGACGCCGTCGGCGCTGCCCAGTTCGGCGGCGAGCTTCTCCAGGCGGACCCGGTAGTCCGCGCCGCCCGGCGGGGCGGCGCCGAACAACCGCAGCCGTACGTCGGGGAGTTCGGCCCGCACCAGGGCGTGGGCGCGCAGCAGCGTCTCCAGGTCCTTGATCGGGTCGATCCGGCCCGCCCAGCTGAGGGTGGGCACCCCGGGCTCGGGCCCGGCGAGCGGGAAGGCGTAGGGGTCGACGCCGTTGTAGACGGTGCGCACCCGCTGGGCGGGGGCGCCGCCCCGCTCCTCCCAGCGGCGGTTGTAGTGGTTGACCGGGGTGATCAGGTCGGCCTTGCGGTAGCCGAGGGTGGTGAGCTCCCGGTAGAAGCCGAGCAGCAGGGCCTTGACCGGCCAGCGGCGGCCCTCGGCGCGGTGGCCGAGGTAGCGCTCGCGCAGGTAGATGCCGTGCTCGGTGAGCAGGAAGGGCACGCCGTCGAACCGCTGGGCGGCGAGGGCGGGCAGGGTGGCCAGGCCCGAGCTGACCGCGTGCGCCACGCAGTCGCCCGGCAGCCGCGCGGCGAGCGGGCGCAGCGCGTGTTCCAGCAGGTCGGTGGCGGTGAGCGCGTCGTGGACGGTGGGGCGGGCCCGGGACAGCGGCAGGTGCGGCAGGGTCCAGATCCACATCAGGGAGCGCAGCGCCGACTCCGAGCGCAGGGCCCCCGACAGCCGTCCCGCGCGGGCCAGTTCGGCCAGTCCGTACAGGCTCTCGCCGAAGTCGCAGCCCGCGGAGGGGTCGAGGAAGGAGAGCAGGAAGCGCTCGTAGGTGTCGGTGAAGGCGCGCCGCTCGCGCCCGAGCAGGGGCCTGCGCCGGGCGGGCGCGGGCCCCCACAGGGGGAACACCGTGTGGCGGCGGAGGTTGCCGGGCAGCTCCCAGCCGACCGGCTCGCGTCCGCTGCCGGTGAGCGCGAGGACCTGGAAGTCGACCTCCGGCATGCCCCGGACGAGCTGGTCGCACCAGGTGCTCACGCCCCCGTGGCCGTGCGGATAGGTGCCTTCGGTGAGCAAGGTGACGTGGCGGCCACGGCCCGGCATGTCTTCCCCCCAGGCCTCGCGGCCGGTTCACGAGCGCGTGTCGGCGCGCTCGTTGTTCGTACGGGTGGTGCGGTGTTCGTACGGGTGGTGCGGTTCCGCTGTCGTGCGGTCCTACGGTCGTGCGGTGCGGGTCACGTCGTCGGGAGCTTCAGGGTGACCGCGCTCTGGAGCAGCTCGGGCGAGGTCCAGGCGGACCGGACGCCGCCGTAGGCCGCGCCGAACACCGAGGTGCCGAGCAGCAGTTGCTTCCTGGTGCCCTCGGGGACGGTGACCGGGGCGGTCACGCCGGAGGGCGCCTTGACGGTGACCGTGTTGCCGATGCGGTACGCGGTGACCTTGCCCTGGGCGAGCGCGGTGTCCCAGGCGGTGCGGCGCTGGAGCTCGGTCCCGGCCTCGCTCTGGCGCGGGTTGACGATCGGCGCGTTGTCCGCGTAGAGCGCCTTGTAGTCGCCCAGGACCTTGTCCAGGACCGGGTAGAGCAGCCGCTCCTCGGCGAGGTTGGACTGGTGGACGTAGGTCGGGCGGGGGTCGTTGCCGAGGACGTGGCCCAGCGCGGTGCGCGCCTCCTGCGGCACGATGTACGCGCCGTAGCCGGTGTTCACGTCGAGCGGGGCGTCCATGCAGGTGGAGGCCGGGTTGTCCTCGCAGACGCCGCTGCCGCCGTGCGCCCGCGAGGTGTACAGCCAGTTGTACTCGTCGGTCATCTCGGCCGCGGTGCCCACGTTGTAGTACACGTTCATCGGATAGCGGGGCACGGTCCGTGCGGCGCCGACCGAACGCTGCGCGGGCTCGCGGGAGTTGTCGCTCGCGGTCCACTTCACGCCGGTGTCGGAGAGCGCGCCGGCCAGGTTGGGGTTGTCGTCCGGCTGCTGCGGCAGGACCTTCAGGCCGGAGTGCTCGCCGGTGACGAGCTCGGTGCGGTCGACGGGCAGGCCCTTGGCGGTGGCCCAGTCGTTGTTCTGCCTGATCTGGCTGACGATGTCCGCCTTCGGCACCCACTGGGTGGCGCCGGCGGCGGTCTTCTTGCAGGTCCAGGGCACCACGCTGACGTCCTGCACGCAGCCGAGGAACTCGTGCGTGTAGGTGTGGTTGATCCAGCGGTACTGGTTGCGGTCGGCGAGCAGCTGGGTGGTGAGCGCGTCGGTGTTGCCGTGCTCGGCCTTCCACTCCTCGCCCTGGCCCGCGTTGTAGACCATGTCCAGGGTGAAGCCGTTGGCCCGCTGCCACTGGGCCGCGTACTGCGCGTCGGCCGCGGTCATCCGGATCGGGCTGTCGCCCTCGCCGTCGTCGCCCGCGCAGTCGAAGTCGCCCGGGGTGCAGTTCCGCTGGGTGTCCCAGCGGGCGTCGGGCGAGAAGACGTCGTCGACGTGGACGGTGAAGTAGTTGCGGCTCTGGCCCAGGTGGACGCCCTGGGTGAGCCACTCCACCATGCCGCGCACCAGGGCCCTGAACTGCTTCTGGTAGCGGTTGTAGGCGAAGGTGACGACCAGCTCGCGGCGGCCGTCGGGGCGCGCGTACTCCCCCAGCAGGCTGCCCCCGTTCGGCCCGGTGACGTACGGCGTGAAACCGGCCAGCGGCTGCGCGGCGAAGCCGTAGCTCTCGGCGACCGAGGCGGAGTTGTCCTCGAAGGTCAGCGACCCCTTGAGGTAGCCGAAGGCGGCGGTCTTGCCGGCCGCGGTGACGGTGGCCTCGGCGCCGTCGAGGACGCCCGAGAAGCCGCCGCTGTCCGTGTAGTTGAGGCCCACCTCGGGGTGGGCCCAGGTGTAGGCGTCGATCTGCCGGATGCCGTAGGTCTTCTCGTACGCCTCAAGGGCCGTCTGCTCCGCCGAACCGGTCCCGAACGGGGCCTCGTTGGGGAGCACGACGCCCTGGAACTTGGCGCGCGGCCGGCCGTCCACGGTGTCGGAGAGGAACGCGGCGTTGATGACCGGGCGGCCCGGGTCGTTCAGCGAGACGGTGCGGTAGGGCACCCCCGAGCCCTTCAGCTCCGAGGTGATCGCGTCGACCGAGCCGCCGCCGTCGTCCACGACGAGGACGGTCAGGTCGACGCGCGGGTCGACGGCCGCGTGGGCCGCGCCCGGCACGCCCGTGGCGAACAGCGCGGCCGCCGCCAGGACGCCGGGGACCCTGGTGGCCGCTGACCGCAGCCGTGACCCCCGGGAAGTGCTGTCGTGCATGTGTACGTCCCCCCTCACAGGGCCCCGGAGTGCGCACCACCTGGGGAGATCCTGTGGAGATGATGCAAAGAGGCCCCTCGCCCCCTTGCGCGAATGAGCATGAGTGTGACGCACCTCTCCTGAGGCTGCAGGTAAACCTGGGAATCAAGCCACGGATGAGTGAATCGCCGACGGCGTGAGCGAAGGCCGCGAGCGCGCGTAGGCTCGGTCCCGGCGGTCCCCACGGACCGAATTACGATGCGGCGGGCACGGTCGGCCCAACCCTCGACCGCCACAGGACTCATACGGAAGCGAGAATTCACCACCGTGACTGCTCTCACTCTCAGCACTGCCGGCGCGGCGACGCTGCGCGCCGACGCCCTCGTCGTCGGCGTCGCCAAGGGCGCGAAGGGGCTCGTCGTGGCCCCGGGCGCCGAGGCCGTGGACAAGGCGTTCGACGGCAAGCTCGCCGCCGTCCTGGAGACGCTGGGCGCCTCGGGTGCCGAGGGTGAGGCCGTCAAGGTCCCCGCCCCCTCCGGCCTGAAGACGCCGCTCGTCCTCGCCGTCGGCCTGGGCGCCGAGCCGGAGGGCGACGCCGGTTACGACGCCGAGGCCCTGCGCCGCGCCGCCGGCACCGCCGCCCGCGCCCTGTTCGGCCAGAAGAAGGCCGCCTTCGCGCTGCCCATCGAGGCCACCGAGGACGCCGAGGCCATCGCCGAGGGCGCGCTGCTCGGCGCCTACGCCTTCACCGCCTACCAGGACGCCAAGAAGGACGCCAAGGGCCCGCTGGCCGAGGTCGCCCTGCTCGGTGCCAAGCCGCGCGACAAGGCCTTCAAGGCCTCCGTCGAGCGCTCGCTGGCGCTGACCGAGGAGATCAACCGCGCCCGCGACCTGGTCAACACCCCGCCGAACGAGCTGACCCCCGAGGCCTTCGCCGCGGTCGCCTCGGCCGCCGCCAAGGAGCACGGCCTCAAGGTCCAGGTCCTCGACGAGAAGGCCCTGGCCAAGGGCGGCTACGGCGGCATCCTGGGCGTCGGCGCCGGCTCCGCCAACCCGCCCCGCCTGGTCAAGATCTCGTACACCCACTCCAAGAACGCCAAGCACCTGGCGTTCGTCGGCAAGGGCATCACCTACGACTCGGGCGGCATCTCCCTGAAGCCGGCCGGCCACAACGAGACGATGAAGTGCGACATGGCCGGCGCCGCCGCCGTGTTCGCCGCCGTCGTCGCCGCGGCCCGCATCGGCCTGGAGGTCAACGTCACCGGCTGGCTGGCGCTGGCCGAGAACATGCCCTCCGGCTCCGCCACCCGCCCGGGCGACGTGCTGCGCATGCTCAGCGGCAAGACCGTCGAGGTCCTCAACACCGACGCCGAGGGCCGCCTGGTCCTGGCCGACGCGCTGTGGAAGGCCTCCGAGGAGAAGCCCGACGCGATCGTCGACGTGGCCACCCTGACCGGCGCCATGGTGCTGGCCCTGGGCAACCGCACCTTCGGCATCATGTCCAACGACGACGCCTTCCGCACCGCGATCCACGAGATCGCGGACGAGGCCGGCGAGCAGTCCTGGCCGATGCCGCTCCCCTCGGACCTGCGCAAGGGCATGGACTCCCCCACCGCCGACATCGCCAACATGGGCGAGCGCATGGGCGGCGGCCTGGTGGCCGGCCTGTTCCTGAAGGAGTTCGTGGGCGAGGGCATCACCTGGGCCCACCTGGACATCGCGGGCCCCGCCTTCCACGAGGGCGCCCCCTACGGCTACACCCCGAAGGGCGGCACCGGCTCGTCCGTGCGCACCCTGGTGAAGCTGGCCGAGCGCACCGCCTCCGGCGACCTGGGCTGACGCCCCAGGAGCGCACGTCACGGCCCCGGACGGTCTCCGTCCGGGGCCGTGGCGATTTCGCCCTCGACGAAATCCGTACGTTCGTACGCACCGGTTACCCGCCCGTACGGACGATCGGCCCGTCTCATGACCCGGCCCCGCGTCCCGTCACCCGGCAACAAGTGCGAAGATGGGTTCTCGGCAGGACAGGGCCCCCACCACAGGGCCGACCCAACAGCGGCCGCACACCAGCCGCCCGGTCATCGCCGACCGGCGAACGGCGCACATGCATGGAGGACGTGACGTGGCGAACGACGCCAGCACCGTTTTCGACCTAGTGATCCTCGGCGGTGGCAGTGGCGGTTACGCCGCGGCGCTCCGGGGCGCGCAGCTGGGCCTGGACGTCGCACTGATCGAGAAGAACAAGCTCGGCGGCACCTGCCTGCACAACGGCTGCATCCCGACCAAGGCCCTGCTGCACGCGGGCGAGGTCGCGGACCAGGCGCGCGAGGCCGCCCAGTTCGGTGTCAAGACCTCCTTCGAGGGCATCGACATCGCGGGCGTCCACAAGTACAAGGACGAGGTCATCTCGGGCCTGTACAAGGGCCTGCAGGGCCTGGTCGCCTCCCGCAAGGTGACGTACATCGAGGGTGAGGGCCGGCTGTCCTCCCCGACGTCCGTCGACGTCAACGGCCAGCGCGTCGAGGGCCGCCACGTCCTGCTCGCCACCGGCTCCGTCCCGAAGTCCCTGCCGGGCCTGGAGATCGACGGCAACCGGATCATCTCCTCCGACCACGCCCTCGTCCTGGACCGCGTGCCGCAGTCCGCGATCATCCTGGGCGGCGGCGTCATCGGCGTCGAGTTCGCCTCGGCGTGGAAGTCCTTCGGCACCGACGTGACGGTTATCGAGGGCCTCAAGCACCTCGTCCCGGTCGAGGACGAGAACAGCTCCAAGCTGCTGGAGCGCGCCTTCCGCAAGCGCGGCATCAAGTTCAACCTGGGCACGTTCTTCCAGGGCGCCGAGTACACCGAGAACGGCGTGAAGGTCACCCTGGCCGACGGCAAGACCTTCGAGGCCGAGGTCCTCCTGGTCGCCATCGGCCGCGGCCCGGTCTCCCAGGGCCTGGGCTACGAGGAGCAGGGCGTCGCGATGGACCGCGGCTACGTCCTGGTCGACGAGTACATGCGCACCAACGTGCCGACGATCTCGGCCGTGGGCGACCTCGTCCCCACCCTGCAGCTCGCGCACGTCGGCTTCGCCGAGGGCATCCTGGTGGCGGAGCGCCTGGCCGGCCTGAAGACCGTCCCGATCGACTACGACGGCGTGCCCCGGGTGACGTACTGCCACCCCGAGGTCGCCTCCGTCGGCATCACCGAGGCCAAGGCCAAGGAGATCTACGGCGCGGACAAGGTCGTCGCCCTGAAGTACAACCTCGCGGGCAACGGCAAGAGCAAGATCCTGAAGACCGCGGGCGAGATCAAGCTCGTCCAGGTCAAGGACGGTGCCGTGGTCGGCGTCCACATGGTCGGTGACCGCATGGGCGAGCAGGTCGGCGAAGCCCAGCTGATCTACAACTGGGAGGCGCTGCCGGCCGAGGTCGCGCAGCTGATCCACGCCCACCCGACGCAGAACGAGGCGCTCGGCGAGGCCCACCTGGCCCTGGCCGGCAAGCCCCTCCACTCCCACGACTGACCCGCACCGGGCGCGACGACCACTTTCCGCAATTCGTTAGGAGCAACTGAAACCATGCCGGTTTCCGTAACCCTGCCGGCGCTCGGCGAGAGCGTCACCGAGGGCACCGTCACCCGTTGGCTCAAGGCCGAGGGCGAGCGCGTCGAGGCCGACGAGCCGCTGCTCGAGGTCTCCACCGACAAGGTCGACACCGAGATCCCCGCCCCCGCCTCGGGCGTCCTGGCCTCCATCAAGGTCGCCGAGGACGAGACCGTCGAGGTCGGCGCCGAGCTGGCCGTCATCGACGACGGCACGGGCGCCCCCGCTGCCGCCCCGGCCCAGGAGGAGGCCCCGGCCGAGGCCGCGGCCCCGCAGGAGGCGCCCGCCGCCCCCGCGCAGGAGGAGGCCCCGGCCGCCCCCGCGCAGGAGGCCGCGCCCGCCGCCGGCTCCGCCGAGGGCACCGACGTGGTGCTGCCCGCGCTGGGCGAGTCCGTCACCGAGGGCACCGTCACCCGCTGGCTGAAGGAGGTCGGCGAGGAGGTCTCCGAGGACGAGCCCCTGCTCGAGGTCTCCACGGACAAGGTCGACACCGAGATCCCGGCGCCCGCCTCCGGCGTGCTGCTGGAGATCGTCGTCGCCGAGGACGAGACCGCCGAGGTCGGCGCCAAGCTGGCCGTCATCGGTGCCAAGGGTGCCGCCCCGGCCCAGGCCGCGCCGGCTGCCCCGGCCGCGCCCGCCGCCGCCGCTCCGGCCGCCCCCGCCGCCCCGGCGCAGGCCCCGGCCGCCCCGGCTGCTCCGGCCGCCCCGGCCCCGGCTCCGGCCCCCGCGGCTCCGGCCCCGGCCGCCGCCGCTCCGGCTCCGGCCGCCCCGGCGCCCGCCGCCGCCCCGGCCGCTCCGGCCGCCACCCCGGCCCCGGCCGAGGACGGCGCCTACGTCACCCCGCTGGTCCGCAAGCTGGCCTCCGAGAACGGCGTGGACCTCTCCGCCGTCAAGGGCACCGGTGTCGGCGGCCGCATCCGCAAGCAGGACGTGCTCGCCGCCGCCGAGGCCAAGAAGGCCGCCCCGGCCCCGGCCGCCGCTCCGGCCGCCGCCGCGGCTCCCAAGGCCCCGGCCCTGGAGACCTCCCCGCTGCGCGGCCAGACGGTCAAGATGACCCGCATGCGCAAGGTCATCGGCGACAACATGATGAAGGCGCTGCACGGCCAGGCGCAGCTCACCTCGGTCGTCGAGGTGGACATCACCAAGCTGATGCGGCTGCGGGCCAAGGCCAAGGACGCCTTCGCCGCCCGTGAGGGCGTCAAGCTGTCCCCGATGCCGTTCTTCGTCAAGGCGGCGGCCCAGGCGCTGAAGGCCCACCCGGTCATCAACGCCCGGATCAACGAGGACGAGGGCACCATCACGTACTTCGACTCGGAGAACATCGGCATCGCCGTGGACTCCGAGAAGGGTCTGATGACGCCGGTCATCAAGGGCGCGGGCGACCTCAACATCGCCGGCATCTCCAAGAAGACCGCCGAGCTCGCGGGGGCCGTGCGCTCCAACAAGATCACGCCGGACGACCTGGCCGGCGCGACCTTCACGATCTCCAACACCGGTTCGCGCGGCGCGCTGTTCGACACGATCATCGTGCCCCCGAACCAGGTGGCCATCCTGGGCATCGGCGCCACCGTGCGCCGTCCGGTCGTCGTCAACCACCCGGACCTGGGCGAGACGATCGCGATCCGCGACATGACGTACGTCGCGCTGTCCTACGACCACCGCCTGGTGGACGGCGCCGACGCGGCCCGCTACCTGACGGCCGTCAAGGGCATCCTGGAGGCCGGCGAGTTCGAGGTCGACCTCGGCCTGTGAGCTGACCGCTGTTAGCAGCCTCACCTGCGGCGCCCCCGTCCCGGAGTGTTTCGGAACGGGGGCGCCGCCGTATTGTCTAAAGGTCCAATGGCCTCCCTAAGGAGTTGCTCCATGACCGTCCCCGTCGTCCACCACTCGCTGCGCGAACAGATCCGCGAGCACATCGTGGAGGGGATCGTCAGCGGCCGCTGGAAGCCGGGCGAGCGCATCGTGGAGCGGCGCATCGCCACCGAGCTGGAGGTGAGCCAGACGCCCGTGCGGGAGGCGCTGCGCGAGCTGGAGTCGCTGCGGCTGATCGAGTCGGCGCCCAACAAGGGCGTACGCGTGCGCAACCTCACCGCGGCCGACCTGGAGGAGAGCTACCCGGTCAGGGCGGGCCTGGAGCAGATCGCGGCGGAGCTGGCGGCGGACCACCTGGCGACCGACTGCTCGGCCCTCGAACCGCACGTGACGGCGCTGTACGAGGCGGACGCGGCGGCCGACGGGACGGGGCAGGTGCGGCACACGGTGGCGTTCCACCGGGAGCTGGTGAAGGCCGCGGGCAACAGTGTGCTGCTGCACACCTGGGAGGGCCTGGGCATCGAGGTCTTCACGGCGCTCTCGATCCGCTGGCTGGGCACGGTGCAGAAGTCGTACGCGGAGGAGCACCAGGACCTCGTGGAGGCGTTCCGGCGCCGGGACCCGGACATCGGCTCCCTGGTGAAGTCGCACGTCCTGGGGTGCGCGCCCCGGGCCTAGCTCCCGGCGAACTGTGGTGCACACCACGTTTCACCTGCGAGAATTCACCAAAATTCGGCACCGCGTGCCCATTTTGATGGCACCCTGTGCCGACTTTTGGCTCTGACAAGAGTTTTTGCCTTCAACACTTTGATCGATCATCGATCGTCGACTTACAGTCTTCGGCGGACCTCCAACAGAGGTCTTCCGCCCTGTCCTGCCAGACAAGGCCCTTTTATCTGCACCCCCCTGTCCGGAAGGCGGCGATCATGACCGATCCCGTAGGCAAGATTCCGAGCGAGCTCGACCAGCTCCCGGACCGTGACACCGAGGAGACCGCCGAGTGGGCGGCCTCCCTGGACGCCGTCACCAAGGCCGCCGGCCCCCACCGGGCCGCCTACCTCATGCGCCGCACGCTCCAGCACGCCGAGGGCGTCGAGGGCCTCGACCTGCCCAAGCTGCTGGAGACGGACTACGTCAACACCATCCCCACCTCCGCCGAGCCGGCCATCGACGGCGACGAGGAGATGGAGCGGAAGATCACCGCCTGGAACCGCTGGAACGCCGCCGCCATGGTGTCGCGCGGCTCCAAGCACGGCGTCGGCGGCCACATCGCCACCTTCGCCTCGGCCGCCTGGCTGTACGAGACCGGCTTCAACCACTTCTTCCACGGCAAGGAGGGGGACGGCTCCGGCGACCAGCTCTACATCCAGGGCCACGCCTCCCCCGGCATCTACGCCCGCGCCTTCCTGGACGGCCGCCTCACCGAGGCGCACCTGGACCACTTCCGCCAGGAGTCCGGCGGCGACGGCCTGCCGTCCTACCCGCACCCGCGCCGGCTGCCCTGGCTGTGGGAGTTCCCCACCGTCTCCATGGGCCTGGGCCCGCTCTCCGCGATCTACCAGGCCCGGTTCAACCGGTACCTGACCAACCGCGGCATCAAGGACGTCTCCAGCTCGCACGTCTGGGCCTTCCTCGGCGACGGCGAGATGGACGAGCCCGAGTCGACGGCGGCCCTGGCACTCGCCTCCCGCGAGGGCCTGGACAACCTGACCTTCGTCATCAACTGCAACCTGCAGCGCCTCGACGGCCCGGTCCGCGCCAACTTCAAGATCGTGCAGGAGCTGGAGGCCCAGTTCCGCGGCGCCGGCTGGAACGTCGTGAAGTCGCTGTGGGGCAACGCCTGGGACGAGCTGTTCCAGCTGGACACCACCGGCGCCCTGATCCGCCGCATCCGCGAGGTGCCGGACGCGCAGGTGCAGACGTACCAGACCCGCGACGCCGCCTACATCCGCCAGGACTTCTTCGGCAAGGACCCGGCGCTCGTCGAGATGGCCAAGCTGCTGTCCGACGACAAGATCCTGGAGTGCTTCCACCTCTCCCGCGGCGGCCACGAGCCCCGCAAGGTGTACGCCGCGTACAAGGCCGCGCTGGAGTTCAAGGGCGCGCCGACCGTCATCCTGGCGCAGACCGTCAAGGGCTTCACCCTCGGTGAGGGCTTCGCGTCCAAGAACGCGAACCACCAGATGAAGAAGCTCTCGGTCGACGAGTTCAAGAACATGCGCGACCTGCTCGAACTGCCGATCTCCGACGACCGGTTCGCCGACGGCCAGGTGCCCTACGGCCACCCCGGCGCCGACTCCCCCGAGGTCCGCTACCTCCAGGAGCGCCGCGCGGCCCTCGGCGGCCCCGCCCCGGCCCGCCGCAGCCACGCCCTGGCCCCGCTGCCCGCCCCGGCCGACAAGGCGTTCGCCGCGTTCGACAAGGGCTCCGGCTCGCAGTCGGTGGCGACCACCATGGCGTTCGTCCGCCTGGTCAAGGACCTGGTCCGGGACAAGGAGACCGGCAAGCGCTGGGTGCCGATCGTCCCCGACGAGGCGCGCACCTTCGGCATGGAGTCGCTCTTCCCGTCGCTGGGCATCTACTCGCCCAAGGGCCAGACGTACGAGCCGGTCGACCGCGACCAGCTGATGTACTACAAGGAGGCCAAGAACGGCCAGATCCTCAACGAGGGGATCACCGAGGCCGGTTCGATGGCCGACTTCATCGCCGCTTCCTCGTCGTACGCGACGCACGGCGAGGCGATGATCCCGTTCTACATCTTCTACTCGATGTTCGGCTGGCAGCGCACGGCCGACCAGATGTGGCAGCTCGCCGACCAGCTCGGCCGCGGCTTCCTCGTCGGCGCCACCGCCGGCCGCACCACCCTGACCGGTGAGGGCCTGCAGCACGCCGACGGCCACTCCCCGGTGATCGCGGCCACCAACCCGGCCGCCCTCAGCTACGACCCGGCGTTCGCCTACGAGATCGCCGCGATCGTCAAGGAGGGCCTGCGCCGGATGTACGGCGAGGCGCAGCCGGGCGAGGACCAGGACGTCTTCTACTACCTGACGGTCTACAACGAGCCGATGCCGCAGCCGGCCAAGCCCGCGGGCGTGGACGAGGGCATCCTCAAGGGCCTGTACCGCTTCAACACCGCGGAGTCGGCCGGCCTGACGCTGCCCGCCAACGCGGGGCGCGTCCAGCTGCTCGGCTCCGGCACGGCGATCCACTGGGCCCTCGCGGCGCAGAAGCTGCTGGCCGAGGAGTGGGGCGTGGGCGCCGACGTGTGGTCGGCGACCTCCTGGACCGAGCTGCGCCGCGACGCGCTGGAGGCGGACGCCGCCCTGCTGCGCGGCGAGGAGCGGGTGCCGTACGTGCGCCAGGCGCTGGCCGGGGCGGAGGGCCCGGTGCTCGCCGTCTCCGACTACATGCGCCAGGTCCCGGACCAGATCGCGCAGTGGGTGGAGCAGGACTACTCGTCGCTGGGCGCCGACGGCTTCGGCCTCTCGGACACCCGTGACGCGGCCCGCCGCCACTTCGGCATCGACGCGCAGTCGATCGTCGTCGCGGCCCTGGCCCAGCTCGCCCGCCGCGGCGAGGTGCCGGCCTCGGCCGTCAAGGAGGCCCGCGAGCGCTACGGCCTGTAGTCCGTAGGAACGCCGTCGCGCACGTGCCCCGCCCGGGTCCTCCCGGTGCGGGGCACTCGTGCGTGCGCGCGGGGCCGCCGTGGCAGGGTGGGGGGATGCGTGCCGCCCGGCTGATCAAGATGGTCCTGCTGCTCCAGTCGCGCCCGATGATGACCGCCGCCGAGCTCGCCCGTGAGCTGGAGGTCTCCGAGCGCACGATCACCCGGGACGCGCTGGCCCTGTCCGAGGCGGGCGTGCCGGTGTACGCGGACCGGGGGCGGGCGGGCGGCTACCGGCTGGTCGGCGGCTACCGGACCCGGCTGACCGGGCTGGCCCGCGGCGAGGCGGAGGCGCTGTTCCTGTCCGGGGTGCCCGGCGCGCTGCGCGGGATGGGGCTGCAGGACGCGGCGTCGGCGGCCCGGCTGAAGGTCTCCGCGGCCCTGCTGCCCTCGCTGCGGGACGCCCCGGACTCGGCGGCCCAGCGCTTCCACCTGGACGCGCCCGGCTGGTACCAGGAGCCCGCGACGCCCGAGCTGCTGCCGGTGCTGGCCCGCGCGGTCTGGGACGACCTGCTGGTGAGCGCCCGCTACCGGCGCCGGGACGCCGAGGTCGAGCGGGAGCTCGCGCCGTACGGGCTCGTGCTGAAGGCGGGCGTCTGGTACCTGTGCGCCCGGGCCGGGACCTCGTACCGCACCTACCGGGTGGACCGCTTCACGGCCGTGGAGGTGGGCGAGCGGGGCTTCGAGCGGGACGAGGACTTCGACCTGCCGGGCTTCTGGGAGGAGCGGGCGGCGCAGTTCGCGCGCTCCCTGCTGCGCGCCGAGGTGGTGGTGCGGCTCTCCCCCGACGGGGCCCGCAGGCTGCCGCGCGCGACCGACCGGGCCGCCGCCACCGAGGCGCTGGCGGCGGCCGGGGAGCCGGACGGGGAGGGCTGGGTGACGGTGCGCCTGCCGGTGGAGTCGGCGGACGTGGCGTACGCGCAGCTGTTCGCCCTGGGCCCGGACGCCGAGGTGCTGGAGCCCGGGGAGCTGCGCGCCCGCTTCGCCGCGGACGCGCGGCGGATGAGCGGGCGGTACGGCTCCCCGGATGGTGCGGGGGACGGTGCGGGGGACGGCCCTCAGCGGTAGTCGGCCGGGTCCGGCTTGCCGGTCTCCAGGGCGACGATGAAGCCGAAGGCGTCCGGCCGGGAGCCGTCGGCGTCGTCGAAGCCGTACTCCTTCGCCAGCTGTCCGCTGGAGAGCGACTGCTTGTTCCAGCGGGCCCGTCCGGGGTCGGCGGCGAGTGCGGCGACCGCGCGCCCGACGAACACCGGGGACTCGGAGATCACGAAGTCGGGGACCTTGGCGATCGCGTCGCGCCAGTTCTCCTCGCGCACGCCGAAGTGGTCCAGCATCTGCTCGGAGCGCAGGAAGCCGGGGGTGAGGGCGACGGCGGTGCACCCGGCGTCCGCCAGGTCGTGGCCGAGGCCGAACGCCAGCCGGATCGGGGCGTTCTTGGCCAGGTCGTAGAAGACGGTGTTGCGGAAGCGGGTGTTGTACGCGGCCGTGCCGTCGGTGACCTCGACGACCAGCCCGCCGGGGTTCCTGATCAGCAGCGGGAGTGCGGCGTGGGCGGTGATGAGGTGCGTCTTCACGCCGAGTTCGAGCATCCGCAGCCCCGCGTCGAGGTCCACGTCCCACATCTTGGTGCCGAACTCCACCAGGTGCTCGCCGCCCCACACGTCGTTGACGAGGACGTCGAGCCGGCCCCGCTCCCGGTCGATCCGCGCGACCAGCGCGGCGACCTGCTCGCGCTCCAGGTGGTCGGTGGGTACGGCGACGCCCTCGCCCCCGGCGGCGGTGACGAGTTCGGCGGTCTCCTCGATGGTCTCGGTGTCACGCCCGACCTCGCTGACCTTCGTTCGGGTGGTGCGTCCGGTCACGTAGACGGTCGCCCCGGCGGCTCCGAGCTGTACGGCGATGGCGCGTCCGGCGCCCCGGGTGGCGCCCGCCACGAGGGCGATCCTGCCGGTGAGGGGCTTGTCGGTGCTCTGCGTGGTGGAGGTCATGCACCTGAGGTTGCCACCCATACCCGACACCTGCTGTCCGGTTTCTTTTCGGCTGCTCCGGGTGCGTCGTACACGCCGAGGCCCGATGCTTGTCCCGTGATGGACGAGACGGAGTTCTGGGAGATCGTCGACAGCACCCGCGCGGCCGCCGAGGGCGACCCCGAGGAGCACGCCGACCTGCTCGTCGAACGACTGCTGCGGTTCGATCCGGACTCCGTGCTCGACTTCGCCCGGCACTTCGAGGCCCGCTACAACCGCGCGTACCGCTGGGACCTGTGGGGAGCCGCCGGCGTGCTCCTCGGCGGGGCGGGCGACGACGCCTTCGACTACTTCCGCTGCTGGCTGATCGGCCAGGGCCGGGAGGTCTTCGAGGGCGCGCTCGCGGAGCCGGACGCGCTGGCGGAGCTCCTGGAGGACTTCGACGACGAGATCGACGGGGACGGCGAGGAGCTGGGGTACGCGGCCGACGAGGCGTACGAGCAGCTGACCGGCGCGGTCGCCCCGGACCTGGGGATCCCGCCCCAGGCCGCGGAGCCGGAGGGCTCGCCGCTCGACCTGGAGGACGACGACGTGCTGGCCGGCCGCTTCCCGCGGCTGTGGGAGCGGTTCGGCTGAGCCCGGGCCGGGGCCCGTGCGCGGCGCGGTCGGGCGCGCGGGCCGGGCGCGGGGCGGGTCAGGCGTGCGTGCCGCCGTCGATGCGGATCTCCGTACCGGTGATGAAGGCGCCGTCCTCGCTGCCCAGCATGGCCACCACGCCCGCGACCGTCTCCGGGCCCGCCATGCCCTTGCCGAGCAGCGGGTAGAGCTTGCCGAGCAGTGACCAGTCGGTGTCCTCGGGCAGGCCGGGGCCGCGCCCGGTGGTCATGTCGGAGGCGATGGAGCCGGGGGCCACCGCGACGGCCCGCAGGCCCTGCTTGCCGTACTCGGCGGCCAGCGCGTGCGTCAGGGACTGCACGCCGCCCTTGGAGGCCGCGTAGGCCGCCATGTAGGGGTGGGCGAAGGCGGCCGAGGTGGACGAGAAGTTCACGATCACCGGCTTCTCGCCCTGGAGCAGCGCCGGTATTGCCTCGCGGGTCACCAGGAAGGTGCCGGTGAGGTTGACCCGCAGGATCCGCTCGAACAGCTCCAGGCTGGTCTTGTGCGTGTGCTCGGAGCGCAGGATGCCGGCCGCGTTGACCAGCACGTCGAGACCGGCGAGCGTCCCGACGGCGGCCGCGACCCCGGCCCGCACCGACGCCTCGTCGGCGACGTCGACCACCAGGGTGGTGAGCTCCCCGGCCGGTCCGGCGTCCCGCGCGGTGGCGGCCAGGCCCTCCTCGCTGACGTCGGCGGCGACGACCCGGCCGCCCTCGGCCAGGATCCGGTGGACGGTGGCCCGGCCGATGCCGGAGCCGCCTCCGGTGACCAGTACGCGGCGTCCTTCGTAACGGTTCATGGGTGCACGTCCCTTGTCTTGTCCGGCGCCGTCCTGTTCCATGCGCCGATGCGTCGCACACGCTACGCCTGGATGGCACGTTTTGCCACTACTGCATTTCATGCCTTCCTGTCGTCGTCGGCATAGGCTGCACACGTGAGCACGCAACCGCCCTCCTCCCTGACCGAGCGCCGCAAGGCCGCCACGCAGCTGGACATCGCCCACGCCGCCGCGGAGCTCTTCGCCGAGCGCGGCCCGGACGGCACCACCGCCGAGGACATCGCCGTACGGGCCGGGGTGGCGCTGCGCACCTTCTACCGGTACTTCCGCTCCAAGCAGGACGCCGTGGGCCCGCTGCTCGCGAGCGGCGGCGACCGCTGGCGCGCCCTGCTGGCGGAGGCCGAGCCGGGCTCCCCGCCGCTGGAGGTCCTCCAGGCCGCGGCGACCCGCTCGCTCACCCCGGCCGACGAGGCGGCGGAGGAGGCCCTGCGCTGGACCCGGGGGCTGCTGCGGGCCGCGGCCGGGGACACCGCGCTGCGGGCCGTCTGGTACCGGGTGAACCAGGAGTCGGAGGAGCGCCTGGTGCCGGTGCTGGCCCGGCTGACGGACGCGGAGCCGCTGGAGGTGCGCCTCGCGGCGGCGGCGGCCACGGACGCGGTGCGGATCGCGCTGGAGACCTGGGCGGTGACGGACGCGGGGACCACCGGCCCGGGCGCCCCGGCCGAGCTCGCGGTGCGCTGCCTGCGCGAACTGGCCGGGGGCCTGCGGCTGTCGCGGGCCTGAGCGCGGGACCGGTCCGCCCGCGCGCCTACGGGACTCCGCGGGCCTGAGCGCGGGACCGGTCCGCCCGCGCGCCTACGGGACTCCGCGGGCCCGAGCGGGTACGGAAGGACGCACCCACGATCCGGAGGTGCCCGTGTCCCGTACCCTGACCCTCGCCCTGACCGCCCTGGCCCTGGTCTCGGCCACCCCCGCGGCCACCGGCTGGGGCCTGCGCAACTGGGTCCTGACGGGCGGCGCGGTGGGGGCGGGGGTGGTCCTGGTGCTGCTGAACGGACGGCGGCGGGGACGGGGGCGGGAGTTCGAGGACCGGTTCTAGGGGTCGCTGTCCGGCCGGTCTCCCTGGGGTCGGGCCCCTAGAAGGCGTGCCCGGGGCGCGAGGCGGCTCCCTCCGGTGCCACCCAGCGCCCCATCGCCACGTCGTCCACGTACCGGCCCTCCAGGCGGAACTCGCCCGGCAGGACCCCCTCGACCTCGAAGCCCTCCGACGCGTACAGCGCGCGGGCCGCCTCGTTCGGCGCGAGCACCCGCAGGGTCAGCCGGGTGGCGCCCTGCCGGACGGTCTCCTCGGCCGCCGCGCGCAGCAGCGCCCGGCCCACTCCCCTGCGGCGGGCGCGCTCGGCGACGGCCAGGCCGCGGATCTGACGGACGTGGCGGTTGCTGGGCAGCGGCGTCGGCGCGACCAGCCGCACCCAGCCGAGCACCCCGCCGTCGGGCTCCTCGGCGACCAGGACCTGCTCGGGGCGGTTGAACATGTCGAAGAACGGCCCGTAGGGCGGCTCGGGCCGGGGCACCACGGCGCTCTCCGGGGACCAGGTGGACCGGTCGATCTCGGCCAGGACGTCACCGTCGGCGACGCGTGCGGGGCGTATCAGGATCTCGTCCATGTCCGCACTGTGCCACGTCCCGCTCCCGGGGGAGGATGGGTTCATGCGGATCGCGATCACCGGCTCCACCGGACTCATCGGCAGCGCCCTGGTGCGCTCCCTGCGCGCTGACGGCCACGAGGTGCTGCGCCTGGTGCGCCACCCCGCCCGCACCGGCGACGAGGTGGAGTGGGACCCCGGGCGGAACCACGTGGACGCCTCCGGGCTGGTCGGCTGCGAGGCGGTCGTCCACCTGGCGGGCGCGGGCGTCGGGGACCGGCGCTGGACCGAGGCGTACAAGAAGGAGATCAGGGACAGCCGGGTGCTGGGCACCACGGCGATCGCCGAGGCGCTCGCCTCGCTGGCGGAGCCGCCGCGCGTGCTGGTCTGCGGCACGGCGCTGGGCTACTACGGCGACACCGGCACCCGTGCGGTGGACGAGGGCGCCCCGGCGGGCGAGGGCTTCCTGCCCTCGGTGGTGGTGGAGTGGGAGGCCGCGGCGGCCCCGGCCGAGGCCGCCGGGATCCGCGTCGCCTACGCCAGGACCGGCCTGGTGGTGGCCCGCGAGGGCGGCGCCTGGGGACGGCTCTTCCCGATCTTCCGGGCGGGGCTCGGCGGGCGGCTGGGCGACGGCCGGCAGTACTGGTCGTTCATCGCGCTGCACGACGAGGTGGCGGCCCTGCGCCACATCATCGACACCGAGTCGCTGTCGGGCCCGGTGAACCTGACCGCGCCCGAGCCGGTGACCAACCGGGAGGTGACCGCGGCGATGGGCCGGGTGCTGCACCGGCCGACGCTGTTCGCCGTGCCGTCCTTCGCGATGCGGCTGGCACTGGGTGACTTCGCCGAGGACGTGCTGGGCAGCCAGCGGGTGCTGCCCGGGCGGCTCCTGGAGTCCGGTTTCACCTTCGCCTTCCCCACCATCGACGAGGCGATCCGGGCCGCCTGAGCCGGTCCGGCCCGGCCGCGCGGGCCCGGGTGGCACCGCGTGCGGCGGCGTGCTCCGGTGCCCCCGCCCGCGCCCCTGGCCAGTTGGCCGACCGGTTTCTAGTCTCCCTGCGAACTCGGGCATTCCGTGGACCTGTTGGGGGCATCACCCTCCCACCAAGCCGCGCCGACCTCGGGGAGGGGCACGTGCTCAGTACCGCACACCACGCGGACGTCGTCATTGTCGGAGCCGGAGTCGCGGGACTCTCGGCGGCCCACCACCTGACCAGCGCCGGGCTCTCGGTGGTGGTCCTGGAGGACGCGCCCGACGTCGGGGGCCGGATGGCCACGGACCACCTGGACGGCTTCCGGCTCGACCGCGTCGGGCAGTTGCTCAACACCTCGTACCCGGAGCTGACGCGCACCCCGGGCCTGGAGGAGCTGGCCCTGCGGCCCTTCTCGCCGGGCGTCCTCGTGCACGGCGGGGGCCGGCGGGTGCGCACCGGCGCCACCGGGAGCACGCGGGGCGCACTCACCATGGCGCGCGCCCTCGCGAGCGCCCCCCGCTCCCTGGACCAGGCGCGGCTCGGCGCCCAGCTCGCCCGGCTCGCCGCCACTCCCGTGCCCCGGCTCCTCGCCCGCCCCGAGCGTGCCGCGCGCACCGCGCTGGCCGGGCGCGGACTGCCCGGGCGCACCGTCACCGGCTTCCTGCGCCCCCTGCTCGCCAGCCTGCTGTGCGACCCGGAGCTGACCACCTCCAGCAGGATCGCCGACCTGACCCTGCGCGGCTTCGCCCGCGGCCGGCTGTGCGTGCCCGCGGGCGGCGCCGCGGAGCTGCCGCGCCGGCTGGCCGCGACCCTGCCCGCCGGGACGGTGCTCACCGGGGTGCAGGTCACGGACGTGTCGATCAGCGGCGTCAGCACCAAGGAGCACGGCGAGTTCGGCTGCCGCGCGCTGCTCCTGGCCACCGGCGCGCGGGCCGCCGCCGCGCTGCTGCCCGGGCTGCGGGTGCCGGACTTCCACCCGGTGACCGTGCTCCACCACACCGCCCCCGCGCCGCCGCTGCGCGACCCCGCGCTGCTGCTCGACGCGGACCGGGGCGGCCCGGTGGCCCACACCACCGTGATGAGCGAGGTGGACCCCTCGCGGGCGCCGCGCGGCCGGGTGCTGGTCACCTCGACGGTCCTGGGCACGCCCGAGGAGCTGGGCGGCGCGCTGGACCGCCGGGTGCGCGGGCACCTGAAGAGGCTGTACGGGACGGGGACCGACGACTGGGAGCTGCTCGCCCTGCACCACGTGCCGGAGGCGGTCCCGGTGATGCGGCCCCCGCACGACCTGCGCCGCCCGGTGCGGCTGCTCGCGGGCCTGTACGTGTGCGGGGACCACCGGGACACCAGCACGGTCCAGGGCGCCCTCTACTCGGGCCGCAGGGCCGCCCACGCGGCCCTGGGAGACCTCGGCGTCCGCCCGGCGGCCGGGACGGTGGCCCTGGAGGCGGTGGCCGCGTAGGAGGGCCCCCAGACGGCTTCCCGGGGCTCCGCCCGGGCCCGGGCCCACGTGGTCCGGGCCCGGAGCCGGGTGGCCCGGGCCCGCGTGGCCCGGACCCGGGGCCGGGTCAGCCGATGGCCGCGACCCGGTCGCGGTAGCCGCGTACCGCCGCCGCGTCCCGGTAGGGCTCCAGGCGGCGCTCGAAGTCCCGCACGTACTCCACCGCGCGCGCCGAGCGCATCTCGGAGGCCTGCTGGGCCGCCTCCGCGCCCAGCGTGCACGCCTGGTCCAGCTCGCCCAGGCCGAGGCGGGCCGTGGCCAGGACGACCCGGCAGAACAGCCTGCTGCGGGCGTAGGCCGGGGCGCGCAGCTGGAGCGAGCGCTCGGCGTGCTGGACCGCGGCCCGGTACTGCTGGAGGTCGCGGTGGCAGTGCCCGAACTCGTCCGCGAGCTGCGCCTCGTCGAAGAACCGCGCCCAGTAGGGCACGTCGTCGCCGGGCCGGGCGGCCTCCAGGGCCCGCTCGGCCCGCACCAGGGCGGCGGTGCAGGCGCGGACCTCGCCGAGGACGCCGTGGCCGCGGGCCTCCACCGCGTGCAGCAGGGCCTGCACGACGGGCGGCGCGGCGGTGCCGACGCCCTGCTGGGCGACCCGGGTGAGCTGCACCGCTTCCCGGCCGTGGCCCAGGTAGACGGCCTGGCGGGCCATGGTGACCAGCACGTAGGAGCCGTAGGCCCGGTCGCCGGCCGCCTGGGACAGCCGCAGGGCCTGGACGAAGTAGCGCTGGGCCAGGCCGTGCGCCGCGATGTCGTACGACGTCCAGCCCGCGAGCCGGGTCAGGTCGGCGGCCGCGGCGAACAGGCGGCGGCCGGTGGCCTCCCCGTACGTGCCGCGCAGCATCGGCTCCGCCTCGTGCTCCAGGTAGCGCACCAGGGCCTGGCGGGCGTGCCCGCCGCCGTAGGCGTGGTCCAGGGTGCGGAAGAGCTCGCCCACGGAGCGCAGGGCGGCGATGTCGCCGCCGCTGACCCGCTGGCCGGGCCCGCGGTCCGTACTGCGCTGGCGGGGCACCACGGGGCGGCCCTGGGCCGGGATCCGGGTGCCCTGGCCGGGCTCGCCGCGGCCGACCCGCTCGTCGGCCCTGCCGATCAGCCAGTCCCGGCTGGGCACCACGAGCCCGGCCGGGGTGAAGGCGATCTTGCGCAGCTCGGCGTGGCTGCCGGAGTCCTTGCGCCACAGCCCGCTGACGATGTCGATCGCCTCTTCGGGGGTGGCGGCGAACTCCAGGCCCGCGTACACCGGCGCGCAGGCGTCGAGCCCGAGGTCCTGGGCGGACAGCCGGCGGCCGAGCCTGCGGGTGAACACCTCGGCGATCAGCGCCGGGGTGGTGCCGCGCGGCTGCTGGCCGCGCAGCCACCGGGTGACCGAGGTCTTGTCGTAGCGCAGGTCGAGACCGTGCTCCAGGCCGAGCTGGTCCACGCGTCGGGCGAGCCCCGCGTTGGAGAATCCCGCTTCCGCGATGAGCGCGGCGAGCTGGCGGTTGGGGATGCGCTGAGGGGGTCGTTCCGTCATCAGCTGTGCGGTCTCCTGCCTTCCGGGCCGGGGGCAGCCCTCATGGAACGGCGCGAATTTAGCGGTGGATCCCGTCATTACCACCACCTTCGCCCCACATTCCTCCGATCGTGTGACGATTGAGGGCGGCGCTGACGCCCGCGGGCCGGGTCGTAGAGTGGCCGGGGGCGCGAAACATGCACCGTGAACGCTGAGGGAGGCACGACGGTGAGCGAGCTGCGGTTTGTCCATCTGGGGTTCGGCGAGGAAGCCGTCGAGTACCAGGGGGCCTGGGACGAGCAGCGCAGGGTCCACGCGGACCGGTTCGAGGATCGGATTCCGGACACCTGCCTCCTCCTGGAGCACCTGCCGGTGTACACGGCGGGGCGGCGCACGGAGGACAGCGAGCGCCCGCTGGACGGGACGCCGGTGGTGGACGTGGACCGCGGGGGCAAGATCACCTGGCACGGCCCCGGCCAGCTGGTGGGCTACCCCATCCTGAAGCTGCCGCGTCCGGTGGACGTCATCGCGCACGTACGCCGCCTGGAGGACGCGCTCATCCGCACCTGTGCCGAGTTCGGTCTGGAGACCACCCGGATCGAGGGGCGCAGCGGCGTGTGGGTGCTCGGCGACCCCGTCGAGGAGCGTCCGGCGGTGGGCGGGCTCTCGCTGGACTTCGACCCGCGCCTGGCGGACGAGGAGTTCGACCCCCGGCTGAACGGCCCGGAGTACGCGCCCTCCAACGCGGGCCAGCGCCGCGAGGACCGCAAGCTGGCCGCGATCGGCATCCGGATCGCCAAGGGCGTGTCCATGCACGGCTTCGCGCTGAACGTGAACCCGGACAACACCTGGTTCGACCGGATCGTGCCGTGCGGCATCCGGGACGCGGGGGTCGCCTCGCTCGCCGGGGAGCTGGGCCGGGACGTGACGATCGCCGAGGTGCTGCCGGTCCTGGAGCGGCATCTGGGCGCCGTCCTGCGGGACGCGGACCCCCGGCCGCGCGAGATCGAGAAGGCGTCCGCCTAGGGAATGCGCGGCGGTGGCCGCCGGTTGGCCACTGGAGCCGGGCGGCCCCGTGGTCGTACGTCACAGAGCTTTGTCAGGCCATACGAATAACGGGCGTACCCTGGTGTGCGCCGAAGAATCGAAGCTACAGGGAGCCGATGTGTCCGCAGTCGCACCCGACGGACGCAAGATGCTGCGCCTGGAGGTCCGCAACAGCCAGACCCCCATCGAGCGCAAGCCCGAGTGGATCAAGACGCGGGCGAAGATGGGCCCCGAGTACAACCAGCTGCAGAGCCTCGTGAAGAGCGAGGGGCTGCACACGGTCTGCCAGGAGGCGGGCTGCCCCAACATCTTCGAGTGCTGGGAGGACCGCGAGGCGACCTTCCTCATCGGCGGTGACCAGTGCACCCGCCGCTGCGACTTCTGCCAGATCGACACCGGCAAGCCGCAGGCGCTCGACCGCGACGAGCCGCGCCGCGTGGGCGAGTCCGTGGTCACCATGGACCTGAACTACGCCACCATCACCGGCGTCGCCCGCGACGACCTGGAGGACGGCGGCGCCTGGCTGTACGCGGAGACGGTCCGCCAGATCCACCAGCAGACCGCCGGGCGCGAGGCCGGGCAGACCAAGGTCGAGCTGCTCGCCCCGGACTTCAACGCGGTGCCGGAGCTGCTCGAGGAGGTCTTCGCCTCCCGTCCCGAGGTCTTCGCGCACAACGTGGAGACGGTGCCGCGCATCTTCAAGCGCATCCGCCCCGGCTTCCGCTACGAGCGCTCGCTGGAGGTCATCACCAAGGCGCGCGACTACGGTCTGGTCACGAAGTCGAACCTGATCCTCGGCATGGGCGAGACCCGCGAGGAGGTCAGCGAGGCGCTGCGGCACCTGCACGACGCGGGCTGCGAGCTCATCACGATCACGCAGTACCTGCGCCCGTCCGTGCGCCACCACCCGGTGGAGCGCTGGGTGAAGCCGCAGGAGTTCGTGGAGCTGAAGGACGAGGCCGACGAGATCGGCTTCTCCGGCGTGATGTCGGGCCCGCTGGTCCGCTCCTCGTACCGCGCGGGGCGGCTCTTCCAGCAGGCGATGGAGAAGCGCGCCGCCGCCGCGGCCGTGTGAATCCGCGCACAAGAGATTACCGGCCGGTAATGGCCGGAAGGACGCGGCCCGTACGAGCCCCGCAGGTGGGGGCCCCGTACGGGCCGCGTCAGGATTCAGGCGCCCCTCGACCGGTTGGCGTCAAGGTTTCATCGGTGTTTGACCGGTCGGTCACGCCCTGGTAACACCAAACAGTGACCCTGGGGTTCCGAACGGTCACCCCGCCACCCGGGACCCCCGACCGCCGCACCACGGCACCACTTCCCCCACCTCATCTCACCCCCGCTCTGAGGGAGGACCCCCGACATGCAGGCCGCGACGCACGTCCGCGCCACCGCGATCCCGTCCGTCACCGACGCCCTGAGGGCCGTCGAGTCGCTGCTCCTGTCCGGCGGCCAGCGCACGGCGCGCCGCAACGCCTGGACGGCGGTCCTGGAGGACCGCCGCAGGGCCAAGGACCGGGTCGAGACCCAGCACGTCCTGGAGGCGGTGGCGGGCCGCACTTCCTAGGCCACGTAAACTTCGGTTCATGGCGAGGAAGGCAAACACCGACAGCGCGACTGATGCCGCTGCTAACCCCGGGCGACTGAAGCAGATCGCCCTGACCTACAAGATGACCCGACGGGTCGACTCGAAGGTCGGTCTTGTCGTCGCGGGCGTGGGCATCGTCGTTTTCGGTGTTCTCCTCGGGATCGGCTTCCTGATCGGCCACCCGGTCTACCTGGGCGTCCTCGGCTTCCTGCTCGCGTTCCTGGCGATGGCGATCATCTTCGGGCGACGCGCGGAGCGGGCGGCCTTCGGACAGATGGAGGGCCAGCCCGGAGCGGCGGCCGCCGTCCTGCAGAACGTGGGACGCGGCTGGACGACCACCCCGGCGGTGGCGATGAACCGCAACCAGGACGTGGTGCACCGCGCGGTCGGCAAGGCCGGCATCGTGCTGGTCGCCGAGGGCAACCCGAACCGGCTCAGGACGCTGCTCGCGGCCGAGAAGAAGAAGATGGCCCGCATCGTCGTGGACGTCCCGGTGCACGACATCATCGTCGGCGACGGCGAGGGCCAGGTGCCGCTGAAGAAGGTCCGCACGACCATGCTGAAGCTGCCCCGCGTACTGGCGGGTCCCCAGGTCACCGCGGCCAACGACCGGCTGCGCGCGATGGGCGACCTGATGAGCAACATGCCGCTCCCCAAGGGACCGATGCCCAAGGGCATGCGGATGCCGAAGGGCGGCGGAGGCGGCCGGCGCTGACCCGCGCCGCGCCCGTAGGACGCACGAAGAAGGAGGGGCGCCCCGGACCACGACGGTCCGGGGCGCCCCTCCTTCGTACGTCCTACGGTCAGATCCGGACCTGCACCGCGCGGGCCAGCCGGTCGTGCAGGCCGCGGCCGTCGCGGTCCCAGACCAGCGCCGGGATCGCCAGGCACAGCAGCAGCGTGCGCACCACGACGCGTACGACACCGAGGCGCCCGCCGCCCTCGGCGACCACGCGCAGGCCCAGCAGGCGCTTGCCGGGGGTGGAGCCGACCGTGCCGACGGTCAGCACGCCCAGGACGAAGAAGACCACCAGCGCCCAGTTGCCGGTCGCCTGGCCGTAGCCATGGGTGATGAGTCCGTATGCGATCACCATGCACAGGGCCCAGTCGATGAAGAGGGCCCCGAAGCGGCGGCCGAGGGGGGCGACGGAGCCCGGGCCGTCCGCGGGCAGACCGAGCCGTCGGCCCCGGTGCCCGAAGTCGGCGCCCATGTCCTCGGCGGCCGCGCGCGGCCCGGAGAGCCACGATCCGATTGCTTGCCTGTTGTCCACCCGTCCACGGTACTGCGCCCGGATTCGATCACTTCGGCCCGGGTACTCGACCAGTACTTGGCACGGGTTTGGAACGGGGTGCCCGCTACGTCCGCACTCCCGGGCCGGTTAACTTCGACGAAACAAATGGGTCATGCTTGAGAAATCCCGTCTACCTATGGTCGGGCCGAGCGTGGGCCACCGCACTGGCCGCACGACCGAGCTACAACCCCGCCCCGCCCCGGGTGGGAGTAGGAGGAGTTGGATGTTCCAGAACGCCGACGACGCGAAGAAGTTCATCGCGGACGAGGACGTGAAGTTCGTCGACGTCCGTTTCTGCGACCTGCCGGGCGTGATGCAGCACTTCACGATCCCCGCGAAGGCGTTCGACCCGGACGAGGAGCTGGCGTTCGACGGTTCGTCGATCCGCGGCTTCCAGGCGATCCACGAGTCCGACATGGCGCTGCGCGCGGACCTGTCGACGGCGCGTCTGGACCCGTTCCGCCGGGACAAGACGCTGAACATCAACTTCTTCATCCACGACCCGATCACGGGCGAGCAGTACAGCCGTGACCCGCGCAACATCGCCAAGAAGGCCGAGGCCTACCTCGCCTCCACCGGCATCGCGGACACCGCCTACTTCGGCCCCGAGGCCGAGTTCTACGTGTTCGACTCGGTCCGCTTCGAGACCTCCGCGAACCAGAGCTTCTACCACATCGACTCCGAGGCCGGCGCCTGGAACACCGGTGCGGTGGAGAACAACCGCGGCTACAAGGTCCGTTACAAGGGCGGCTACTTCCCGGCCCCGCCGGTCGACCACTTCGCCGACCTGCGCGCCGAGATCTCCCTGGAGCTCGACAAGCAGGGCCTCCAGGTCGAGCGCCAGCACCACGAGGTGGGCACCGCCGGCCAGGCCGAGATCAACTACAAGTTCAACACGCTGCTCGCCGCGGCCGACGACCTGATGCTCTTCAAGTACATCGTGAAGAACGTCGCCTGGCGCAACGGCAAGACCGCGACCTTCATGCCGAAGCCGATCTTCGGCGACAACGGCTCGGGCATGCACGTGCACCAGTCGCTGTGGCAGGGCGGCCAGCCGCTCTTCTACGACGAGCAGGGCTACGCCGGCCTGTCGGACACCGCCCGCTACTACATCGGCGGCATCCTCAAGCACGCCCCGTCGCTGCTGGCCTTCACCAACCCGACGGTGAACTCCTACCACCGCCTGGTCCCCGGCTTCGAGGCCCCGGTCAACCTGGTCTACTCGCAGCGCAACCGCTCCGCCGCGATGCGCATCCCGATCACGGGCTCCAACCCGAAGGCCAAGCGCGTCGAGTTCCGCGCCCCGGACCCGTCCTCCAACCCGTACCTGGCCTTCTCGGCCCTCCTCCTCGCGGGCCTGGACGGCGTCAAGAACAAGATCGAGCCGGCCGAGCCGATCGACAAGGACCTCTACGAGCTGGCCCCCGAGGAGCACGCGGGCGTCCCGCAGGTCCCGACCTCACTCCCGGCCGTGCTGAGCGCCCTGGAGGAGGACAACGAGTACCTCCAGGCGGGCGGCGTCTTCACGTCCGACCTGATCGAGACCTGGATCGACTACAAGCGCACCAACGAGATCGCCCCGATCCAGCTGCGCCCGCACCCGCACGAGTTCGAGCTGTACTTCGACCTCTAAGCCGGACCGCTGAGCCGTACCGACCCCTGAGCCGGTACGCACGCGCACACGCGACCCCCGTCACGCCCCCGGGTGTGACGGGGGTCGCGTTCGTGCGTGTACGCGCTCAAAGGAGAGGGCAAGGTCACAGCTGTCGCCTCTGCTGTTCCTCAAGGTCACTGCGCTAGCGTCTGCGCCATGACGGTCCTGCCTGATGACGGGCTCCCCCTGGCCGCCGAGTTCCCTGACGCGACCCATGAGCAGTGGCAGCGCCTCGTCGAGGGCGTACTACGCAAGTCGGGCAAGGACGTCTCGGGCGACGCGGCCGAGGAGGCGTTGTCCACCGCACTGGAGGACGGGCTTCGTACCCGCCCGCTGTACACCGCGCGCGACGGCGCGCCCGACCCGGGGCTCCCCGGCTTCGCCCCCTTCGTACGCGCCTCGCGCGCCGAGGGGAACGTCGCCGGTGGATGGGGGGTGCGGCAGCGGTACGCCGGGGACGACCCCGTGCGCGTCAACGAGGCCGTGCTCGCGGACCTGGAGAACGGCGTCACCGAGCTGTGGCTCGCCGTGCGGCCCGGGACGCTCGGGCGCGTGCTGGAGGGCGTCTACCTCGACCTGGCGCCCGTGGTGCTCGACGGCGGCGCCGAAGCGGGCGCGCTCGCACGGGAGTTGCTCGGGACCTACCGGGAGCGCGGGGTGTCGGCCGCGGAGGCGCGCGGCAACCTCGGGTGCGATCCGCTGGGGCACGAGGCCCGCACCGGAGAGGCCGTCGGCTTCGAGGACGCGGTGGCGCTCGCGGCCGAGTGCGTGCGCGACTGGCCCCAGCTGCGGGCCCTCACCGTCGACGCCCTGCCCTACCACGAGGCCGGCGGCTCGCCCGCGCAGGAGCTCGGGCTCGCCCTGGCCGCCGGGGTGGCCTCCCTGCGCGCCCTCACCGAGGGCGGCCTGGACGTCGAACAGGCCCTGGGGCAGCTGGAGTTCCGCTACGCGGCCACCGCCGACCAGTTCCTGACCATCGCCAAGCTGCGCGCCGCGCGGCGGCTGTGGGCGCGGGTCGCCGAGGTGTCCGGGGCGCCGGGCGCGGGCGCGCAGCGCCAGCACGCGGTGACCTCGCCGGTGATGATGACCCGGCGCGACCCGTGGGTGAACATGCTGCGCACCACCGTCGCCTCGCTGGCCGCCGGGGTCGGCGGCGCCGAGTCGGTGACCGTACTGCCCTTCGACCACGCGGTGGGCCTGCCCGACGCGTTCTCGCGGCGCATCGCCCGCAACACCTCCACCATCCTCCTGGAGGAGTCCCACCTGGCCCGGGTCGTCGACCCGGCGGGCGGCTCCTGGTACGTGGAGTCGCTCACCGACGAACTCGCGCGCTCCGCCTGGGAGTTCTTCCAGGAGGTCGAGCAGCGGGGCGGCCTGGCACAGGCGTTGCGCTCCGGGTTCGTCGAGGAGCGGCTGACGTCCACCTGGCAGCAGCGCCGGCGCCGGCTGGCGACCCGGCGCGAACCGGTCACCGGCGTCAGCGAGTTCCCCTTCCTCGGCGAGAAGCCGGTGGAGCGCGAGCCCTCCCCCGCCGTCCCCGCGGGCGGGCTGCCCCGGGTGCGGCGCGACCAGGACTACGAGGAGCTGCGGGCCCGCTCCGACGCGCACCTGGCCGCCACCGGCGCCCGGCCGCGCGTCTTCCTGGCCGCCCTCGGCCCGGCCGCCGCGCACACCGCGCGGGCCACCTTCGCCGCCAACCTGTTCCAGGCGGGCGGCGTCGAGCCGGTGCACCAGCCGGTCTCCGTCGACGCGGACACCGCCGCGGCGGCCTTCGCCGCCAGCGGTGCCACGGTCGCCTGCCTGTGCTCCAGCGACGCGCTGTACGAGGAGCGGGGCGAGGCCGTCGCCGCGGCGCTGAAGGCGGCGGGCGCGCGGTGGGTGTTCCTGGCCGGGAAACCGGGCACGCACTCCGGTGTCGACTCCTACGTCTTCGCGGGCTGCGACGCCGTCGACGTCCTCTCCTCCACCCTCGACCGCATGGGAGTGGCCTGATGCCCGAGTCAGCAATCCCCGACTTCTCCGGGGTCCCGCTCGGCGACGGCGCCGCCCAGGGCACCGAGGACCAGTGGCACACCGCGGTCAAGGAGGCCACCGGCACCTCCGACCGCGACCTGACCTGGGAGACCCCGGAGGGCATCGACGTCCGCCCGCTGTACACGGCGCGGGACCTGGAGGGCCTGGACTTCCTGTCGACGTACCCGGGCACGGCCCCGTACCTGCGCGGCCCCTACCCGACGATGTACGTCAACCAGCCCTGGACCATCCGGCAGTACGCCGGCTTCTCCACGGCCGAGGAGTCCAACGCCTTCTACCGCCGCAACCTGGCGGCCGGGCAGAAGGGCCTCTCGGTCGCCTTCGACCTGCCCACCCACCGCGGCTACGACTCCGACCACCCGCGGGTGACCGGTGACGTCGGCATGGCGGGCGTGGCGATCGACTCGATCTACGACATGCGCCAGCTGTTCGACGGCATCCCGCTGGACCGGATGACGGTGTCGATGACGATGAACGGCGCGGTGCTCCCGGTGCTCGCGCTGTACATCGTGGCGGCCGAGGAGCAGGGGGTGCCGCCGGAGAAGCTGGCGGGGACCATCCAGAACGACATCCTCAAGGAGTTCATGGTCCGCAACACCTACATCTATCCGCCGAAGCCGTCGATGCGGATCATCTCCGACATCTTCGCGTACACCTCGCAGCGGATGCCCCGCTACAACTCGATCTCCATCTCCGGCTACCACATCCAGGAGGCCGGGGCGACGGCCGACCTGGAGCTGGCGTACACCCTCGCCGACGGCGTGGAGTACCTGCGGGCCGGGCAGGCGGCGGGCCTGGACGTGGACGCGTTCGCGCCGCGCCTGTCGTTCTTCTGGGCGATCGGCATGAACTTCTTCATGGAGATCGCCAAGATGCGGGCGGCGCGCCTGCTGTGGGCGAAGCTGGTCAAGCAGTTCGACCCGAAGAACACCAAGTCCCTCTCGCTGCGCACCCATTCGCAGACCTCGGGCTGGTCGCTGACCGCGCAGGACGTGTTCAACAACGTCACCCGCACCTGTGTGGAGGCGATGGCCGCGACCCAGGGCCACACCCAGTCGCTGCACACCAACGCGCTGGACGAGGCGCTGGCGCTGCCCACCGACTTCTCCGCGCGGATCGCCCGCAACACCCAGCTGCTGATCCAGCAGGAGTCGGGCACCACCCGGGTCATCGACCCGTGGGGCGGCAGCGCGTACGTCGAGCGGCTCACCTACGACCTGGCGCGCCGGGCCTGGCAGCACATCCAGGAGGTCGAGGCGGCGGGCGGCATGGCGCAGGCCATCGACGCCGGCATCCCCAAGCTGCGCGTGGAGGAGGCGGCGGCCCGCACCCAGGCGCGCATCGACTCCGGGCGGCAGCCGGTCATCGGGGTCAACAAGTACCGGGTGGAGAACGACGAGCAGATCGAGGTGCTCAAGGTCGACAACTCCTCGGTGCGGACCCAGCAGATCGAGAAGCTGCGGCGGCTGCGCGCGGAGCGGGACGAGCAGGTGACGCAGGACGCGCTGCGGGCCCTGACGAACGCGGCCGACCGGGGCGACGGCAACCTCCTGGAGCTGGCGGTGGACGCGGCGCGCGCGAAGGCGACGGTCGGCGAGATCTCCGACGCGCTGGAGAAGGTGTACGGCAGGCACGCGGCCCAGACCCGTACGATCTCCGGCGTGTACCGCACCGAGGCAGGACCCTCCCCGTCCGTGGAGCGCACCAGGGAGCTGGTGGAGCGCTTCGAGGAGGCCGAGGGCCGCCGTCCGCGCATCCTGGTCGCCAAGATGGGCCAGGACGGCCACGACCGCGGCCAGAAGGTGATCGCCACGGCCTTCGCCGACCTGGGCTTCGACGTGGACGTCGGCCCGCTCTTCCAGACCCCGGGCGAGGTCGCGCGGCAGGCGGTGGAGGCGGACGTGCACGTGGTGGGCGTCTCCTCGCTGGCGGCCGGGCACCTCACCCTGGTGCCGGCGCTGCGCGAGGCGCTGGCGGAGGAGGGGCGCGAGGACATCATGGTCGTGGTGGGCGGCGTGATCCCGCCGCAGGACGTCCCGACGCTCCTGGAGATGGGCGCCACGGCGGTCTTCCCGCCCGGCACGGTCATCCCGGACGCGGCCTACGACCTGGTGGAGCGGCTCGCCTCGGCCCTCGGCCACGACGAGCTGTAGGCCCGATGGCGCCGGCGATCGACATCGACGGGTACGTCAAGGGCGTGCTCGACGGGAAGCGGGCGCCGATCGCGCGCGCCATCACACTCGTCGAGTCCACCCGGCCGCAGCACCGGGTGCTGGCCCAGGAGCTGCTGACCCGGCTGCTGCCGCACGCGGGCAACGCGCGGCGGATCGGGATCAGCGGGGTGCCGGGCGTGGGCAAGTCCACGTTCATCGACGCGTTCGGCACGATGCTCACCGGGCTGGGGCACCGGGTCGCGGTGCTCGCCGTGGACCCGTCCTCGACGCGCACGGGCGGCTCCATCCTGGGCGACAAGACCCGGATGGAGCGGCTCTCGGTGGACCCGGCGGCCTTCGTGCGGCCCTCGCCGTCGGCGGGGACGCTGGGCGGGGTGGCCAAGGCGACGCGCGAGTCGATGGTGGTGATGGAGGCCGCCGGGTACGACGTGGTCCTGGTGGAGACCGTGGGCGTCGGCCAGTCGGAGACGGCCGTGGCGGGGATGGTGGACTCGTTCCTGCTGCTGTCCCTGGCGCGTACGGGCGATCAGCTGCAGGGCATCAAGAAGGGCGTCCTGGAGCTGGCGGACGTCCTGGCGATCAACAAGGCGGACGGCCCGCACGAGCGGGACGCGAAGGCGGCGGCGCGCGAACTGGCGGGCGCCCTGCGCCTGATGCACCCCGCGGACGCCGCCTGGACGCCCCCGGTGCTCAGTTGCAGCGCCCGCGAGTCCAGCGGGCTCGACGTGGTCTGGGAGCGCCTGGAGCAGCACCGGGCCCTGCTGGACTCCACGGGCCGGCTGGCCGCCAAGCGGCGCGACCAGCAGGTGGAGTGGACCTGGGGCATGGTGCGGGACGTGCTGCTCGAGCGCCTGCGCTCGGACCCGGCGGTGCGGGAGATCGCGCCGGGTCTCGAACGGGCGGTACGGGACGGGGAGTTGACGGCGACACTGGCGGCGGAACGGATCCTGGGCGCGTTCGGCACCGGCTCCGGATCCGGATCCGCGAGCTCCTAGGCCCGGGCCCGGTCACCTCCCGGGCCCGGAACCGCCTATCCCCTGGGCCGCACCAGCTCCCCGCGGCCCTCCACCACGTCCCTGGCCACGTCCACCAGCCGGCACCGGTGCGCCCTGGCGTAGCCGCGCAGCTGGTCGAAGGCCTTCTCCATGGACACCGCGCCGCGGGTGGCGAGCACGCCCTTGGCCTGCTCGATCAGCACCCGGCTGGACAGCGCGTGCTCCAGCTGCCCGGCCAGTGCCCGACCGTCCTGGACCTCCCGCTCGCGCATCAGCGCGATCGCGGAGACGTCCGCCATGGCCTGGGCGAGGTCCCGCTGCTCCGTGCCGGCGTCCCCCTGGCCCAGCAGGACCAGCGCGCCGACGACCTTCGTCCGGCCCCGCAGCGGCAGGGCCGTGACCCAGTCGCCCTTGAGCTCCAGCGCACGCGGTACGAAGCGGGGCCAGCGGACCCGGGCCGCGGGGCTGTCGAGCAGGTAGCCGGTCAGGGCCTCCCCGGTGAGCCGGCAGTCCCGGCCCGGCCCCTCCCCCTGCCCGTACGACTCCAGTTCCAGCTGCGCCATCTCCGGTGAGGAGCCCGCGACTTCCGGTCCCGTACGCACCCCGGTGTCGAACACGGCCGCCGTCTGGCAGTCGAAGAGTTCGGCCACCTTCCCCGTCAGGGTGGACAGCAGGGCCGGTACGTCGAACGGCTCCTCGTCCCTTCCGCCCGCCAGCTCCACGAACATGTCGGCCAGGCGGCGCAGCTCGGCGGCCATGGCACTTCCTCTCGGTTCAGTCGTCGGTGCGGGCGTCACCCGCGATCTCACGGGCGAGTTGCTCGATCGGCTCTCCCGACGCGAAGGCGCGCGCCTTGAGCAGGGCCAGACCGTCGGCGGCCGGGATCCCCAGCCGTTCCATGAGCACCCCCGTCGCCTGGTGGACGACGTCCCGGTGCTCGGCACCGCCGTACAGGTCGGGCTCGGCGTCGGGTCCCAGCAGAACCGTACGGGTCAGTGCGTCGGCGATCTCACCGAAGACCCCGGATTCGGCCAGTCCGGGACGGGGGTCGAAGACGGCGAGGGCGCCCAGACAGGCACCTTCGGTCGACAGGGGGACCGAGACGACCCGGCTGAAGCCGAGTGCCCCCAGCGCCGGGCCGTACACCGGCCAGCGCTCGGCCAGTTCGGGGCCCGCCGCGGTGACGGTGAGGAGCCCGGCGGCGGCGTCCCTGACCGGGCCCTCGCCCAGCGTGTACTCCAGGTCCTGGGCGGCGCGGGCCGCCGCGTCCGAGGCGGCCACGCACAGCTCGTCGCGGTCGCTGCCGAGCAGGGCGAGGGAGGCGCTGCGGGTGCCGCAGGCCTCCGCGACCCCCGTCATGAAACGTGGGGGGCCGCCCTCTCCAGGCGTCCACAGGCCCGTACGGCGCGCGTACGACTCCTGCAGGCCCGCGGAGGAGAGGTGGCACTCGGCCATCTTCTGGTAGGACGCGGCCATCTGCTCGTAGAACGCCTTGCCGGTGTCCGCCGCCCTGCGGACGTACTGGTCGGCGGTCTCCTGGGCGCGGGCCGCACGCTCCCGCGCGCGGGCCGCCCTTCGCCAGGCGATCGCCGCGGACGCGGAGTGCCCCTCTGCGGGCTTCATGCCGCAAGGGTAGGCCCCGCAGGCCCGGCCTCCCTGCTCAGCGCCGCTTCTCGTCAGAACCTGGCCGGGACTCTTCCATGAGCAGGACGACTCCGCCGTTGTGCCCGTCGAACGGCGAGCAGGTGACCTCGCACAGCAGCTTGCGCCCGATCCGGCTGACGGCCTCGACGGCCAGCGGGCCGGTGCGCTTGCCGGACTCGACGCACTTCGTCACCAGGGGGCGCAGCTCGCTGGTGGGCAGCCCGAAGTCGAGGCTGAAGAAGTTCTCGTTGGTGACCTCGTCGGCGCGCAGGCCCCACTGGTCCGACGCGAAGCGGTTCCAGGTCCGCACCCGCATCTCGGCGTCCAGGACGACGACGCCGGCGGCGATGCTGGAGACGACGCCCTCCAGGAAGGCGCGCGCCTCGTCCAGCTCCTCGGAGCGGGTGCGCATCTCCTCGTTCATCGTCTCCAGTTCCTCGTTGCCCGACTGGAGTTCCTCGTTGGTGGTCTCCAGTTCCTCGTTGGTGGACTGGAGTTCCTCGTTGGTCGTCTCCAGTTCCTCGATGCTGGACTGGAGTTCCTCGTTGGTGGTCTCCAGCTCCTCGTTGGTGGACTGGAGTTCCTCGTACGCCGTCTCCAGCTCCTCGCGGACCCGCTTGACCTCGGCCTTGAGCTGGGTGATCGCGGTGACGTCGGTGAAGGTGATGGTGGTGGCGGCGACCGATCCCGCCGAGCTGATCAGCGGCTGCACCACGATGTCCAGGAAGTGCACGTCGTCGCCGACCCGCCGCTCGGCCCCGTTGACCCGCATGGTGCGGCGCTCGTGGGTGGCCTCGGCGATCAGCGAGCGCAGTTCGACGGGGCGGTAGGAGATCTCCAGGTCCTGGAAGGGCCGTCCGATGTCGTTGGGGGTGAGCCCGAACTGCATGCGGGCGTGGTTGTTGATCTGCACCACGGTCCCGTCGCTGTCGACGGCGACCGAGGGCGCGTTCCCCGCGTCGAGGATCAGGTCGCGCAGCTGTCTGCTGCGGGCCAGCGAGGTCTGGACCGCCCCGGTCAGGGTGCGGACCTTCAGGGGCGCGGGGTGCAGGTGCAGCCCGGACTCGCCGGGGCGGCGCCGGAAGACGCGCTGGCGCATGCTGACCACCTCGAAGCGCTCGGCGTCGTTGAGGAGCATCTCCGCCTTGCCCAGCAGGAGGTAGCCGCCCTCCTTCACCGCGAAGTGGAAGCGGTCCATGATCTGCGTCTGGGCCTCGACGTTGAAGTACATCAGCGTGTTGCGGCACACCAGCAGGTCGAGCCGGGAGATCGGGGCGTCGCGGGTGATGTCGTGGCGGCCGAAGATGACCCGGCGCCGCAGGTCGGGGCGGAAGCTGAACTGGGCGCCGTTCTGCTCGAAGTACTTCTCCCGCAGCTCGGCCGGCAGGGATTCCAGGGAGCGCGCGGTGTAGAGGCCGGAGCGCGCGTCGCGCAGGGCCTCCTCGTCGACGTCGGTGCCGTAGATCTTGACGCGGCGCAGGCAGTCGTCGAGCCCCAGGGCCTCGGCGAACATCATGGCCAGCGAGTACGTCTCCTCGCCGCTGGAGCAGCCCGCGCTCCAGACCCGTACCTCCTCCTCGTCCTCCAGGGCCGCGAGCACCTCGGGGACGACCTCGCGCTGCATGAAGCTCCAGGCGTCGGGGTCGCGGAAGAACGAGGTGACGTTGATCAGGATCGTGTTGAAGAGCACGCCGAACTCGTCGGCGTCGGCCTCCAGGCGGTCCCGGTACTCGTCGTAGGTGTCCACTCCGGCGTCGGCCATCCGCTTGCGGATGCGCCGGACCAGGGTCGAGCGCTTGTAACCGGTGAAGTCGAAGCCCCGCGCGTCCCTGAGGAAGTCGAGCAGCTGCTCCAGTTCCTCGTCGGTCTCCTCGTGCAGCGCGTCAACCATCTCGCCCCTCGGTCTTTTCTCGGTCCGCCCGCAGCGCCGCTCGGATCGCCGCGGAAATCTCCCCCAGAGGTAGCACGAAGTCGGCGTCGCCCGCGCCCAGCGCGGCAGTCGGCATGCCGTTGAACTCGGCGGTGCGCGGGTCCTCGACGATCACGGTGCCGCCCCGTGCCCTCACCTGGTCGGCCCCCGCGGCACCGTCGCGGCCGGTGCCGGTGAGGACGCAGACCAGGGCGCGGGGACCATAGGACTCGGCCACCGAGCCGAACAGGACGTCGGCCGAAGGTCGTACGAAGTGCACGCGCGCGCTGCCGGACAGCCTGAGCCGGCCGTCGGCGCCGACCAGCAGGTGGCGGCCGGGCGGGGCGATGTGGACCGTGCCGGGCCGCGCCGGCTCCCCCTGCTCGGCCAGTTTCACCGGCAGCGCGCACTGGCGTCCCAGGATCTCGGCGATGAGGGTGGGGCGCCGGGGGTCCAGGTGCAGGACGACGAGTACGGGCACGGCGAAGTCCGCTTCGAGGGAGCCGAGGAGGACTCCCAGGGCCCGGACGCCGCCCGCCGAGCAGGCGACGGCGACGATGTCGGTGGGCGCGGGGCGCAGACGCTCGCGCCGGAACGGGGCGGCCGTCATGTTCCGAGCGTAACGCGGCCGGTCCGCCCGTGCCCACGGCCGGGGGCCCTCCGCTCGGGAGGGCCCCCGGCGTCGCGCGGGTCAGCGGCCGTAGCGGATCAGGGCCCGGACCATCCGGCACGTGGTGGCGGAGGGCGGGTGGACGCCGATGCGCTCGGCGGTGTCCCTGATCGTGTCGTCGTCGGCGTGGGAGGGGTAGTAGACGCCCGAGTCGAGCAGGGCGATGGACAGCCGCATCGCCTTGAGGCGGCGGTTGTGCGATATGTACCAGTCTCGCGGCCGCCCGGCGGGCAGCGGGTGCTTCAGCAGGGGCTTGTAGAGCTGGAGTTGTACGGGCTTCCTCGACGGCTTCGTCCGGACTGCGGCAACGGCCATGGGCAACCTCCTGGCGTGGCGCGGGAACGCTTTCGAACTACTGACCATTTTACGCCGGGGCACTGACAATCGCCCCTGGCCAGACGGGCTTTGGGGATCAGCATCCAGGGGCTTCGTGGATCAGCCTCCAGGCCCCCGCGAAGGCCCTTCGAGGGGGCTCCCGGCGGTACCGTGGCGGGCATGGAGATCTGGATCAACCCCGCCTGTTCCAAGTGCCGCACCGCCCTCACGGTCCTCGACGCGGAGGGCGCCGGGTACACCGTTCGCCGCTACCTGGAGGACGTGCCGAGCGAGGCCGAGATCGCCGCGCTGCTCGACCGGCTCGGCCTGGAGCCGTGGGACGTCACGCGCACCCAGGAGGCCGCCGCCAAGGAGCTCGGGGTGAAGGACTGGCCGCGCGACGCGGCCTCGCGCGGGCGCTGGATCGAGGCGCTGGCGGCGCACCCGAAGCTGATCCAGCGCCCGATCATCACGGCGGACGACGGGACCGCGGTGGTGGCGCGCTCGGAGGAGGCGGTACGGGACGCTCTCTCCCGCCGGTGACCCGGGCCGGGGCGTAAGCGCGAGGTCAGGGCCCCTTTGCGGATGGGTCCCGGATGTCCCACCGGAACGTAACAGTGCCCGTTTCGGGACGTTTGCGGCACTACGGTGGGGCCTTCCGTCTCCGCGACCTCCCGGAAGGGGCTCCCGTGCGTACCAACTGGATGTTCGGCGGGGTGTACGGAACCGTCCTCGCCAGCGCCCTCCTCGCGGCCCTGCAGCAGGACGGGGCCCGCTACACCCCCTACTACGACGCCGCCTGGATCCTGGTCACCGCCGTGTGCGCCGCCGCGATCCACGGCTACGCCCACCACATGTCCACGCACGTGTACGACACCGCCGCGCACCGCTGGCGCCAGCTCGCCCTCACCCTGCGCGACGAGTGGCCCGTCGTGGTCGCCGTGCTCCCCACGGTCGGCCTGCTGGCCCTGTCCGGGGCGGCCGGCTGGCACGGGGAGCCCGCCACCACGGCCGGGCTGATGCTCAACGCGGCCCTGCTCGCCGGGTGGGGCACGTTCGCCGCGCTGCGGGTGGGCTACCAGCGGCGCGGGGCGATCCTGGTCGGCGCGGCGGACGCGGCCGTCGGGCTGCTGATCGCGGTGGCCAACGCGGTCATCAAGTAGCGCCCCGGGGCCGGGAGTCCGGACCCCCGGCCCGGGGCCCGCCGGTCAGAGCCGGGACTCCGCCGCCACCAGGATCTCGGTGATCCGCAGCCCGAACCGCGCGTCGCACGGGTGCGCCCGCCCGTCCCGCACGGCGCCGAGCAGCCCGTCCACCGCCCGCGCGAAGGCGTCCGCCGCCCCGCCCCAGCCGGGCAGCTCGACCCGCCCCCGCTCCCCGTACAGCTCGATCCCGACGTGCGCGGCGGCCGCCGGGGCGCTCAGCGTCAGGGTGGCCGTGCTGCCCGCGCCCGAGGCGTGCCGCAGGGCCAGGTGCACGGTGTCGGCGGGCCCCCGCGACGCGGACACCTCCGTCACCTCGCCGAGCACCGGCAGCAGCACCGACAGCACGTGCGGGCCCACGTCCCACAGGCCGCCCTTCTCGCGCCGCCACGGCGAGGCGGCGTACGGCCCGCCCCCGCCGGGACCGTAGAGCGCCCCCAGCCAGTGCGCGTGCGCCAGGTACCAGCCGCCCGCACCGGCCTGCTCCCTGATCCAGCCCTCCGTCTCCCCGGCGAACCGCAGCGTGCAGAAGACGACCGAGCGCACCCCGGCGGCGTCCGCCGCGTCGGCCACCTCGCGGGCGCCCTCGACGGTGGTGGCGACCGGCTTGTCGAGCAGCAGGTGGCGGCCGACCCGGGCGGCCCGGACGGCGAGCGGCGCCTGGACGTCCGGCGGCAGCGCGATCGCCACCGCGTCGCTGGCCTCGATCAGGGCGTCCACGTCCTCGTACGCCTTGGTGCCGTGCGCGGCGGCGAGCGCGGCGGCGGCCTCGGGCCTGCGGCCCCAGACGCCGGTGAACTCCACGCCGGGGTGGGCGGCCAGGGCGGGCGCCTGGGTGCGGCCGGCCCAGGGGCCGGTGCCGAGCAGCCCGACGCGCAGCGGGGCGGGTCCGGGCGTGGTCTGGTGGTGGTGCGAGGGGATCGACATGCCCGCAAGTCTGCCCGCGCCGCCGTACGACGGGCCCTCCCCCGGGTGTGCGGGAAGCGAAAACCCTTCGGCCCGCCGTCGGGCCCGGTGTTACGTTTCAGGGGCCGGCCGCGGGACTTCGGAGCGACTTCCGGGACCTGCCTGTACAGCAATGTTTTCGCTGCTCGCTCCCCCACACCCCGGCCGGCACCCCAGCATCCCGCGCGCCCGCGCACGGCACCCACCGGAGAGGACCATGGCGGAGCGCTTCGCCGACCTGATCGCGGCCGAGGACGTCCTGATGTTCGTCAACGCCGCCGTCACCGCCACCGGCCAGCGGGAGTTCCGCTCCGGCGCCGGGGAGCAACGGCTCTCCCTGGACTTCCTGCACGAGTACGTCGCCGTCAACTACCGGCCCGTGTACGCCGCGGCGCTCGCGCTGGACGTCAACGACCACAACGCGGCGGCGATCGTGGAGCGGCTGCTGCGCACCGCCGGCGAGGCCGGGCCCGAGGAGCGGCGCGCCGAGGGGCGGCTGATCGCGGCCCGGCTCGCGAAGCTGCCGCCGCAGCGGGTCTACCGGCTGTTCGCGGCGCTGGCCGCGGCCCGGGTCAACAACCGCCGCACCCGCGTGATCGTCCGGGACTGGCTGGCGGCGCGCCCCGACCTGGCGCACGACGCGGTGAAGTACCGCTCCGGGCTGCGCGCCACGGCCCGGCACGTCCGGCCGCACCTGCTCACCGGCGAGCTGTCCGACTTCCTCTTCCGCCCCGGCCACCGCGCGCGCTACGAGGACCCGCGCCTGGACGCGTACCGCCGCGCCCGCTACGCCCAGGCGGCCCTGTACGAGCTGCCGTTCACCGTCGCCGAGGGGTTCGCGGCCCGCCACGGCGTCCCGCGCGAGGTGTTCCTGGAGCGGATCGCGCCGCGCATGACCCGCCTCGAACGGCTGCGCGCGGACCGGGCGGCGGACCTGTCGTCGATGCCGCTGACCCGGCTCGCCGGGTACGTGCTGGCGCTGGCCCCCGCCGACCGGGCGGCCCGCCGGGCGGAGCTGACCGGGGCGCTGCGGGCGGCGGCGCGGCGCGCGGCAGGGCCGCACGCGGGGACCTGGGGCACGGTCGCCGCGGTCCTGGACGACAGCTACTCCTCGTACGGCTCCGGGGTGAAGCGGCGGCGCCCGCTGGCGGTGGCCCTGGGCTGCCACTACCTGCTGGAGGCGCTGGCCGGGCGGTACGTGCCGCTGTGGACCTCGGGCGCGCGCGACCCGCTGCTGGTGCGGCCGTGGGGGCCGACGCCGCTGGGCGAGCGGGTCCTGGACGCGCTGGAGGCGGCGCCCGACCGGGTGGTGATCGTCTCGGACGGCTGGGACAACGCGCCGCCCGGGCTGGCCGGCGAGGTGCTGCGGGTGTGGCGCACCCGGCTGGACCCGGAGCGGGCCACCAGCGTGGTGCACCTGAACCCGGTGTACGACGCGGACGGCTTCGACGTGCGCCGGCTCGCGCCGAGCGTGCCGACGGCGGGGATCCGGGACGCGGAGGACCTGGCGGCGCTGGTGGAGGTGGCGCAGTTCGCCGAGGGCCGCACCGGCCTCGCGGAGCTGCGGGCGTACCTGGACCGGAGGGTGGAGCTGTTCCTCGAGGAGGCGGCGCGGTGACGCGGATCGACCTGGGCGACCTGAGGGCGGCGCCCGCGCAGGTGTGGGGCGGCGTGCGGCTGGTGCCGCTGGTGCGCGAGCGGCCGGTGGAGGGGCTGCGGCTGCGCCACGAGGCGTACGGGGCGTCCCACGGGGAGGTCGCGCTGGGCGACGGCGCGTCCTACACCTCGTACGTCCCGCACGGCTTCGTCGCGGACTGGTCCGGCGACGGCGGCGGCCAGGCGGTGTACGGCACCCGGCTCGGCACCGACCCGCCCGAGCGGGTGCCGGTGCGCTTCCACCACCGGATGGCCAAGCGGCTGCGCCCCGGGCACCGGCTGCGCTTCCTGCCGCTGCACCTGGCCCTGGAGGGCTATCTGGCGCTGCACTTCGGCGGCCCTTCGGTGGTGTGGGACGAGTGGTCGCGGCGGGCGGTGCGCGAGGGCCTGTCGCCGCGCGAGGAGGAGGCGTACGCGGGCGCGGAGGTGCGGGGGCTCGCCGAGGCGCTGCGGGTGTTCGAGATCCACCCGGGCCAGTGCGGCGTGCTGGTGTACGCCGCCGACGCGCTGGCCGCCGCCTTCGTGACGCCGCACCCCGACGACTACCGGGCGCTGCACCCGTCGCTGGTCGAGGACCTGTACGGCGAGGTGGTGCACCAGTACGCGCTGTACGGGGCGCCGGTGGCCGACTTCGGGGCGCGGCTGGACGACACGCGCATCCACGACCTGAAGGACCTGCGGCTCGCGGTGCGGGCGCAGGAGCGGGCCTGGCGCGAGGGGCACGACGGGGTGCTGGCGCGCGGCCTGCTGGACGAGACGTACGCGTTCGAGCGCGTGTACTGGATGGACGGCTTCGCGCTGGACCGGTTCCTGCCGCCGTTCGCCCGGGGCCGGGAGCAGCACATCGGGGAGCTGATCACGGACCGCAAGGGCCGCCTGGCGTACCTGAAGACGTTCCGGCTCTCGGAGAACCAGGTCCGCCGGGGCCACCTGCTGCGGCGCCTGGCGGACTGCGACTGGCACCTGGGGCGCACGGCGCGCGAGCTGGGGACGACGTACGAGGAACTGGTGCGCCGGATCCGGCGCGCGGGCTTCGGAGAACTCCTGGACGCGCACGGGGTGGCGGTCGGGGCGCGGGAGTGGGGCACCGCACGGGAGGCCGCACGGGGGCCAGGAAAAACAGAGGAAACCTAGGTAACACCGGGTTCACGGTCGGGCAATCGACGGGAAACGGCTCGTTGCGAAGCTGCGCGCACACCACAGCACACCACCCCGCAGCAGCGCAGCCCGCAGCACCCGCAGAGGATGAGGCACCGTGACGTTCATCAAGGCCGAGTACATATGGATCGACGGCACCGAGCCGACCGCGAAGCTCCGCTCGAAGACGAAGATACTGGCGGGCTCGGCCTCGACGGCCGTCGCGGACCTGCCGGTCTGGGGCTTCGACGGGTCCAGCACCAACCAGGCCGAGGGCCACGCATCGGACCGCGTGCTGAAGCCGGTGTTCTCCTGCCCGGACCCGATCCGGGGCGGCGCGCACGTGCTGGTGCTGTGCGAGGTGCTGGACACCGACATGACTCCGCACTCCTCCAACACCCGGGCCGCGCTGGCCGAGGTGTACGAGCGGTACGCGGCGCAGGAGCCGGTCTTCGGCATCGAGCAGGAGTACACGTTCTTCCAGGGCGACCGCCCCCTGGGCTTCCCGGCCGGCGGCTTCCCCGCCCCGCAGGGCGGCTACTACTGCGGCGTGGGCGTGGACGAGATCCACGGCCGCGACGTGGTCGAGGCGCACCTGGAGAACTGCCTCAAGGCGGGCCTGGGCATCTCCGGCATCAACGCCGAGGTCATGCCGGGCCAGTGGGAGTTCCAGGTAGGCCCGCTGGCGCCGCTGGAGGTGGCCGACCAGCTGTGGGTGGCCCGCTGGCTGCTGTACCGCACGGCGGAGGACTTCGGCGTCGCGGCGACGCTGGACCCGAAGCCGGTGAAGGGCGACTGGAACGGCGCGGGCGCGCACACCAACTTCTCGACGAGGGCGATGCGCGAGGGGTACGACGCGATCATCACGGCCTGCGAGTCGCTGGGCGAGGGCTCCAAGCCGCTGGACCACGTCAAGCACTACGGCGCGGGCATCGACGACCGCCTCACCGGCCTGCACGAGACGGCCCCGTGGAACGAGTACTCCTACGGCGTCTCCGACCGCGGCGCCTCGGTGCGCATCCCCTGGCAGGTGGAGAAGGACGGCAAGGGCTACATCGAGGACCGCCGCCCGAACGCGAACGTGGACCCGTACCTGGTGACGCGGCTGATGGTGGACACGTGCTGCGCGGCGCTGGAGAAGGCGGGACAGGTCTGACCCGTCCCCGGACGCACACGCAGGGGCACCCCCAACAGGGGTGCCCCTGCAAGCCGTTGGGTCCTCGGGCGACCGTGCGCCGGATCGAGAACGAGCCAAGGTCCGGTCCAGCCCGTGGGCGGACCCTCCTGCCCGGGGCCCGGGTCTGGTTCAATAGGGCCATGGCCAGCTTCCAGCACATCGCGACAGGTCGCAGCGACCTTGAGCCGTTCTGGCCTTCCCGTCAGCACCACGACTTCGACCGGGTGTGTTGCCGCGCGTTGAACGCGTCGGCCCTCTAAAGCCTCTCGAACCCCTTCGAAGCGGCCTTCGGCCCACGCGCAACGAGTACCGACGTACGTCTGCGTCCACTTCCTCCGCGCGAAATGAGCTGACCTCTCATGGCACACACCCGTTCCTTCTCCGCTGCCTCCGCTGCGACCGCCCTCTCCACCCCTCCCGGACGCCACCGACTGCGCGCCGTCGACCGCGACGAGGTCGCGGCGCCCCCCGGGGTGGCCGACTTCCTGCCGCCGGGGGCCACCTGGCTGCCCGCGCCCCAGCACACCCTGCCGTCCCTGCCGGGGCAGCCGCCGATGGTCGGCTACCTGGTGCTCGTGCCCGCCGACCAGCAGCCCGTACCGCCGGGGGGCGGGCAGGCGGCCGGGGAGGGGCCGGTGTCCATCGACGGCTCCCAGCGCACCGCCCTGGTGGACGGGCGGGCCCTGGACCTCACGTACCTGGAGTTCGAGCTGCTCGCGCACCTGGTGGCGCACCCGCACCGGGTGCACACCCGCGACCAGCTCGTCACCACGGTGTGGGGGTACGGGCACGTGGGCGACGGGCGCACCGTCGACGTCCACGTGGCCCGGCTGCGCCGCAAGCTGGGCGCCGAGCACCGCCACACGATCCAGACCGTGCGGCGGGTCGGCTACAAGTACGCGCCCTGACGGGCCCGTCGGCGCCCGGTGCGCCGGGGGCCGGTCCTGTCGCGCCGCGGGCGCACGGGGCCGGGTCCCGCCGGTGCGCAAGGGGGCTGGGTGCACCCCGGTCCGGGGGGCCGCCCCCGTGACCGCCGGACCCTCCCGCCGCGAGACTGGGGCGCGAGGGTCATGGACGGGGAGGGGTGCGGTCGGCATGGGGACGACGGACGGGACCGGCGGGTCCGGCACGATGACCGGGCGGGCCCGCGGCGCGCTGGTCGCCGCGGGGCGGGGCCTGGCGCTGGCACTGGTGTCGCTGGCCGGGTCGATCACGCTGTTCGTGCTCGCGGTGGTCTCGATCGCCCTCGTCCCGCTCGGTGCGGGCCTGCTCACCACCCCGTACGTACTGCGCCTGGTGCGGGCGCACGCCCGGCAGCGGCGGCTGCTCGCCGCGCGCTGGGCGGGCGTGCGCGTCCCCGCGGTCTACCGGCCGCTCCCCGAGGACCTCGGGCACGGGCCCGCCGGGCAGGCGCGGCGGACCCTGCGGCTGCTGCGGGACCCGGCGACCTGGCGCGACCTGCAGTGGCTGCTCGTGGACATGACGGGCGGCTTCGTGCTCGCGGTGCTGGCCCCCGGCCTGGTCGCGCAGGGCGTGTTCGGGCTGCTGCTGTCCGCCGGGCTGTGGCGGCCGGTGGTGCGCGCGGACGGGACGTACTGGTACGCGTTCGTGCCGGTCTCCGACGCCACCACCGCCGCCTTCGCCGCCGCGCTCGGCGTGGTCTGGCTGGCCGTCGCGCTGTTCGCCGGACGGCACCTGGTGCGCGCCCACTTCACGGTCACCCGGGCGCTGCTCGCCCCCGGGCTCGACACCGAGCTGGAGCGCCGCATCGACCGGCTGACCGCCACCCGGCACGACGCGGTGGACGCCTCGGCGGCCGAACTGCGGCGCATCGAGCGGGACCTGCACGACGGGGCGCAGGCCCGGCTGGTGGCCGTCGGCATGGACCTGTCCACCGTCGAGGCCCTGGTGGACCGGGACCCGGCGCAGGCCAAGGAGCTGCTCGCACGGGCCAGGCGGTCCTCGGCGGAGGCCCTGACCGAACTGCGCGACCTGGTCCGGGGCATCCATCCGCCGGTGCTCGCCGAGCGGGGCCTGGCCGACGCGGTGCGGGCGCTGGCGCTGCGGCTGCCGCTGGAGGTGGAGGTGCGCTGCGACCCGGCCGGGCGGGCCGGGGCGCCGGTGGAGTCGGCCGCCTACTTCGCGGTGAGCGAGGCGCTGGCGAACGCGGTCAAGCACGCGGGCGCGAGCCGGGTGGACGTGGACCTGCGGCACGAGGACGGGATGCTGAGGATCACGGTGGCCGACGACGGGCGGGGCGGCGCCGTGGTCGGGGGCGGCGGCGGGACCGGGCTGAGCGGGGTCGAGCGCCGACTGGGTACGTTCGACGGCGTCCTGGCCGTCAGCAGTCCCCCGGGCGGCCCCACCCTGGTCACCCTGGAGCTGCCGTGCGCGTGGTCCTAGCCGAAGACCTCTTCCTGCTCCGCGACGGCCTGGTGCGGCTGCTGCGGGCGTACGGCTTCGAGATCCTGGCCGCCGTCGAGAGCGGGCCCGAGCTGGCCCGCGCCCTGGCCGAGCTGGAGCCGGACGTGGCCGTGGTCGACGTACGGCTGCCGCCGTCGCACACCGACGAGGGCCTGCAGTGCGCCCTGGCCGCGCGCCGGGCCCGCCCCGGCCTGCCGGTCCTGGTGCTCTCGCAGCACGTGGAGCAGCTGTACGCGCGCGAGCTGCTCGCGGACGGGAACGGCGGGGTGGGGTACCTGCTGAAGGACCGGGTGTTCGACGCGGACCAGTTCGTGGACGCGGTGCGACGGGTCGCAGGGGGCGGGACGGCGATGGACCCGCAGGTCGTCCAGCAGCTGCTGACGCGCAAGGCCGGGCGCGGTCCGCTGGGCGGGCCCGGCGGGGCGCTGACGCCGCGCGAGCTGGAGGTGATGGAGCTGGTGGCGCAGGGCCGGTCGAACACGGCGATCGCGGAGCGGCTGGTGGTGACGGAACGGGCGGTGGCCAAGCACACCTCCAACATCTTCGCGAAGCTGGGCCTGGAGGTGTCGGACGACGACAACCGCAGGGTGCTCGCGGTGCTGGCGCACCTCGACCGGGGTTGACCGCCGAACAGTCAACTCTGTTCATTCGAGGGACCGTTGAACCGTCCGGGGCCGCCGTACGTATCGAGGCCCATGGGACGCACGACACGTACGCGAAAACGCTCGACGATCGCCAACCGCGCCATCGTCGCCACCACCGCCCTGCTGCTCGGCGGTGGCGGTCTGGTCGCCCTCGACTACAGCGCCTCCGCCGGCGAGGGCACCCCCCAGCGGCCGCGGAGCGCGGCCCAGGCCCTGTCCACCATCGACTGCCCCGACGTCGGCAACGCGCTCCCCGACGTCCCGGCCTCCGCCCGGCCCGCCGTGGACCGCGAACTCGCCGCCATGGACAGCCAGATCACCGACGCCTACCGCGTCTTCGCCGACCGCAGGGCCGACATCGAGAGCGACCCGGCGCGGGCCGGCGGCCTGGTGCTCGACCCGCTCAAGGACAAGCGCACCGAGAGCCTCGGGCGGATCGACACCGCCCTGGAACAGGGCGGCGGGCAGGACAGCGGACTGAAGGGCTTCGCCGCCTGCACCCTGCGCGCCGACGACGACGGCGCCGCGCTGCGCGACCCCGGTCGCAAGCCGGGCCAGAAGCCCGGACAGGGGACGGGATCCGGGCAGCAGCCCGGCCGGCCGCCCTCCGGCAACGGGCCCGAGCGCTCCGACTTCGCCGCCATCACCTCCGTACGGCCGAACGCGAAGGCCCCCCGGCCCGGCCGCAACGCCTCCCGCGGCACCTTCACCAGCGACTGCGGGCGCAACAAGAACGGCAAGTTCAACCCGGACAACGTGATCGTCGCGCCCGGGGTGAGCAACGGCGCCCACCACATGCACGACTACATCGGCAACCAGGCCACCGACGCCTTCGCCACCGACGAGGACCTGGCGAGCGGCGCCACCACCTGCCGCAACCAGGGCGACCGGTCCACCTACTACTGGCCGGTGCTGCGGCTGCAGAACGGCAGGGACGAGGACGACGCGGGGGCCGACGGCGGCGGCAAGGACCGCAACACCGGCGAGATCCAGACCCCCGCCCAGGTCACCCTGACGTTCGCCGGGAGCCCGGTCTCCAAGGTCACCGCCATGCCCCGGTTCCTGCGGATCATCACCGGCGACGCCAAGGCCTTCACCAACGGCGACGCCAACGCCAACGCCTCCTGGAGCTGTACCGGCTTCGAGAACCGCCAGCTGAAGGACAAGTACCCGATCTGCCCGCGGGGCAGCAAGGTCGTGCGCACCTTCCGCTTCCAGAGCTGCTGGGACGGGGCGAACACCGACAGCGCCAACCACCGCACGCACGTGGCCTTCGCCGGCCGCGACGGCCGCTGCGGACAGGGCTTCAAGGCGATCCCGCAGCTGGTGCAGCGCATCGTGTACGCGGTGCCGCCGGGGCCGGGCTTCGCCGTGGACTCCTTCCCCGAACAGCTGCACAAGCCCGTCACCGACCACGGGGACTTCATCAACGTCTTCGACGAGAAGCTGATGGCCCGGGTGGTGAGCTGCCTCAACACGGGCCGCTCCTGCCGCTGACCGCTCCCCGCCGGGGGCGGCTCAGCCGCTCCCCCTAGTGCCCCTCGTGCCCCGCGCCGCCGACACTCCCCCGGCCGTGCGGGGCCGAGGTCTCCACCGTGCCGCCGAGCCGCCCGCGCAGGCCCGCGACCACGTCCGCCGCGCCCGCGGCGACCCAGCGGCGCCCCACCAGGTAGGAACCGCCGTAGTCCTTGGCCTGGTTGAGCCACTCGCGCTGGCCGCGGTCGGTCTCGAAGGTCGCGATCACCCAACTCCCCTGCTCCGTCTTGCACTTCGCCTGACGGAGCTCTTTCGCGTCCGTCTGCACGTCCGGCGCGCAGCCGGCCGTGGCGGCGAGCTGCTCCAGGGTGCCGGTGGCGGTCACGGGCTCGGCGGGGGCCTTCTCGCAGGCGCCCAGCAGGCCGGCGGCCAGCAGGGCGGCGAGCAGCGGCGCGGCCGTGCGGGCGGCGGGGGTTCGCTCCGTGGGCATCCCGCCATGGTGCCCCTTCGGGCGGGCCGGGGAGCGGACTTCCCGGCGATCGGCGCACCAGGATCCGACCAAACCATGGCCAAGGCTTCCCCTGCGGACGCACCGCACCCCACCTGCGGACGTACCCTGACATCCCGGTACCTTTTTCCGGGGTTCCCAGGCTTCCGGGCTTCCCGGACCCCCTGGTCCGCCCCGGGAACCGCCCGGCCGTCCCCCGACCCCGCCTCCCCCGGACCCCCGTCGCACGCCAGGAGCCGTCGCATGCCCGCGATCCCCGCCACCACCGTCGCCAACCTCAGAGACCTCGGCGCCACCCCCCTGGCCGGCGGCGGCGCCGTGCGCTCCGGGGTGCTCTTCCGCTCCGGCCAGCTGGACCGGCTCGACCCGGCCGCCGACCCCGCGGTCGCCGCGCTGGGCATCCGTACGATCGTGGACTTCCGCACCGCCGCCGAGCGCACCGCCCGCCCCGACCGGGTCCCGCCGGGCGGGCGGCTGCTGGTCGCCGACGTGCTCGCCGACCAGCTGGCCGCCAGCGGGCTGCCGCCCGCCGCGCAGCTGCGGACCATCCTGGGCGACCCGGCGCTGGCGGAGCGGGAGCTGGGCGGGGGGCGGGTGTACCGGTTCTTCGAGGACACCTACCGCTCCCTGGTCAGCAGCGAGTCCGCCCGGCTGTCCTACCGCTCCTTCCTGGCCGAGCTGGCCGACCCGCAGGCCGTCCCGCTGCTCTTCCACTGCACGGCGGGCAAGGACCGCACCGGCTGGGCCGCCACCGTCGTGCTGTGCCTGCTGGGCGCCGACGACGCGACCGTGGAGGCCGAGTACCTCGCGGTCAACCCGGCCGTGCGGGAGGCCTTCGCGCCGCTCGTGGAGGGCTTCACCGCCCAGGGCGGCGACCCGGAGCTGGCGCTCGCGCTGATCGGGGTGGTGCCCGAGTACCTGGCGGCGGCGCTGGACGAGGTGGACGCCCGGCACGGCTCCATGGAGGCGTACGTGCGGGACGGCCTCGGCGTGCCCGACGAGGTCGTGGAGCTGCTGCGCAAGCGGTTCGTCGTCCCGGCGTAGCGCCCGCGCGGGCCGCTCGTGGCCCCGGCGCAGCGCCCCCGCGCGCGAAACGGGCGGGCGTGCCGGGCCGCGCGGGATGGACGGGATTTTGAAGACACGACCGAGTGACCATAGGACGAATCCCTCGTTCTGCTGAACGTGAGCACTCCCGTCGCCCAGCAGGCCCCTCCCGTCGACGTCGAACGGGCCGAGGCCGCCCTCGTCGAGCACTACCCCCGGCTCGTGCGGATCGCCTACCTGGTGCTGCCGCCGTCGCTGGGCCGCAACCGCCGGGTGCTGACCGCGCACGCGCTGACCCAGCGCTCGCTGCCCCGGCGCCGCACCGCCGCCGGGAGCGTCCCGGCGGCCCGGCGGTCCGAGGACCCGGTCGACCCGGGGTACGCGTACGTACGCGAACGGGTGCTGCGCCAGGCCCTGGAGGCCGAGGAGCCGCTGGGCCGGACGCTGCGGGCCCGGCGGCTGCCCCGGCGCTCCCAGCTGCCGCCGCTGCTGCCCCAGGTGTGGGGCCTGCGGCTCTTCCCGCGCTCCGGCGGGGCCGACGAACTCTCCCTGGACCAGCAGCTGTCCGCGCTCTCCGCCCCGGCCCGCGCCGGGTACGTGCTGCGCGGCCTGGAGGGGCTGGCCGACCCGGAGGCGTGCCGGGTGCTGGCCGCCGCGGGCGTCGAGGACCCGGCGGCCGCGCTCGCCGAGGCCGACGGGGTGGAGACGCTGTACGCGCTGCTCGATTCCGTCGAGTTCGACCCCTGCTCGCTCCAGGCCCGGCCCACCGACCTGATGCGCCGCCGCCAGCACGGCCGGGCGGCCCTGGTCGCGGCGGCCGCGGCCGTGGTGGTCGGGGCGCTGCTCGGGCTGCCGGGCGGCTGGGGCCCGGACGGCGCGGCGGCCCCGCCGTACGCGCTGAACGCGGCGGCCCAGGACGCCCTGGACCCGCAGCAGTTGCAGCGGACGGCGCCCGCGGTGTGGGAGCGCTCGGCCCGCACCGACTTCTCGGTGTGGCCGGCCCGCGGTGAACTCTCGGGCGACCAGGCCCTGTTGCGGCGGGCGCTCGCGGTGTGGGCCAGGCCGGGCTCCGACGTGCGGGTGTCGGCGACGCCCGGGACGCCCTCGGGCCCCGCGATGGGCCCGGCCCAGCTGCTGTTCGCGGGCGTGGTGGACGAGGCCCGGGTGGTGCTGGTGTACGACGGGCTGCGGGTGGTGCGGTACGCGGAGCCGGTGGACGGCGACGACGGCGCGGCCCTGGACTTCGCCCGGGCGGACGGCGCCGACGCGGCCGCTTCCGGCGCCCTGGTGGTGGGCCGCGCCCACGGCAACGTGCGCTACCTGACCGCCCCCTGGGTGAGCGACGTCCAGGTGCGCGACCTGCTGAAGCCCGCCGCCGGGCCGCGCCCGCTGCACCGCGACGGGCGGGGCGTCGCCGACCCGCTGCTCAGCCCCGCGCAGGCCCGCGACTGCACCTCCTGGGAGGCGCTGGTGCTGCGCGAGGGCACGGCGGACCGGGTGGTGACGGACCTGGGCGAGCTCACCGCGGTGCGGCTGACGTCCGGGCCGCCGAACGCGCCGGTGGACGTGGTGACGGACGCGGCGCGCGCCGAGTGGGCCCGCACCGCCTGCCTGCTGCCGACGGTCCGCTCGCACGGGGTGCGGTCGGTGAACTCGTGGAAGTACGCGGAGCAGCCGCTGCCCGAGGCGAACGGCACGGCCGGCTGGCTGTGCACCCGCGCCGAGACCTGGCGGGGCCCCGGCGCCCGGGTGATGGCCCAGTTCCAGGCTCCGGGCCAGGCCCCGGCGGCGACCGGCGCGGTGGCGGCGAAGGCGGAGGGCTCCCCGGCCTGCGGGGTGCGCGAGCCGCGCGTGCTGGCCGGCGTGCTGTGGAAGTCGCGGGGCGGGCAGTGGTACGTGCTGGCGGCGGGCAGCCCGCAGCTGGCCTCGGTGACCGCCACGGGCGGGGTGAGCGGCACGGCGAACGGCCGGTTCCTGGCCCTGAAGGCGCCCCAGGGCGCCCGGGCGGAGCTGGCGGGACGGCTGGTGGACGGCACGCGGGTGGGCGCACTGCGCTGACGGCCGGGGGCTGGAGCGCCTCCGGGGGCCGGGCGGGCGCCTTCAGCGGCCGGTCGGGCGCTTCCAGGGGTCGGGTGGGCGCAAGAAGGTGTGGCCCGACCCCTGTTGCCGGGCCGTACCCATCAGTACATTGACGCCATGTCTAATACGCAGCCGGCGGCAATAGACTCGGAGCGGATCGCGCTGAAGGCCCGCAAGGTCTCCTTCGACTGGGAGAAGACCCCGCTCCACTGGGTTCCCGGCGACCCCTTCACCACGCACACCATCAACGTGCTGCACCTGCTGCTGCCCGCGGGCGAGCGCTGGTTCGTGCACGTCTACAAGCAGGTGCTGCCGTTCATCCGCGACGACCGGCTGCGCGAGGACGTCATCGGGTTCATCGGCCAGGAGGCCGTGCACTCCCAGGCCCACGACGACGTCCTGCCGCACCTGCGGAAGCTGGGCCTCGACCCCACCCCGTACACCGCGCAGGTGGACTGGATGTTCGAGAAGATGCTCGGCGACCGCACCCTGCCGCCGGGCCGGGCCCGCCACTGGTGGCTGATGGAGCGGGTGGCGACCATCGCCGCCATCGAGCACTACACCGCCTTCCTGGGCGACTGGGTGCTCAACGCCGAGGAGCTGGACCGGCGCGGCGCCGACGCGGTGATGCTGGACCTGCTGCGCTGGCACGGCGCCGAGGAGGTCGAGCACCGCTCGGTCGCCTTCGAGCTGTTCATGCACGTCGACGGCGGCTACCGGCGCCGGGTGCGGACCTGGGCCCTGGCCTTCTCCGCCCTGGTGTTCCTCTGGCAGCGCGGCGCCCGGTTCTTCATGGAGAACGACCCGACGCTCCTGGACGGGCGTGCCTCGGTGGGCCAGTTCGTACGGGCCGGGCGGGCCGGCACGCTGCCCTCCACGCCCGCCCTGCTGCGCTCCATCCCGCGCTACCTGAGCCGCGCCTACCACCCCTCGCAGGAGGGCAGCACCGCGCAGGCCGTCGCCTACCTCGCCGACTCCCCCGCCGCCAACGGAGGTTCCTGACCGTGGCCCCGCGCACCCGCACGCTCGTCCTGGCCGCCGGAGCGGCCCTGCTCGCCCGACGCGCCCTGCGCCGCCGCATCCAGGGCTCCCCGCTGTGGCCGCTGCCCGCCCTGGAGGAGCCGGTGTCGGGGCGCGGGCGCGGCGCCACCGCGGGGCGCCGGGTGATGGTCACCGAGCGCACCTCGCCCGCCGAGGGCGTCGTCCAGCTGCGCCTGGAGGGTGCGGACCTGCCCGCCTGGGAGCCCGGCGCGCACCTGGACCTGGTGCTGCCCTCGGGCCTGGTGCGGCAGTACTCGCTGTGCGGCGACCCGGCCGAGAGCGGTACGTACACCGTCGCCACCCGGCTGATCGAGGACGGCAGGGGCGGCTCCCGCGAGGTCCACGAGCAGCTGCGCGAGGGCACCGAGCTGGAGGTCCGCGGGCCGCGCAACCGCTTCCCGCTGGTCGACTCGGTGTCGTACGTCTTCGTGGCGGGCGGCATCGGCATCACCCCGGTGCTCCCCATGCTGCGCGCCGCCGAGGCCGCCGGCGCGGACTGGAAGCTGCTGTACTGCGGGCGTTCCCGCGCCACCATGCCCTACCTGGACGAGGTCGAGAAGCTGGGCGCGGACGGCGGGCGCACCACCGTGGCCGCCGAGGACGAGGGCGGTCTGCCCGACCTCGGATTCCTGGCGTCGGCGGGGGCCGAGACGGCGGTCTACTGCTGCGGCCCCGACGGGCTGATGGAGGCGGTGGCGGCGGCGCTGCCCGAGGGGCGCGTGCCGCACCTGGAGCGGTTCGCCCCGACGGGCACGGCGGGCGGCGGGGCGTTCGCTCTCGAACTGCGGCGCTCCGGGCGGACGGTGACGGTCCCGGCGGACCGCACGGTGCTCTCGGTGCTGCGCGAGGAGGTCCCCCACGTCTCGTACTCCTGCGAGCAGGGCTTCTGCGGCACCTGCCAGCAGCGGGTGGTGGAGGGCGAGGTCGACCACCGGGACAAGCTGCTCACCGACTCCGAGCGCGCCGACTCGATGCTGGTGTGCGTCTCGCGCTGCCGGGGCGAGCGGCTGGTGCTCGACCTGTAGGGCCCGGGACCCCCGGGACCCCGGCCTACGGCAGCAGCAGCCAGTCCGCCGCGAGAGCCGCGAGCAGGCCCGCGGTCAGCAGCCAAGTGCCCAGCCGGGTGCGGCCGTTGCGGCTGAGCTCGATCACCACGCCGCACAGGATCATGGCGAGCCCGTAGACCCCGACCACCAGGACGGAGGTGCGCATCGCCAGGCGCACCACCAGGACGGCGGCCATCGCGACGAGCAGCACCAAGGCCGCCGCGATGCGCAGCCTGCGGGCCTGGCGCGGGGTGAGCCCGGTACGGGACGGGACTTCGCGGTCCTCGTCGTGCTCGCGGTCCTCGCGGTCCTCGGTGGCGGGGGTGTCAGGGGTGTCCTGGTCTGATGCGTCCATGTCGTCGGCAGAGTATCGGACGCCGTTCGAGCGCACGGGGTTAGGCTGTCCGCATGACGACCGGGGTGCGCCGCAGGATGGGCGTCGAGGAGCGCAGGCAGCAGTTGATCGGGGTGGCCCTTGAGCTGTTCAGCCACCGCTCCCCGGACGACGTCTCCATCGACGAGATCGCGGCGGCCGCGGGGATCTCGCGGCCGCTGGTGTACCACTACTTCCCCGGCAAGCAGAGCCTGTACGAGGCCGCGCTGCGGCGGGCCGCGGACGAGCTGGCGACCCGCTTCCAGGAGCCGCACGAGGGTCCGCTGGGGGCGCGGCTGCTGCGGGTGATGGGCCGGTTCTTCGACTTCGTGGAGGGCCACGGCCCGGGCTTCTCGGCGCTGATGCGCGGCGGCCCCGCGGTGGGCTCGTCCACGGCGAACGCGATGATCGACGAGGTGCGCCAGGCGGCGTACGACCAGATCATGTCCCACCTCGGGGTCCAGCGGCCGCCCGCGCGACTGGAGTTGGTGGTCCGGTCCTGGGTGTCGCTGGCCGAGACGACCGCGCTGATCTGGCTGGACGGGCGCCGGGTGCCGCGCGCCGAGCTGGAGTTGCAGCTGGTGCACGACTTCGCGGCGCTGGCCGCGGTGAGCGCCGCCTACGACGAGGAGATGGCGGCGGTCCTGCTGGGGGTGTTCGAGGACGAGCCCGCGGACGGGCCGTTCACGGAGCTGCTCGGCCGGCTGTTCGCCCTGGCGCCGCGGATGCGCGTGCCGGGTCAGCGCACCGCCTGAGCACCGCCGCCCGCCGCGCCGCCCGACCTCCCGGTCAGCCGCAGCGCGAGCAGCGCCACGTCGTCCTCCCGGGTGCCGAAGAGGTCCAGGAGCGAGTCGACCAGGGCGTCCACCCCGTCCGGGGCCTCGGCCGCCGCGTGCCGCAGCCGCTCCAGGGAGACGGCGAGGTCGGTGCCCCGGGTCTCGATCAGGCCGTCGGTCACCATGAGGAGCCGGTCGCCGGGGCCCAGGACGGTCTCGGTGGCGGCCGGGCGCTCCAGGCCGAGGCCGAGCAGCGGGCCCCTGGCGTCGCTGAACTCCGCGGTGCCGTCGGCGCCGACGACGAGCGGGCGGATGTGCCCGGCGTTGGCGATCCTGGCGGCGCCGGTGGTGGGGTTGATCAGGGCCAGGCACACGGTGGCGGTGGACTCGGGGTGGTAGCGCTGGAGCACCCGGTCGAGCCGGCGCACCAGGTCGACCGGCTCGGCGCGCTCGGTGGCGTACGCCCGCAGCGCGTGCCGGAGTTCGACCATGACGGTGGCCGCGTCCAGCGAGTGGCCGACCACGTCGCCGACACCGACCAGCAGCCCGTCCGGGGTGGACAGGCCCACGTAGAAGTCGCCGCCGATCTCGGCGTTGCGCGAGGCGGGCACGTACCGCAGGGCCACCTCGGCGCCCGGCAGCAGCGGCGGGGTCTGCGGCAGGAAGCTGCGCTGCAGGGTGAGCGCGAGGCGGCGCTCCTCGGCGAAGGTGCGCAGTGACTCGGCGGCCAGCGAGGTGGTGTGCGCCAGTTGCTCCAGGAGCAGCCGGGTCTGCGGGCTCTCGGCCGGCCGGGCCGGGCGGGCGAGGGCGACGGGCGGGTGGTCGTGCCGGGAGCGGGCCAGCACCAGGCGGGCGCCGCCGTGGCCTTCGGGGATGAAGCCGATGGGCCAGAGCGGGGCGGGCACGGTGTACGAGCGGACTCCGGTGCGCCCGGCCATGCCGCGCTCCAGGAGCAGGGCGGCGGCGGTGCGGGAGGTGGCGTCGGGCGGCGCCTCGTAGCGGGTGGGGCGGCCCAGGTGGAGGGAGCCTTCGGGGCCGTACACGAAGGCCGCGGCAGGCCCGCCGACGAGCTGGGCGGTGGCCGCGGCGGCGATGTCGGCGAGCTCCTGCGGGTTGTGCGCGGAGTGCAGTTCGGTGGTGGCGGCGGCGAGCCGGGCGAGCCGTCCGGCCTGGGCGACGGCGTCGTGCCGGGAGCGGGCGCCGCGCAGCGCGGCCCGTATGACCGCCTCGATCTCCTCCGGCTCGACGGGCACGGTCAGATAGGCGTCGGCGCCCGCGTCCAGGCCGCGGGTGCGGTCCTGGGCGGTGATGGCGGCGGCCGAGAAGTGCACGACGGGCATCGGGGAGATCAGCGGGTGGGCCTTGAGGCGGCGGCACAGGTCGAAGCCGTTCATGTCGGGCAGGCCGACGTCGACGAGCGCGGCGTCGGGCAGGGCGCCGGAGCGCAGCCGCACGTCGAGCTCGATCAGGGCGTCCCCGGCGGTGGCGGTGGGCACCACCTGGTGCCCGGCCCGGCGCAGGACGGCGCCCATGGCGTACCGGCTGGCGTCGACGTCGTCGACCACCAGCACCGTGGTGCCGCCCTCGGGTGTCATCGCCTCCCCCGTCCCCCGTTCCCCGCCCTCGCCGGAGCTGTGCGTAGTGGGTCAACTACCGTAGCGCGCCGTGGTCGTCGGCGTGCGGAGTCGGCCGCCGCCGACCCGGGACGGTGAAGTTTCCGGAATCCCCACCTCCGCTCGCGCCCCCCGAACGGCGCGTATCCGTGCCGCCCGCGCGGCGTTGACCTTGGTGAACGGCGGTGCCGGAGCGGCGATCCCGGCTCCCGGCGCCGCACGGAACCGGGCATGCGCCGCATGCACCACGACGTTGGGACCTCTCGGACATGACCCAGGAACTCGCTCCCACCGCCCCGCGCGAGGACGGCGCCGCACCCGCCGCCGGCTGGTGGCGCGACGCCGTCATCTACCAGGTCTACGTGCGCTCGTTCGCCGACGGCGACGGGGACGGCGTCGGCGACCTGCGGGGCGCCCGGGCCCGGCTGCCGTACCTGGCGGACCTGGGCGCGGACGCCGTCTGGCTCACTCCCTTCTACGCCTCGCCGCAGGCCGACGGGGGCTACGACGTGGCCGACTACCGGGCCGTGGACCCGCTGTTCGGGGACCTGGCGGACGCGGACGACCTGGTCCGCGAGGCGCACCGGCTGGGCCTGCGGGTGATCGTGGACGTGGTGCCCAACCACACCTCCGAGGCCCACGCCTGGTTCCGCACGGCGCTGGCGGGCGGCCCGGAGCGGGCGTACTACCACTTCCGCCCCGGCCGCGGCCCCGGCGGCGAACTGCCGCCCAACGACTGGGAGTCGGTCTTCGGCGGCCCGGCCTGGACCCGCACCCCGGACGGCGCGTGGTACCTGCACCTCTTCGCCCCGCAGCAGCCCGACCTGAACTGGGAGCACCCCGACGTGCGCGCCGAGTTCGCCTCGGTGCTGCGCTTCTGGCTGGACCTGGGCGTGGACGGCTTCCGGATCGACGTGGCGCACGGCATGGTCAAGGCCCCCGGCCTGCCCGACATCGGGCGGCGCGAGCAGGCGAAGCTGATCGGCACCCAGGTGCTGCCGTTCTTCGACCAGGACGGCGTGCACGAGATCCACCGCTCCTGGCGGCGCCTGCTGGAGGAGTACGGGGGCGAGCGCGTCGCGGTCGCCGAGGCGTGGGCCCCCTCGCCGGAGCGGCTGGCGCTGTACGTGCGCCCCGACGAGCTGCACCAGGCGTTCAACTTCCAGTTCCTGACCTGCCCGTGGGACGCGGAGGCGCTGCGCGGGGTGATCGACTCCTCGCTGGCCGCGACCCGGGCGGTGGGCGCGCCGACGACCTGGGTGCTGTCCAACCACGACGTGGTGCGGCACGCGACCCGCCTCGGCTCGCCGGAGCGGGCCCGGGCGGCGGCGCTGCTGATGCTGGCGCTGCCCGGCTCCGCGTACCTCTACCAGGGCGAGGAGCTGGGGCTGCCGGAGGTGGCGGACCTGCCCGACGAGGTGCGCAGGGACCCGGCGTTCTTCCGGGGCGACGGGCAGGACGGGCTGCGCGACGGCTGCCGGGTGCCGCTGCCCTGGTCGGGGACCGAGCCGCCGTACGGCTTCGGGCCCGGCGGCTCCTGGCTGCCGCAGCCGCCGGCCTGGGCGGGGCTGAGCGTGGCCGCGCAGAGCGGGGCCGAGGGCTCCACCCTGGAGCTCTACCGCTCCGCGCTGGCACTGCGGCGGCGGCTGCGCGGGCGCGGGGACGAGGAGCTGCGCTGGCTCCCGGCGCCCGAGGGGGTGCTGGCGTTCGCCGGGAGGGGCCTGGGCTGCGCCCTGAACACCGGGGACGAGGAGGTCCGACTGCCGCTCCCCGGGCGCCTCGTGCTCGCCTCGGGACCGGTCGCCGAGGCGTCCGGGACGGTCCGGGTGCCGGGGGCCACCTGCGTCTGGTGGGCCATCTGACGAACGCCCGGTACAGTCCCCTGCCGTGACCGCACCCGCACGCCTGGCCGACATAGCGGCCCAGGCGGGGGTCAGCGAAGCGACGGTGAGCCGTGTCCTCAACGGAAAGCCCGGCGTCGCCGCGACCACCCGCCAGTCCGTCCTCGCGGCGCTCGACGTCCTCGGGTACGAGCGCCCCGTACGACTGCGCCGGTCCAGCGCGGGCCTGGTCGGCCTGATCACCCCGGAGCTGGAGAACCCGATCTTCCCGGCGCTGGCCCAGGTGATCGGCCAGGCGCTGACCCGGCAGGGCTACACGCCGGTGCTCGCCACCCAGACCCCGGGCGGCTCCACCGAGGACGAGCTGACCGGGATGCTGGTGGACCGGGGGGTGGCCGGGATCATCTTCGTCTCCGGGCTGCACGCGGACACCTCCGCCGACACCGGCCGGTACGAGCGGCTGACGGCGCGGGGGGTCCCGTACGTCCTGGTGGACGGGTACGCGCCGGGGGTCAGGGCGCCCTTCATCTCGCCGGACGACCGGGCGGCAATGCGGCTGGCCGTCACCCACCTGGCCGCCCTGGGACACACCCGGATCGGGCTCGCGGTGGGGCCGAAGCGGTTCGTGCCGGTGCTGCGCAAGATCGAGGGCTTCGCCCGGGCCCTGAAGGACCAGCTGGGTCTCGACCCCCGGGTGGTGGAGGAGGAGCTGGTCCAGCACTCCCTCTTCACCCTGGAGGGCGGCCAGGCCGCCGCCTCGGCGCTCCTGGAGCGGGGCTGCACCGCCCTGGTCTGCGCCAGCGACATGATGGCACTGGGCGCGGTCAGGGCGGTCCGGCAGCGGGGCCTGGAGGTCCCGGACGACGTGTCGGTGGTGGGCTTCGACGACTCCCCGCTCATCGCGTTCACGGATCCGCCGCTGACCACGGTGCGCAAACCGGTGCCGGCCATGGGGCAGGCGGCGGTGCGCACGCTCCTGGAGGAGATCGGGGGCACCCCGGCGCCGCACAGCGAGTTCGTCTTCATGCCGGAGCTGGTGGTACGCGGCTCCACGGCGTCGGGCCCGTCGTCACGCGCCTGAGGGCCCCGGGACCGACCCCGAGAAGGGGCCCGCGGCGGGTCGTCCTCAGGGTGGAGCGCGTGCGGCGCGAACCCGACCGGGGGATGATCGGTCGGAAGCCGGTATCTGGCAGACTCTCTCCCTATGGGTGAAACGACCGTGAAGAGCATGGAAGGCCGGACGGCCACCACCCCGTCACCCATCGCGGACGACGCGCACCTCGCCGCCCACGGGACGGGCAGGCGTCTGGGCAGACTGCGCGCCCCGCGCCGGCCGCGCCTGTGGTTCGAGGTCCTGCTGATCGCCGTCAGCTACTGGACGTACTCGATGATCCGCAACGCCGTGCCGGAGCAGAAGGCCCAGGCGCTGCGCAACGCGGACTGGATCTGGGACGCCGAGAAGACCCTGGGGATCGCGGTCGAGCAGACCGTGAACCACGCGGTGAACTCGGTGACCTGGCTGATCGTGTCGATGAACTACTACTACGCGACACTGCACTTCATCGTGACGATCGGCGTCCTGGTCTGGCTCTACCGGCGCCACCCCGGCCGGTACGCGGCGGCCCGCCTGGTGCTCTTCGCGACCACCGGCGTCGCCCTGGTCGGCTACTACTTCTACCCGCTGGCCCCGCCCCGGCTGATGAACGGGCAGGACTTCATCGACACGGTCCTGGTGCACCACACCTGGGGCTCGATGGCCTCCGGCGACCTGAAGCACATGTCGAACCAGTACGCCGCGATGCCGTCGATGCACATCGGCTGGTCGCTCTGGTGCGGCCTGATGATCTTCGCGATCGCCTCGGTGCCGTGGGTGCGGGTGCTCGGGCTGCTCTACCCGGCGGCGACCCTGGTCGTGATCGTGTCGACCGCGAACCACTTCTGGCTGGACGCCGTGGGCGGCATGCTCTGCCTGGCCTTCGGCTTCACCGTCTCGGCCCTCTGGTACGGCAAGCTCCCGCACCGGCTCCCGAAGCTCCCGGCGGACGGCCCCGGCCGGCCGGGGAAGCGGACCGCGCCCACCGGGAAGCCCAGCCCGTCCGGGGCCTGAGCTCCCGGGCCCCGCGCGGCCCCGGCTCACGCCCCGTAGAAGTGCGTCTCCACCACCGCGCGGGCCCGGCGCGTCACCCGCCGGTAGTCGTCCAGCATGTCCCCCACGTGCCCCGGCTCGTACCCCAGGTAGCGCCCGACCGCGCCCAGCTCCCGGCCGTCCGAGGGGAACGTGTCGCCCGCCCGGCCGCGCACCAGCATCACCGCGTTGCGCACCCGGGTCGCCAGCAGCCACGCCTCGTCCAGGATCCGCGCGTCCTCCGTCGGCAGCAGCCCGGCCGCGTGCGCGGCGGCCAGCGCCGTGCGCGTCCGGGTGGTGCGCAGCCCCGGCTCGGCCCAGCCGTGCCGCATCTGGAGCAGCTGCACCGTCCACTCCACGTCGCTCAGCCCGCCGCGCCCCAGCTTGGTGTGGAGCGTCGGGTCGGCGCCGCGCGGCAGCCGCTCGGTCTCCATCCGGGCCTTCAGCCGCCGGATCTCGCGCACCGCGTCCTCGCCCAGGCCCTCCACCGGGTAGCGCAGCGGGTCGATCAGCTCGATGAAGCGCCCGCCCAGGTCTGCGTCGCCCGCCATCGGCTCGGCGCGCAGCAGCGCCTGGCTCTCCCACACCAGTGACCAGCGGCGGTAGTACGCCTCGTAGGAGGCCAGCGAGCGCACCAGCGGGCCGCTCTTGCCCTCCGGGCGCAGGTCGGCGTCGATCGCCAGCGGCGGGTCGGCGGTCGGGATCTGCAGCAGCCGCCGCATCTCGGTGACCACCTTGTTCGCGGCCTGGGACGCCTCCTGGTCGCTGACGCCCTCGCGCGGCTCGTGCACGAAGACCACGTCGGCGTCGGAGCCGTACGCCAGCTCGTGCCCGCCGAAGCGGCCCATGCCGATCACCGCGAAGCGGGTCGGCAGGGTGTCGCCCCAGCCGGCCCGGACGGCGGCGCGCAGCGCCCCGGCGAGGGTGGCGGCGTTGAGGTCGGTGACCGCGTTGCCGACCCGGTCGACCAGGGCGGCCGGGTCCTCGGCGGGCTCGTCCTCGGTGCCGTACGAGCCGATCAGGTCGGCGGCGGTGGTGCGGAACAGCTCCCGGCGGCGCACCCCGCGCGCCGCCGCCGCCCCGGCCTCGGCGTCCTCGGCCCGCCCGACCGCCGCCAGCACCTCCTGCTCCAGGTGCTCGCGGGTGCGCGGGCGCAGTCCGTCGGGGTCGCCGAGGATGGCGACCGCCTCGGGGGCGCGCATCAGCAGGTCGGGGGCGAGCCGCCCGCCGGAGAGCACCCGGGCCAGGTTCTCGGCGGCGGCGCCCTCGTCGCGCAGCAGCCGCAGGTACCAGGGGGTCTTGCCGAGCGCGTCGGAGACCTTGCGGAAGCCCAGCAGACCGGCGTCCGGGTCGGCGGAGTCGGCGAACCAGCCGAGCAGCACCGGCAGCAGGGTGCGCTGGATGGCGGCCTTGCGGGTCACCCCGGAGGACAGGGCCTCCAGGTGGCGCAGGGCGGCGCCGGGGTCCGCGTACCCGAGCGCCTCCAGGCGCTGGCGGGCGGCGCGGGCGCTGAGCCGGGTCTCCCCCGGGGCCAGCTGGGCGACGGCGTCGAGCAGCGGCCGGTAGAAGATCTTCTCGTGCAGCCGGCGGACCGCGCCCGCGTGCCGCTTCCACTCCCGGGTCAGCTCGGCGACCGGCTCGGCGCGCAGCCCCAGGGAGCGGCCGAGGCGGCGCAGGTCGGCCTCCTCGTCGGGCACCAGGTGGGTGCGGCGCAGCCGGTACAGCTGGATGCGGTGCTCCATGGCGCGCAGGAAGCGGTACGCCTCGTCGAGCTGGCCGGCGTCGGCGCGGCCCACGTAGCCGCCCTCGGCCAGCGCCTTGAGCGCGTCCAGGGTGGTGCCGCTGTGCAGGCTCGCGTCGCTGCGGCCGTGCACCAGCTGGAGCAGCTGGACGGCGAACTCGACGTCCCGCAGGCCGCCCGGGCCCAGCTTGAGCTCGCGCTCGACCTGGGCGGCCGGGATGTTGTCGACGACCCGGCGGCGCATCTTCTGCACGTCGGCGACGAAGTTCTCGCGCTCGGCCGCCTGCCAGACCAGCGGGGAGACGGCCGCGATGTAGTCGTCGCCGAGACCGGGGTCGCCGGCCACCGCGCGGGCCTTGAGCAGCGCCTGGAACTCCCAGGTCTTGGCCCAGCGCTGGTAGTAGGCGAGGTGCGAGGAGAGGGTGCGCACCAGCGGGCCGTTGCGGCCCTCGGGGCGCAGGTTGGCGTCGACCGGCCAGATGGTGCCCTCGACGGTGGTGTCGGAGCAGATCCGCATCAGGTGCGAGGCGAGCCGGGTGGCGGCCTGCAGGGCCTTGGCCTCCTCGACGCCCTCGGCGGGCTCCCCGACGAAGATCACGTCCACGTCGGAGACGTAGTTGAGCTCGTGGCCGCCGCACTTGCCCATCGCGATGACCGCGAGCCGGCAGCGCGCCGCGTCCTCGGGGGCGGCGGCGCGGGCGATGGCGAGGGCGGCGCGCAGGGTCGCGGTGGCCAGGTCGGCGAGCTCGGCGGCGGTCTCGGCGACGTCGGTGGTGCCGCACACGTCGCGGGCCGCTATGGCCAGCAGGCAGCGGCGGTACGCGACGCGCAGCGCGACCGGGTCGGCGGCCTCGGCCAGCTCCCGCTCGAACTCGGGCACGCCCGGGTGCAGATCGGCCGACTCGTACGTGACCAGGGCGTGCCAGTCGCCGGGGTGGCGGGCCAGGTGGTCGCCGAGAGCCTCGGAGGCGCCCAGCACGCCGAGCAGCCGGTCGCGCAGCGGCTTGGCGGTGACCAGGGTGGCCAGGAGCGTCTGCCGGTCGGCGTCCTCCTGCCCCTCGGCGAGCCGCACCAGGCCGCGCAGGGCGAGGTCGGGGTCGGCGGTGGCGCCGAGCGCGTCGAGCAGCACGGGGTCGCCGCGCACGGCGGACAGGGCGGGCACGTCCAGGAAGCGCTCGGCCGCGGAGGGGTCGGTGAAGCCGTGCCGCAACAGTCGGGTGAACGTACTGCTCCTGCGCCCCGGCACCGACATCCGCCACTCCCTCCACCGAACCCGGATCCGAGCCTATCCGCCGGGCGGGCGCCCCACTCCCGCGACGTCACCGGACTGCCTCGGGGCCCCGGACTCCTGCGGCATCACCGGCGGCGCGGGGCGCGGGGTGCGGGGTGCGGGGCGGAACCCGGACACCCCGTGACATGCCCCACGTTCCTCGTGGTTCTCCGCCGATGAACCGTATTCCTTGAATTCCCGTCTTACCTGCCGCCCTGCTCCACCCGCCCCACCGGAAGCCCGCGCCCGCCCATGCCTTCCCGCACGCCCCGCGCCGACCGCACGCCCCGCACCTTCCGCCCCCGCCGCGCCGTCGCCGCGCTGGCCGGGGCCGCCACCCTCGCCGCCGGATTCCTGGGCGGTGCCCTGTGGCTGACGTCCGACACCTCGGACGCCTCCGACGTGCCCAGCAAGGGCGTCCCGGTGGAGCGGGCGGCGCAGCCGGTGCGCACCGGCGGCACCTCGGTGCTCCAGATCGTCGCCCACCCCGACGACGACCTGTACTTCATGAACCCGGACACCCTGCAGTCGGTGCGCTCGGGCAACAGCCTGACCGGCGTCTACCTGACGGCGGGCGAGTCGGACGGCGTCAACGCCCGCAAGCAGGACCCCCGGCCCCGCCCGAACAAGGCGAACTACGCGGAGGCCCGGCAGAACGGCATCCGCGCCGCGTACGCCGAGATGGCCACCGGCAACCGCACCAGCCCCTGGGACCGCGTCTCCATACCCACCGCCGGCGGCGGCACGGCCGAGCTGGACACCCTGCGCGCACAGCCCCGGATCAGCCTGGTGTGGATCCAGCTGAAGGAGGCGGGCAGCATCAGCGGCGACCGGCCGAACAGCCTGCACGGGCTGTGGGACGGCCGGGTGGGCTCGCTCCGCTCCCAGCTGGCCGCCGGGTCGCCGGTGCGCCGCGACTTCTCGTACACCAAGCAGCAGCTGGTGGACACGGTCGAGGGGCTGCTCCAGCGGTTCCGGCCGACGTTCGTGCGGATGCAGGACCCGACGCCGGGCTTCGTGGAGAAGCCGGGCAGGGCCCCGAAGCTGTCGGACCACCAGGACCACATGTACGGGGCGCGCTTCGCCCAGGCCGCCCTCGCCCGGTACGCGGCGGCCAAGGGCCACGCGCCGTTCGGCGTGCAGAACTACCTGGGCTACTTCACCAGCGGGCTGCCGCGCACCCTGGACCCGGCCTCCTCGGCGGAGAAGCTGGGGTTCCTGAAGACGTACGCGTGGATGGACCACGGCGACTACTGCCGGGACCAGGCGGGCTGCGGCGACCGTAAGGTGGCGGCGAACCCGGCCGGGCACAACTGGGCGCACTCGGTGCGCTACACCCGCTCCAACTCCACCAGCTGGGTGCAGCCGGGCGGCGACGGCGGCCTGTGGGCCTTCTCGGTGCTCGACGGGCGGCTCGCGGTGTGGCACAAGGCCCGGGCGGCGAAGGAGTGGGGCGCGCCCCGGCTGCTCGCGGGCGACGGGATCGACAGCGGGGTGACCTCGCTGCGGCTGCCCGACGGGCGGATCGCGGTCTTCGGCACCCGTACGGACCTGGACGGCGGCTACCACCGCGAGGTCGTCGCCACCGTGCAGCGCGCGCCCGGCGGCGGCTTCGGCCCGTGGCGCTCGCTGGGCACGCCGGAGCGCGACGACGCCTCCGGTACGTCGGACATCAGCGCCCCGGCCGTGCTCGCCGACAAGGCCGGCCGGGTCACGGTCTACCTGCGCGACTCCGCGCACCGGCTGAGCGCGTCCACGGGCGAGCCGGACGGGAACTGGGCGCCCTGGCGGCGCCTCGACGGCCCGGACGTGCACGGCGACCCGGTCGCCGCGACGGACGCCAAGGGCCGCGGGTACGTCTTCGCGGCCACCGCGCGATCGGTGGTGGCCTGGGCGCAGCAGGCGCCGGACGCCCCGCTGTCGGGCCCGGTGCGCACCGGGCTCCCGGCGACCACGCTGGCGCTGAGCGCGGCGGCGGACGGCGACGGGGTGCGGCTGTGGTTCCGCCGCCCGGTGTCGGGCGACGCGCAGTCGGCGCGGTTCTCCGGCTCGGCGACCCCGGCCGTGGTGGTGCCCGCGGGGCGGGCGCCGGGCGGCAGGTCCGGGGCGGCCCCGTCCCTGGTGTCGACGGTGCCCGGGGCGGGCGGCTACGGCCCGGTGAGCGCCGCCCCCCAGGGCGTGCTGGCGCTGCGCTCACGCACCGGCGGCCTGGCCACGGCCCCGCTGGACGGCGCGGCGGCCCCGCGCTGGACGACCGGGAACCGGCTCTTCTCGGGCGCCCCGGCGGGCGTGCCGCAGGGGGTGGCGGCGGTGGGCCTGGACGGCCGGCTGCTCTGGCTGCCCCGGCACGGCTGACGGAACCACGACGTCCGGGGGCGCGGACGGCCGGGAACCGCGACAATCGACGGGTCGCGTTTCCGCCAGGCCCCAGGAGGCAGCCCGTGGAATGGACCGTCGAAGTGGTCGTGGTCCCCGTCAGTGACGTGGACCGGGCCAAGGAGTTCTACGCCGACAAGCTCGGCTTCAAGGTCGACCTCGACCAGGAGGTGGCGCCGGGCGTACGGATCGTCCAGATCACGCCGCCCGGCTCCCGCTGCTCGCTGGTCCTCCAGACGGGCCTGGTCCCGGCGCAGGGCGCCGGGACGATGGCTCCGGGCACCCTGCACGGCGTACAGCTCTGCGTCACGGACATCGAGGCGGCCCACGCCGAACTGACCACCCGCGGCGTCGCGGTGGGCCCGGTCCAGCACGTGGGCCCGCAGGGCTGGCAGGAGGGCAAGGGGGAGACCTGGAACTCCTTCATGTCCCTGACCGACCCGGACGGCAACACCCTCACCGTCCAGGAAGCCCCGGCCCCCCTCTCGGAACGCTGACCCCTGCTGACCGCTACAGCAGCTACAGCACCGGCAGGTTCTTCCGCAGTTCGAAGGCGGTGACCTCGGAGCGGTACTCCTCCCATTCCTGCTTCTTGTTGCGCAGGAAGAAGTCGAAGACGTGCTCGCCCAGGGTCTCGGCGACCAGTTCGCTCTTCTCCATCAGGGCGATGGCCTCGCCGAGGTTCTGGGGGAGCGGTTCGATGCCCATCGCGCGGCGTTCGGCGTCGGAGAGGGCCCAGACGTCGTCGTCGGCGCCGGCCGGGAGTTCGTAGCCCTCCTCGATGCCCTTCAGGCCGGCCGCCAGGAGGACCGCGTACGTCAGGTACGGGTTGGCGCCGGAGTCGATGGAGCGGACCTCGATGCGCGAGGAGCCCATCTTGCCGGGCTTGTACATCGGGACGCGGATCAGGGCCGAGCGGTTGTTGTGGCCCCAGCAGATGTACGAGGGGGCCTCGCCGCCCGCGCCGGCCGCGCGGGTCGAGCCGCCCCAGATGCGCTTGTAGGAGTTGACCCACTGGTTGGTGACGGCCGCGGTCTCCGCCGCGTGCCGCAGCAGGCCCGCGATGAAGGAGCGGCCGACCTTGGAGAGCTGGTACTCGGCACCGGACTCGTAGAAGGCGTTGCGGTCGCCCTCGAAGAGGGAGAGGTGGGTGTGCATGCCCGAACCCGGGTACTCCGAGAACGGCTTGGGCATGAAGGTCGCCTGCACGCCCTGCTCCAGCGCGACCTGCTTCATGACCAGGCGGAAGGTCATGATGTTGTCCGCCGTGGAGAGCGCGTCGGCGTAGCGCAGGTCGATCTCCTGCTGGCCCGGGGCGCCCTCGTGGTGGCTGAACTCCACGGAGATGCCCATGGATTCGAGCATGGTGATGGCCTGGCGGCGGAAGTCCATGCCGACGTTCTGCGGAGTGTGGTCGAAGTAGCCGGAGTTGTCGGCCGGGACGGGCTTGGAGCCGTCCAGCGGCTTGTCCTTCAGCAGGAAGAACTCGATCTCCGGGTGGGTGTAGAAGGTGAAGCCCAGGTCGGAGGTCTTGGCCAGGATGCGCTTGAGGACGAAGCGCGGGTCGGCGAAGGACGGCGAGCCGTCGGGCATCAGGATGTCGCAGAACATCCGGGCGGTGCCGGGGGCCTCGGCGCGCCAGGGCAGGATCTGGAAGGTGCCGGGGTCCGGCTTGGCGATCATGTCGGACTCGTAGACCCGGGCGAAGCCCTCGATGGCCGAGCCGTCGAAGCCGATGCCCTCGTCGAAGGCCTGCTCCAGCTCGGCGGGGGCGACGGCGACCGACTTCAGGAAGCCGAGCACGTCGGTGAACCACAGGCGCACGAAGCGGATGTCGCGCTCCTCGAGCGTGCGGAGCACGAATTCCTGCTGCTTGTCCATGTCTACGTTCCCTACCCATCCTTGCTGGTCAGGCCACCTGCTCCCACCCCCGGGCGCACCGGGGGGCACAGAAGCATCCCACCACACGGTTTCGTGCACGTTGCGAACCCCCTCATTGTGGCCCGGGGGCCCGGAAGCGTCCCCTGTGGGACGCGGCTCCTTGCTCCGGCCCGGGGAGCCGGACACCCCGCCGGACACCCCACCCGAGACCCCCTAGGAGACCGCCCCTCCCGCGCACTACGATCGGGCGCCATGGGGGGCCTGCGGCTCAAGCGCACCAGCAGCACCGTGCGTCCCACGGCCGGGGTGACCGCCGTGGCGACGCTGCTCGCCGCGCTCGTCATCTGCCTGGCCCCCGGCTCCGCGCACCACCCCGGGCGGGCCGTCGCCGCCCCGGCGAGCGGCACCCAGTTCAGCTGTCCCGACGACCGGGGCGACTGCGGGCTCTTCCCGTGCCTGACCCCGGCCGTGCTCTCCGCCCCGCCGCTGGACGCCCCGCTCCAGGCGGACGGGCCCTCCCGGCTCACGACGGCGCCGCCGCCCTGCGTGCTCCGCGCCCGCGGCGACGCCCGGCCCCGCGCCCCCGACCTCCACGTCCTCCAGGTCCTGCGGACCTAGCCGCGATCACGGGATCACCTCAAGCGACACGGCAGACCTCGAAGACAACAGGACAGGGACCATCGACATGGCCGCCAGCAGGAACGCCTCCTCCACCGACCGCCGGGCCCGAATAGAGCAGATGCGCCGCGCCGAACAGGCCCGTGAGCGGCGCAACCGGATCCTCACCCTCTCGATCAGCGCGGTGGTCGTCGCCGGGCTCGTGGGGTTCGGCGTGGTGGTGCTGAACAAGGAGTCGGACAAGAAGGAGCAGAAGGAGAACGCGGCCGCCGCGCCCGTCAAGGACGAGAAGTCCTGGGACGCCAAGAAGCTGGGCCGCAACCACGTCACCAAGACCGTCAGCTACCCGATGAAGCCCCCGGTCGGCGGTGACCACAACCAGGTGTGGATGAACTGCGACGGCGTCGTCTACAAGAAGGCGGTGCCGGACATGAACGCCGTGCACTCCCTGGAGCACGGCGCCGTCTGGGTGACGTACAACGACAAGGCCCCGCAGGCGGACGTGGCGAAGCTGGGCGAGAAGGTCGCCAAGACGCCGTACTCGCTGATGAGCCCGGTCAAGGACCAGGCCGGCGCGATCATGCTGTCCGCCTGGGGCAAGCAGGTGACCGTCGACGGCGCGGACGACCCGCGGGTGGACCAGTTCTTCACCAAGTACGTGAAGGGCCCGCAGACCCCCGAGCCGGGCGCCGCCTGCACCGGTGGGCTGGGCGAGCAGTGAGGGTGGACCGCGCGCAGTGGGCCGCGATCACCGCGGTCGTGCTCGCGCTGCTGTTCGCCGCGGCGGCCGCCGTGGCCACCGCGGGTGACGGCGGGCGGGACACCGGCCCGCACGCCCCGGCGACGGACTCGGCGGACGCCGGGTTCGCCCGGGACATGTCCGACCACCACCAGCAGGCCGTGGAGATGTCGTTCGTCGTGCGCGAGCGCACCACCGACGAGGAGGTGCGCCGGCTGGCGTACGACATCGCCAACACCCAGGCCAACCAGCGCGGCATGATGCAGGGCTGGCTGGAGATGTGGGGGCTGCCCAAGGTCTCCATGGACCAGAAGCCCATGGAGTGGATGGGGATGCCCGTCGACGACCCCGAGGGCCGGATGCCGGGCATGGCGAGCCGGGCCGAGATGGAGCGGCTGCGCGGGGCGAGCGGCAGGCAGGCCGAGGTGCTCTACCTGCAGCTGATGACCGAGCACCACAAGGGCGGGGTGCACATGGCCGAGGGCTGTGTGCGCCAGTGCGAGCCGGGCGTCGAGCGCGACCTGGCGCAGGGCATGGTCACCGCCCAGCAGTCGGAGATCGGGCTGATGGCCGACCTGCTCAAGGCGCGGGGCGCGGCTCCGCGCCGCTGACGCCGTTAACGCCGTTAACGCCGTTGACGGGGAACGCCGTCCACTCGGGCCTGACCGTCGCGCACAGGGGCATGCCCCGCGCGTCGGTCAGGCCCAGGCTGGTCCGGGCCGCGCCCGCGAGGACGAGTGCGCGCGGCACGTCGGCGAGGAACAGCTTGGCCCTGCGGAACATCGCGAAGCCGCCGCCGGCCGGGCGTTCGCCCCAGGTCAGGTAGACGAAGCGGGCGCCGCGCCGGCCCTGGACGTACGGGCCGCGGAAGTCCAGGGACCCGTCGGGCAGCTCCACCACCTCCACCGGGACGTCGAACACGGCGCGCGCCGCGTCCCCCGGCACCAGTTGCTCCGGCTCCCGGCCGCGCTGGGTGCCCACGTGGACGTCGCGGTGCTCCCCGCACACCAGGCCGGGCAGGTCGTGCCCGAGGATCCGCAGGTCAAGACGGTCCACGCCGCTCCTCCTCGCACCAGGTTCACCCGGACGGCCCACACCCGGTCGCCTGGGCCATTCGGCTCATCGACGCTGGGTCCATGACCACAGCCAAAGACATCATGCACCCGGGGGCGACCTGGATCCCCGCGCACGAGACCCTGGACCGGGCCGCGCAGCTGATGCGCGAGCTGAACGTCGGCGCGCTGCCCATCGCGGACGCCGACGAACGCCTGTGCGGCATCCTCACCGACCGCGACATCGTGGTGGGCTGCGTGGCGATGGGCCACGACCCGGCGAAGGTGACCGCGGGCGACATGGCCAAGGGCACCCCGCGCTGGATCGACGCGGAGGCGGGGGTGGACGCGGTGCTGGCCGAGATGCAGGGCCACCAGATCCGCCGGCTCCCGGTGATCGAGGACAAGCGACTGGTCGGCATGATCTCGGAGGCGGACCTGGGCCGCCATCTCAGCGACGAGCAGATCAAGGCGTGGGTGGAGCAGGTGTACGCGGACTGACGCGTCCCGGCAGCGCACGGCGGACCCGTACGGGGACAAGGACCCGCAGCACTGTGGCCCGGCACCACGATGGACCCGCAGCACTGTGGCCCGGCACCATGACAGGCCCGCAGCACTGTGGCCCCGCACAACGACAGGCCCGCAGCACTGTGGCCCGGCACCACGACGGGCCCGCGCCACAGCGGACCTCACCCCTGCTCAAGCACCGCCGCCGCCACCGCCTCCGGGCGGTCCAGCATCACCATGTGGCCCGACGGTTCGGCCGCCTCGTAGCGGGCGCCGAGCCGCCGGGCCAGTTCCTGCTGGCGCTCCGCCCAGCGGCGGGAGCCGCAGGGCGCGGCGAGCACGGTGACCGGGAGCCCCTCGGGCAGCGGGAAGCGCTCGCGCAGGGCGAGCAGTTCGGCGGCGACGGCCCGGTAGTGGGTGTTCTCCAGGACCGCCCCGGCGAACACCCGCGAGGTGGCGTAGCAGCGGCGCACGAGGGCGGCCGGGGCCGGGTCGCCGCCGGCCGCCCGGGTCAGCCGGACGGCGCCGCGCCGGGCCGCCGGGCCGAGCGCGGCCGGGGCGCCGAGCGCGCTGAGCGAGACCGCGAAGGCCCGGGCGAGGGCGGTGCGCACGGCGGGGGCGACGGGCACCCGCGCGTGCTCCTCGACCGAGGAGTCGACGAGGACGACGCCCCGGGTACGGGCCGGGTGGAGCCGGGCGAAGGCCTCGGCGTGGAACCCGGCGATGGAGTGGCCGACCACGGTGGCCTTGTCGTACAGGCCCAGCGCGTCCAGGACCCCGGCGATGCGGTGCGCCTCCCCGCTGGCGCTGGGGGCGACCGCGGCGGGCGCGGAGAGTCCGTGTCCCGGGCGGTCGAAGCGGACGACCGTGCGGTGCGGGGCGAGCAGCGGCACGACGGGGTCCCAGTCGAACCAGCTCATGGCCAGGCCCGCGCTGAGCACCACGACGGGGCCGCGGCCCTCGGCCAGCACGTGGTGGGCGGTGCCCCCGACCCGTACGAACGCCTCGGTCCCGCCGCCCGCCCCTGCTCCTGCAGTCGTCGTCATCGCGTCTCCCCCGCCGTCCGTGTCCGTCGTCCGTGTCCCCCGCGTACGTACGCTCAACGACGCTCCCTCGCCGCGCGTGCCACGGACACCGCGAGGACCGCGAGCCACCCCGCGACCAGCAGGACCTGCAGGCGCTGCCCGGCGCCGAGCGACCAGGTGCCGCGGCCCGCCTGGAAGGCGGCGACGGCGGCCAGGGTCCAGGCGGTGGCGAGGAGTTCGAGGACGACGAGGGCGGGGCCGGTACGGGCCAGCGGGGGCCACCAGCCGTAGCGGCGGGCGGCGACGGTGAGGGCGACGATGCCGACGAGGGCGCCGGTGATGGCGAGGCTGGAGCTGACCGCGTGGGCGGTGTGGGTGGCGGGGACGAGGCCCGCCGTCTCGCGGGCCGCGCACTCGGGGTCGACGGTGGGCTTGCAGCTCAGCGGCAGCCGGGAGTCGGCGGCGGTGGCGGCGCCGAACAGGGCCAGGCCCGCCCAGCCCGCCACCGACCAGGGCCGGCGGTCCAGGACGGCCAGGGCCCAGACGGCCCCGGCGAGCACCAGGAGCCCGGCGGCCAGGTCGGTGGCGCGGAACAGGCCGCCCAGGGGCTGGTCGGCGGCGGCCAGCTCGGAGACGTACGTCTGGACGGGGTCGAGTCCGGTGCCGGCCACGACTTCGAGCACCCAGGCGGTGTAGGCGAGGGCGCCGAGGGCGGTCAGGAGGGCGACGGGACGGGCACCGGTTCTGGACATAGTGGGATCAATCCTAGAAGAGGCGCACCCGGGGGGGGCGGCGGTCGTCACTGGTGGTCGGGGTGGACCCAGCCGGGCTTGCGGAACCTCAGGAACGCCACCGGGATGGCGACGCCGAGGACCAGCAGCCCGCCGCCGACCACCAGCAGGTAGCGCCAGAGCGGCTGGCCGTCGAACTGGTCCGGCGGGACGAAGCCGATGAAGAGGGCGAGCACCGAGGCGACGAAGCCGACCCCGGCCACCAGGGTGACGGCGGGGACGGTGAAGCCGCGCTCGACGTGCGGCTGGGACTTCCGCAGGCGGACGACGGCGACGAACATCAGCAGGTAGGCGATCAGGTAGATCTGGATCGTGATCACCGAGAACATCCAGTACGAGCTGGAGACGTCGGAGCTGAAGGCGTACAGGACGCCGATCAGGGTGGTCAGGACGCCCTGGACGACCATGATGTTCTGCGGGACGCCGTGCTTGTTGAACCGCTGGAGGAACGGCGGCAGGTAGCCCTCCTGGCGGGCGAGCAGGACCAGGCCCTTGGCGGGACCCGCCAGCCAGGTGAGCATGCCGCCGAGCGCGGCCATGACGAGCATGATGCCGACGACCTTGGTCATCCAGCCGATGTGGAAGTGGTCGAAGAAGGCCTGGAAGGCCTGCATCAGTCCGGCGGTCAGGCTGAGTTCGGACGACGGCATGACCCAGCTGATGGCCAGGGCCGGGAGGACGAAGATCAGCAGCACCAGGCCGGTGGCCAGGAAGACCGAGCGGGGGTACTCGCCGCGCGGGTCGCGCAGGGACGAGACGTGGACGCCGTTCATCTCCATGCCCGCGTACGACAGGAAGTTGTTGACGATCAGCACCAGGCTGGCCAGGCCGGTCCACGGCGGCAGCCAGTGGCCCGCGCCCATGGGGGCGGCCGAGGGGTTGCCCTCGCCGAGGAAGACCAGGCCGAGGACGACCAGCAGCACGCCGGGGACCAGGGTGCCGATGACCAGGCCGAGGGAGGAGAGCCCGGCGACGGTCCTGGTGCCGCGCGAGGAGATCCAGACACCGGTCCAGTAGATGACGACGATGACGATCGCGACGTAGGGGCCGCTCTCGGCCAGCCGGGGGTTGATGACGTACGCGAAGGTCGAGGCGACGTACGCCAGGAGGCTGGGGTAGTACGCGATCGTCATGGCGAACTGGCACCAGACGGCGAGGAAGCCCAGCGGCTTGCCGAGCGCCTCGCTGACCCACCGGTAGATGCCGCCGGACCAGCCGGAGGCCAGCTCCGCGCCGACCAGGGCGGTGGGCAGCAGGAAGACGACGGCGGGCAGCAGGTAGAGGAAGACCGCCGCGAGGCCGTAGATGGCCATGGTGGGCGAGGGCCGCAGGCTGGCCACGGACGCGGTGGTCATCAGGGCGAGCGTCACCCAGGAGATGAACTGCCGCTTGGTCCCGCCGTCGGCGCCCTGCCCGCGCGGCGCGCCCGCGGGCTCGTCGGTGGTCGTCATGCGCCCATGATCGGCGCGGTCCCCCGGACCCGCACGTCGGCGCAGCGACCGCCCCCCGGCCCCGGCCGGGCCCCCACCATGATCACGATCTGCGCACAAAATCCCTGGTGTCCCCACAACCCCCTGACCTACCTTCTTGATCACCGGGGGCGCTCTGACATGGGAATACGGGTCCGCGCACTACCCCATACGACCCGCGGTGCCCGTCAGTCAAAGGTAAAAGCCGCTTAAAGATCCTGTTATCTTCCTCGGACTTCCGCTCTTCCCGATAAGGACCACGCATGACCACGCCGCCGAACCCGCCCCAGGACCAGTCCCCCTGGAGCCCGCCCCCGGCCGGGGCCCCCGCCGCGACCGGCGCCCCGATGGCCCCGCCGCTGCCGCCCTTCCCGGGCGGGCAGCCGGCGCCCAGCAACGGCCTGGGCACCACGGCCCTCGTCCTGGGCATCGTCGGCCTGGTCTTCGCCATCATCCCGGTGACCTTCTGGCTCGGCGGCTTCCTCGGCCTGCTGTCGCTGATATTCGGCATCGTCGGCCTGGGCCGTACGAAGAAGGGCCTGGCCACCAACAAGGGCGCGGCCGTCACCGGTGTGGTGCTCGGCGTCCTGTCGATGGTGGTCGCCCTGGTGTGGACCGCGCTGATCGCCTTCGCGGTCAAGGAGGCGGGCGGCGAGATCAACAAGGCCATCGAGGAGTCCCGCAAGGAGGCGGCCGAGGCCGCGGCCGGTGACACCGCCGCCGACGCGGACCCGCTGGCGCTGGGCGAGACGCAGGCGTACGAGGACGGCGTCACGGTCACGGTGGCGAAGCCGCAGGCCTACCAGCCCGACCAGTTCGCCGTCGGCCACGCCAAGGGCAACAAGGCCTTCAAGGTGAAGGTCACCATCGTCAACGGCGGCAAGAAGGCCCTGGACATCGGCACCGCGCTGCCCGAGGCCGTCGACGCCAAGGGCACGAAGGCCGAGATGGTCTTCGACGGCAAGAACAGCACCGGCCCGTTCACCGGCAAGGTGCTGCCGGGCAAGCAGGCCACCGGCGACTTCGTGTTCTCGCTCCCGGCCGCCGCGGCGGGCAGCATGCAGATCACGCTGGGCCCGAACGTCCTGGAGTACGACGACGCGATCTGGACCGGCCCGACCAAGTAGGACCGGCCACCGGACTCCACCGGCCGGCACCGAGGGCGCGTACGGAACTCCCGTACGCGCCTTCGGCGTTCACGGGCACCGCGAGGCGCCCGCGGGGCGTCCACGGGGGACGCGCGAGGGGCACCCAGGACATAGCGTCCATCTGACGATTACACTGCCGCCGTGCCTCAACTACGCCTCGCTCTGAATCAGATCGACTCGACCGTCGGCGACCTCGCCGGGAACGCCGAGGCGATCGTCCACTGGACCCGGCACTCCGCCGAACAGGGCGCGCACCTCGTCGCGTTCCCCGAGATGGCGCTGACCGGCTACCCCGTCGAGGACCTGGCCCTGCGCGGCTCCTTCGTCGAGGCGTCCCGGGACGCCCTGCGCGCGCTGGCCGTCCGGCTCGCCGACGAGGGCCTGGGCGAACTGCCCGTCGTCGTCGGCTACCTGGACCGCAGCGCCACCGCCCGGCCCGCGTACGGCCGGCCCGCCGGGGCCCCGCAGAACGCCGCCGCGGTGCTGCACCGCGGCGGTGTCGCCCTCAGCTTCGCCAAGCACCACCTGCCCAACTACGGCGTCTTCGACGAGTTCCGCTACTTCGTGCCCGGCGACACCCTGCCCGTGGTGCGGGTGCACGGCGTGGACGTGGCGCTCGCCATCTGCGAGGACCTCTGGCAGGACGGCGGACGGGTGCCGGCCGCCCGCACCGCAGGCGCCGGGCTGCTGGTCTCCGTCAACGCCTCGCCGTACGAGCGGGACAAGGACGACACCCGGCTCGACCTGGTGCGCCGCAGGGCCCGGGAGGCCGGGTGCACCCTGGCGTACCTGGCGATGATCGGCGGGCAGGACGAGCTGGTCTTCGACGGCGACTCCATCGTCGTCTCCGGCGAGGGCGACGTCATCGCGCGGGCCCCGCAGTTCGCGGAGGGCAGCATGCTGCTCGACCTGGAGCTGCCCGCCGCGGCGGACGACGCGCCCGAGGGCGTGGTGGACGACGGGCTGCGGATCGACCGGGTGGTGCTCTCCGCCGAGCCGCTCGCGCCCTACGAGCCGGAGCTGACGGGCGGCCACGCGGACCGCCTCGACGACGACGAGGAGGTGTACTCCGCCCTGGTCGTGGGGCTGCGCGCGTACGCCGCCAAGAACGGCTTCCGCTCGGTGCTGGTCGGCCTGTCCGGCGGCATCGACTCGGCCCTGGTCGCCGCGATCGCCTGCGACGCGCTGGGCGCGGCCCATGTGCACGGCGTCTCCATGCCGTCCCGCTACAGCTCGGAGCACTCCCGCGCCGACGCGGCCGAACTGGCGCGGCGCACCGGGCTGGACTTCCGTACCGTACCGATCGGGCCGATGTTCGACGCGTACACCGGCGCCCTGGAGCTGGCGGGCCTGGCGGAGGAGAACCTCCAGGCGCGGCTGCGCGGCACCCTGCTGATGGCGCTGTCCAACCAGGAGGGCCACATCGTCCTCGCGCCGGGCAACAAGTCCGAGCTGGCGGTGGGCTATTCGACGCTCTACGGCGACGCGGTCGGCGCGTACGGGGTGATCAAGGACGTCTACAAGTCGACGGTCTTCCGGCTGGCCCGCTGGCGCAACCGGGCCGCCGAGGAGCGCGGCCAGACCCCGCCGATCCCGGAGAACTCGATCAGCAAGCCGCCCAGCGCCGAGCTGCGCCCGGGCCAGGTCGACACCGACTCGCTGCCCGACTACGAGGTGCTGGACCGGATCCTGGAGCTGTACGTGGACCGGGACCGCGGCAAGGACGAGATCGTGGCGGCGGGCTTCGACGAGGAACTGGTGGTGCGCACGCTGCGGATGGTGGACGCCGCCGAGTTCAAGCGCCGCCAGTACCCGCCGGGCACCAAGATCTCCGCGAAGGGCTTCGGCAAGGACCGCCGCCTGCCGGTCACCAACCGCTGGCGCGAGCAGGGCAGTTGACGCCGCATCCGACCTGACGGCCGACCGGGCGGACGGCCCGGGGCGCGGTCAGACCTGGAGGCGGGCGGCGAGCGGCAGGTGGTCGCTGCCCGTCTTCTCCATGGTCCAGGACGACTTGGGCTCGATGCCCCGGACCATGATCTGGTCGATCCTGGCCATCGGGAAGGCGGCCGGCCAGCTGAAGCCGAAGCCGTTGCCCGCCGCGCCCTGGGTGGAGCGCATCTGCGAGGTGACGTTGTTCAGCGCCCGGTCGTTCATGGTGCCGTTGAGGTCGCCGAGCAGGACGACCTTGCCCACCGGGTCCGCGGCGATCGCGTCGCCGAGCGCGTCCGCGCTCTCGTCGCGCTGGCTGGCGGTGAACCCGGCGTTGAGCTTCACCCGCACCGAGGGCATGTGCGCCACGTAGACGGAGACGTCACCGGCCGGGGTGGCCACGGTGGAGCGCATCGCCCGGGTCCAGCCGAGGCGGATGTCGACCGGCGTGGTGCCCCGCAGCGGGTACTTGCTCCACAGGCCCACCGTGCCCTGCACGCTGTGGTACTTGAACGAGCCGGCCAGCGCCTTCTCGTACACCGGCACCATGTCGGCCTTCAGCTCCTCCAGCGCGAGCACGTCCACGCCGGAGGCGGCGAGCTTGCCCGCGGTGCCCGCCGGGTCGGGGTTGTCGGCGTTGACGTTGTGCGTGGCGACCGTCAGGTTGCCGCCCGCGGAGGACTTGTCGGTGACCAGGCCGCCGAACTGGTTGACCCACACCACCGCCGGGAGCAGCACCGCGATCAGCGCCGTGGCCGACCTGCGCACCAGCGCGAGCGCGAGGATCACCGGGACCAGCAGGCCGAACCAGGGCAGGAACGTCTCGATCAGACTGCCCAGGTTCCCCACCTTGTTGGGGATCTGCGCGTGGAAGAGCATCACCAGCGCGAGGACCAGCGCGCACCCGGCGAGGACCAGGCCGCGGCGCCAGATGCCGCGGTCGCCGCGCCAGCGGCCGAACACCTCCCGGATGCGGGATCCGGAACCCTGCGCCGTCGCGGCGTCGTTCCCGTGTCCCGTGTCCGTCATGTCCATCCGCGCCATCACGCCGTCCTCAACTCTGCCTTGCCGTGCTCGCCACCGCCCCGACGTCGACATTAGGCGATCAGAGGACGGCCGTACTGCCACGAGGACGACACAGCGGCGCGGCGGGTTCCTGAACGGGGCGTGGACGGCGTCGCTGTGACAAAACGCGCACATCATCGCCGACCGGCGGGAGGGCGTGTGCGGCGGGATGCCGAGGGGGCGTACGGGCACGGCGCTTCGGGTCGCGGGTGCGTACGGACCGCGGGTCGGTACGGACCGCGGGTGCGTACGGGTCGCGGGTGCGTACGGGTCGCGGGTGCGTAAGGCCGCCGCTTCCGGTCCGCTCGGTCGCGCGGGCCGCACCCCGTCAGTCGCGCGGGCGGACCCCCGCGAGCACCGAGTCGACGATCCGCTCCGGCAGGTCCTCCTCGATCGGGCCGACCGGCCGGATCACCGTGCGCACCAGCATGGGGCCGGTGAAGAGGTCGTTGACCAGCTCGATGTCGACGTCGCCGCGGATCTCCCCGGTCTCGACGCCGCGCCGCAGGACGTCCAGGGAGAGCTTGCGGCGCGGCTCGATGACGGTGCGGTGGTACGCGTCCCAGAGCGTCGGGTAGCTCTGCATCTGCGCGAACACGTTGTGCAGCAGCGCCGAGGAGCGCTTGGCCAGGCCGCGCCGGCGCAGCGCCTGGAGGAGCACGATCAGGTCCTCGCGCACCGAGGTGCCCGGCAGCGGCGGCTCGGTGGGCTCGATCGAGCGCAGCAGGTCCACGAACAGGGCCTCCTTGCCGGGCCAGCGCCGGTAGATGGTGGCCTTGCCGACCCCGGCGGTGCGGGCGATGCGCTCGATGGAGACGTCGGCGAGCGGGACGCCCTCCTCCAGGAGCTTGATCGCGCCCTCCAGGATCGCCTGCTCGACCGCCTCGCTGCGGGGGCGGCCGCGCCGCGGCGGGCCGGTGTCGGCGGCCTGGGCGGGGACGGCCGCGCCGTCAGCGGGGACGGCCGGGCCCCCGGCGGGCCGGGCCGGGCCGGAGCGGGTGGCCGCGTGGCCCCGGCCGCCCTCGCCGCGCCGTCCGCGTCCGGGCGGTCCGCCCGCGCGTCCGGACGGCCGGCTGTCGTGTCGCTCCTCGCGGGACACTGTCGTACCCACCTCTCACCGTCGGTTCGGCCCGGCGCCGCCGTGCCCCGTGTGGTCGGCCCGCCGCCCTCCCGCCGCCGGGAGGGCG
>NZ_JBEOYE010000017.1:0-118627 GCF_040296945.1 Streptomyces sp. NPDC001941 | reverse complement strand
CCTGCCCGCGGGGTGGCGCCCCTTCCCCCCGGGGCGGGACACCCCACCCGCCCCCGGGGGGGGCGGCCCGCCCCCCCCGGGCGGGCCCCCCCCGCGTCACTGCTCCTCCACCCCCGGCCCCGGCCCCGCCCCGGCCGCGGCCAGGTCCAGCGCCAGCGCCACCCGCACCGCCACACTCTCCGCGAACACCGCGTCCCCCCGCTCGAACCCCGCCCGCGCCCCGCCCCGCAGGAACGTCACCACCCCCAGCGTCCGGCCCCGGCTGCGCAGCACCGAACACAAGCCGTGCACCGCGTCCCGCGGCCACTGCCGCTCCACCGCCCAGCCCTCCGCCGCCCGCTCCCCCGCACTCGCCCGCACCGAACCCGCCCGGTCCACCGCCTGCGCCGCCGGATGCCCCGCCGGGTACCGCACCGGGATCCCCGCCCCCGACACCACCGCGCCCAGCGCCACCCCCGGCACCAGCGTCACCGGCCCCGGCGACCCCGACGGCGTCCCCGCCACCCGCACCAGACGCCCCCGCGCGCACACGTCCACCAGCACGTGGTCCGCGAACCCCGCCAGCGCGAAGTCCAGGTACGCCGCCGCCGCCTCCAACGGGTCCTCGCACTCCGCGGCCGCCGCCCCCGCCCGGTGCAGCTGGCTCGACCGGAACCGCAGCCGGTCCGCCTCCTGCTCCGCCAGCCGCGCCTCCGTCACGTCCTGGAACAACCAGCCCACGCCCAGCGGCACCGGCTCCTCCGCCAGCGGCGACGCCAGCCGCAGGAACCCCGACCGCAGGCACCGCCGCCGCTCCCCCTCGGCCGTGCGCAGCGTCACCCACAACTCCACCAGCGACCCCGGCGGCCCCTCGGCCAGCACGTGCTGCAGCGCGCCCTCCAGGTCCTCCACGCCCTGCACCACCAGCTCGCCCAGCGGCCGCCCCAGCAGCCCGGTGCGCCCGGCCCCGATCGTCCGGGTCGCCAGACCGTTCACCACCGTCGGCCGCAGGTCCACGTCGACCAGCACCACGCCCCACGCCGCGTCCTCGAACAGCGCCTCGCTCATCGCGATGGACCGCTCCAGGTCGATCTGCGCGTGCACCTCGCTGAAGGCGCAGTACACCCCGGCCGGCGACCCGTCCCCGGCCCGCACCCCGGCCGACTGCATCCGCACGAGCACCCGCCCGCCGTCCTTGCGCACCAGCGCGAACTCGTGCACCTGCCGCCCCGGCGCGTCCATCACGGCCATCAGCCGCCCGCGCACCTCGTCGGCGTCGGCACTGCGCACCGCCCACCCGGCGAACCCGTCCCTGCCCACCGCCTCCCCGGCACTCCAGCCGAGGATCCGCTCGGCCTCCCGGTTCCAGTGGGTCACCACCCCACGGGCGTCGAACGCGCACAGCGCGGCGTCCATCCCGTCCAGCAACGCGGCCAGCAGATCCGCCCCGGCCCCCTCCCGACCAGGCTCGTCGGGCCCCAGCGCACTGGTGGTCTCACTCCTGGAAGCACTCATCCCGGCCCCCTTGACGGACGTGTCCGGTGTGCGTCCGCACGTCCGATCATTCAACTCGAACGTGACGCAGGACACATGAGGTTCGGGGAAATCGATGGGGCAGGGGGCTGGTGGGGTGGAGTGGATAGGGAGCGCTAGCACGTTCTGTGGGCGTTTGTTCCAAGAGGTGAGCTGGTTCGCACATTCGTGTGAGTGGAGGGGGTTTTCGGGCGCGCGCGATCACGCAGGGGCTAGTTTCGCCGCACACGCGACGAAAGGAGATCACTCGCTCCCGCTTGCCATCAGTCAGGGCGAGCCGAGTGAACAGCCCCAGTCATCACGATCCCTTGATCAGGAGAGGTGCCTCCGATGACTACGTTCCCCGCAGGCGAGCAGACCCACCGGGCTGTGCTTCCTCAGCAGCCCGCTCTGGAATCCGTGGGAGCAGACACCCCTGGGAGCAGGGACGAAACGGCTCACGGACATCCCGCCACCGCGCGGGACACCGGCGGGACACATGGGCGAGGGGAGACCGGCGGCCACCGCACCGGGAACCGTCGGCGACACGCCGAACAGGCAGAGACCAGGGGCGGTGACGCCCCACACCCCACCCCTCCGTACGACGGAGGCTTCGGAGCACCCAGGGTGTTCGTGCTCGACCGACACGGACACCCCCTCATGCCGTGCCACCCGGCCCGCGCGCGCGAACTCCTCCGCAAGGGACGCGCCGTGGTAGCCCGGCACACCCCGTTCGCCATCCGGCTCAAGGACCGTACGAGAGCGGAATCCGACGTCGACGGCGTCCAGTTGCGGATCGACCCGGGATCCCAGGGCACCGGGATGGCACTCACCGAATCCAAGAAGGAACTGCGACCAGACGGACGGACCGTCACCGCGCGCCGAGGGCTCCACACCGTCGAACTCCGGCATCGCGGCGCCCAGATCCACAAGGCCATGGGCCAGCGAGCGGGATACCGGCACAGACGCCGGTCCGACCACTGCCGCTACCGCCCCCAGAGATCCCGCAACCGCGAACGCAGGCGCGGCTGGCTCCCGCCCTCCCTGCAACACCGGGTCGACTCCACCACGTCCACGGCCCGCCGCCTCTGCCGCTACGCACCCGTCACCGAGATCCACGTCGAGAGCTGCACCTTCGACACCCACACCATGGGCGCAGGCAGGAATCTGAGCTCCGGAGAACACCGCAACGGCCCGCTCGCCGGAACTGACGTCCGCGCCCACCTCCGGGCGAAGTGGGACAAGAGCTGCGCCTACTGCGGCGCCACCGGAGTGCCCCTCAACATCGAGCACGTACGCCCCCGGAGTCGCGGAGGCTCAAACCGGGTCACGAATCTCGTACTCGCCTGCGAGGACTGCAATCGCGCCAAAGGCGCGCACTCCCTCGCCGCCTTCCTCGCCGACCGTCCCGAAACCCTGGCCGCCATTGCGGGGCAGCTCAGGCCGTCCCTGCGCGACGCCGCCGCCATGAATGCCGTACGCGTCCAGCTCATCGCGTCACTCGAAAGCCTCTCCCTTCCGGTGCACTGCTGGTCAGGCCACCTGACGAAAGGGACCCGCACCAGAGCCGGACTCGCCAAGACCCACACCCTCGACGCCGTCTGCGTCGGGCCGCTCGACAACGCGGCGGGGGACGCGATCGTGCGCGTCCCCGACCGGGTCCGGGTGATCAAGTCGACCGGCCGCGGCTCGTACGCCCGCACCACCCCGGACCGCTTCGGCTTCCCGCGCCTCTACCGCTCCCGCCAGAAGCGGCACCACGGCTTCATCACCGGCGACCTCGTACGCGTCACCTCACGCCTGGGGTGCTGGACCGGACGCGTGGCCGTCCGGGCCGACGGGAAGCACAGCGTCACCACGTCCACCGTGCGCCGCACCGTCGTGCACAGGAAACTGCGGCTCCTCCAGCGTGCGGACGGCTACACGTACACCACGAAACCCGAGGTCAAAAAATAGATTGCCGCGTTTCCGGCGGCTTCCTAAAGTGGTGCTCACGTTTGAAGGGAGGTGATCCGACAGTGATTTCTGTACGGACCAACGAGGTGACTGCGGCCTAACGGCCTGCCAGTCGCACTTAGTGCACCTCGGCAGGCCGTCTGCCGAACACCACAGCAGTCACCCGACCCGTGGGCCGCCGGTAAGTCCGGCCGGCTCCCTCGATTGCCGCGCGCGAGGCAGAGGGACCAAGGCCCACGGGTCGTCTGCGTTTCCGGGGGCCCTTCACGGGCCCCCGCTTTCCAACTCCTCAGGGCGAAAGCCGCTCCAGGCGCCACGCGCCCTCGCCCGCGCCCACGTACCGCAGGCGGTCGTGCAGGCGGTTCTCCTTGCCCTGCCAGAACTCCACCGCTTCCGGGTCGACCCGGAAGCCGCCCCAGTTCGGGGGGACCGGGACCTGTTCGTCCTCGGGGTAGCGGGCCGTCAGGTCCTCGTAGCGGGCGACCAGTTCGGCGCGGGAGGCGATCACCGTGGACTGCTCGCTGGCCCAGGCGCCCAGTTGCGAGCCGTGCGGGCGGGTGCGGAAGTAGGCCGCCGTCTCGTCGCGTCCCACGCGGCACGCGGTGCCGGTCACGATCACCTGGCGGGCCAGGCCGTGCCAGGGGAAGAGCAGCGAGACGTACGGGTTCGCGGCCAGTTCGCGGCCCTTGCGGGAGCCGTAGTTGGTGAAGAAGACGAAGCCCCGGTCGTCGTACCCCTTGAGCAGCACGGTGCGGCTCGACGGGCGGCCTTCGGGGGTCGCGGTGGAGACGACCATGGCGTTCGGCTCGGTGAGGCCGGCCGTGGTGGCCTCCTTGAACCAGCGCGCGAACTGGTCCATGGGCGTCGGCGCGAGGTCCGACTCGACGAGATCGGTGGTGCGGTACTGCTCGCGCATGGCGGCGGGGTCCGGTGCGTCGGTCACGGTCCCCATCCTGCCGTAGGGCCGCAGTGTGCCCGGCACCGCGTGCCGTTAATCCTTCGTCGCCGGATCGGCGCAGTGTGCCGGATGTCACGCTTCCCCGCATCGGAGGAACCGTACAGACTCGTGCGCTGGACGACTGTTGCTTCCCTACGACTGCGGCGGGTGACCGGCGCGCGTACGGGGCATCACACCTGAGCAATCCGAGCGCCCGGCCCCCACGCCCCGCTCTCACATCTCATGAGGAGCCGCCTGATGTCCGACTTCGTACCCGGACTCGAAGGAGTCGTCGCGTTCGAAACGGAGATCGCCGAACCGGACAAGGAGGGCGGGGCCCTCCGCTACCGGGGTGTCGACATCGAGGACCTGGTGGGGCACGTGTCCTTCGGGAACGTGTGGGGCCTGCTGGTGGACGGGGCGTTCAACCCGGGTCTGCCGCCGGCCGAGCCGTTCCCGATCCCGGTGCACTCGGGTGACATCCGGGTGGACGTGCAGTCGGCGCTGGCGATGCTCGCCCCGGTGTGGGGCCTGAAGCCGCTGCTGGACATCGACGAGCGCCAGGCCCGTGACGACCTGGCGCGGGCGGCGGTGATGGCGCTGTCGTACGTGGCGCAGTCGGCGCGCGGCCAGGGGCTCCCGATGGTGCCGCAGGGCGAGATCGACAAGGCGCAGTCGGTGGTGGAGCGGTTCATGATCCGCTGGCGCGGCGAGCCGGACCCGAAGCACGTGAAGGCCGTGGACGCGTACTGGACGTCGGCCGCCGAGCACGGGATGAACGCGTCGACGTTCACCGCCCGGGTCATCGCGTCCACGGGCGCGGACGTGGCGGCGGCGCTGTCGGGCGCGGTGGGCGCGATGTCGGGTCCGCTGCACGGCGGTGCGCCGTCGCGGGTGCTGGGGATGATCGAGGAGATCGAGCGCACGGGTGACGCGACCGCGTACGTGCGCAAGGCCCTGGACAAGGGCGAGCGGCTGATGGGCTTCGGCCACCGGGTGTACCGGGCGGAGGACCCGCGCGCGCGGGTGCTGCGGCGGACGGCGCGGGAGCTGGCGGCGCCGCGCTTCGAGGTGGCGGAGGCGCTGGAGAAGGCGGCGCTGGAGGAGCTGCACGCGCGGCGTCCCGACCGGGTGCTGGCGACGAACGTGGAGTTCTGGGCGGCGATCGTGCTGGACTTCGCGGAGGTCCCGGCGCACATGTTCACGTCGATGTTCACGTGTGCGCGTACGGCGGGCTGGTCGGCGCACATCCTGGAGCAGAAGCGGACGGGGCGCCTGGTGCGTCCTTCGGCGCGCTACACGGGTCCGGGCACCCGGAGCCCGCGCGAGATCGAGGGCTTCGCCGACATCGCCGGCTGAGCGGGCTCGGCCGATCGGGCGCGGCGGGTCCCGCCGCGCCGGAACGATTCGCCATCGGGGTCCGTCGTACGTGGGCGTGCGACGGGCCCCGTTGGCGTTCCCGGCCCCGGGTTCCCGGGCGTCACGCGTCCGCGAGCTGCTCGTGGCGGGCCTCGGTGAGGATCAGGTCGGCGTGCTGGCGGGCGGTGGTGAGCGGGTGGGCCCGCAGCTTGCCCTTGAGCTCGTTGCGGCCGTACTCGGCGAAGAGCGGGTTCTCCGGGTCGGTGGTGACGCCGGGGGCGTGGGCGGCGTACGGGAAGGCGAGGGGTTCCACGCGGGCGTCCAGCCGGGGGTTGTAGAAGAACGGCACCGAGTAGCGCTCGGTGGCGCCGGGCGGGGAGACGACGCGGTGGTTGGTGGCGAGGAGGTAGCCGTCGGTGGCGACTTCGAGGAGCTCGCCGAGGTTGACGACGAACGCGCCGGGCAGCGGGGGCACGTCGTGGAACTCGCCGTCCTCGCGCTGGACCTGGAGCCCGCCGACGGTGTCCTGGTGCAGCAGGGTGAGGAAGCCGTAGTCCTTGTGGGCGCCGACGCCCTGGGCGCTGCCGTCGGCCGAGCTGCCGGGGTAGCGGACGAGCTTGAGGTGGGTGTGGGCGCGGTCGCCGAAGACGTCGTCGTAGAAGTCGGCGGGGGCGCCGATGGCGGCGAGGAGTTCGTGGAGCAGCTTCTCGGCGACGCCGGTGAGGGTGGCGATCCAGTCGAGGGCGGCGGTGCGCAGGGCGGGCAGGGCGGCGGGCCACTGGTTGGGGCCCTGGAGCCACCAGTAGGCGGGTTCGCCGGGGGCGGGGGCGCGGGCGGGGAGTTCGGGGCCGATGTCGAGCTGGTCGCGCCAGTCGCGGGAGCCGCCGGTGCGTTCGTCGCCGGTGCGCGTGTAGCCGCGGAAGTGGGGGGAGTTGACGTTGTCGAGGGCGAGCCGGTCGGCTTCGGGCAGGGCGAAGAAGGCCTTCATGGCGTCGGTGAGGGCGCGGGTGCGCTCCGGGGTGACGCCGTGGCCGGTGAGCTGGAAGAAGCCGACGCCGTGGGCCGCGCTGTGCAGCTGGGCGTGGAGCAGGCGGCGGGCCTGGGGGCCGCGGTCGGCCGCGGAGAGGTCGATGACGGGGAGCTGCGTGTACGACAGGGGCGTGTGCGACATGGGTGCGTCCGCTGGGTGAGTCCCCGGCCTGCGCGGTGTGTGCGCCCGCACCGGGTGCCCGCGCGGGGTGCGGCGGGGTGGGTGCGTGTGGGTCCGGAGTGGTGGAAGGGGTGGCCGGGGTCAGGCGTACGGCTGACAGGCCATGCTCGTGACGCGGACGTAGTCCACGTGGCGACGGCGTACGAGCGGAAGCATGGGGCCAGGATACTGCGCGGACGGCGGGCGCGGTGTGGCGTCCGTCACAGCGGTGGGCGGCCTCGCCGGCTCAGCTGCTCGGCTGCCGGGTCATGCCCCCGGGGGTCACGCCCCGGGTCACCTCCTCGGACGCCGGGTCACGCCCCCCGCATCACGCCCCCCGGTCCGGCTCCCCCAGCGCCCCGTCCAGGATCCGCGTCCACTGGGCGACGACCCGGCGGCGGCGGGCGCGGTCGTCGGTGAGGAGGTTGGCCAGGCCCAGTCCGCGGGCCATGTCGAGGAAGCCCTGGACGGTCTCGCGGGTGCCGGGGCGGGACTCGTCGGCCTTGAGCAGTTCCACGGCCATGCGGTGGGTCTCGCGGCCGACCCGGGCTTCCAGCTCGACGACCCGGGTGCGCAGCTGTTCCTCGTCGGAGGCGGCGACCCACAGGTGCAGGGCGGCGCGGAAGAGCGGGCCGGTGTAGAGGTCGACGAGCGCCTCGACGACGGCGGCGCGGTCGCGGGCCGGGAGGGTGCGCAGGGCCTGGGAGCGTTCCTCGGCGACGTACTCGACGGCGGCGGTGAACAGGCCCTCGCGGGTGGGGAAGTGGTGCTGGGCGGCGCCGCGGGAGACGCCGGCGCGCTCGGCGACCACGGACACCGTCGAGCCCGCCCAGCCGACCTCGGCCAGGCAGGCCACGGCCGCTTCGAGGAGGCGCTGCCGGGTGGCCCGGCTGCGGTCCTGCTTGGGCGACTTGGCGGGTGGTGTCACCACACCCATGCGGGGTCCCGTCGTTCGAGGAAGGCGGTCATCCCCTCGCGCGCCTCGGCGGAGGCGAACAGCGACGCCGACCGCTGTACGAGTTCCTCGGCGTCGCGCTCGAAGGTTTCCAGCACCTTAGCCGTGACCAGGCGCTTGCTGTGGGCCAGGCCCTGCGGGGAGCCGCGCCGCAGGGCGTCGAGGAGCGGGGCGAGGGCGGTGTCGACGTCGGGCGCGGTCTCGGTGACCAGGCCCATGGCGCGGGCCGTGGCGGCGTCGAAGGTCTCGCCGGTGAGGTAGTAGCGTCCGGCGGCGCGCGGGTCGAGGCGGGGCAGCAGCGGCAGGGAGATGACGGCCGGGGCGACCCCGATGCGTACTTCGGTGAACGCGAAGTCGGACTCCTCGGAGGCGATCACGACGTCGCAGGCGCCGAGCAGTCCCAGGCCACCGGCGCGGGTCTTGCCGGTGACGCGGGCGAGGACGGGCTTGGGCAGTTCCACGATCTGCCGCATCAGGTCCACGAAGGCGTACGGGCTGGGCGGCGCCTTGAGGTCGGCGCCCGCGCTGAACACAGCGCCGGTGTGGGTGAGGACGACGGCGCGCACGGCCGGATCCTTGCCGCACCGCTCCAGCGCCCCGGCCAGTTCGGCGACGAGGCGGGCGGAGAGTGCGTTGCGGGCGCGTGGCGCGTCCAGGGTGAGCGTGGTGATGCCCCGGTCCGGCTGGGGCGACACCAAGACCGCCGGTTCCTCCGTCATGCGTCCTCCCGGTCCCTGAGCCTGCGTCGCAGGATCTTTCCCGATGCCGCCCGGGGTACTCCCTGGACGAACTCGACGCGGCGGATCTTCTTGTACGGTGCGACCTTCGCCGCGACGAACGACATCACCGCGTCGGCGTCGAGGTCGGTGGCGCCGGGCTGGCGCACGACGTACGCCTTGGGCACCTCGTTGCCGTCGTCGTCGTAGACGCCGATGACGGCGGCGTCGGCGATGCCCTCGTGGGTGAGCAGCAGCGCCTCCAGTTCGGCGGGGGCGACCTGGAAGCCCTTGTACTTGATGAGTTCCTTGACCCGGTCGACGACGAAGAGCCAGCCGTCCTCGTCGACGCGGCCCACGTCGCCGGTGTGCACCCAGCCGTCGGGGTCGATCATGGCGGCGGTGGCGTCGGGGCGGCCCAGGTAGCCCTTCATCACCTGCGGTCCGCGGAAGGCGAGTTCGCCCTCCTCGCCGGGGGCGGCGTCCTTGCCGGGCGTCTCCAGGGAGAGGACGCGCATCTCGGTGCCGGGGACGAGCTTGCCGACGGTGCCGGGCGGCGGGTCCTGGGCGTCCAGGGGGACGGCGTGGGTGCCGGGAGAGAGTTCCGTCATGCCGTACGCCTGGCGCACGGGCGGCAGTCCGAGCCGGGCGGAGCAGGCCTGGGCGAGGCGCGCGTCGAGCGGCGCGGCGGCGCTGAGCAGGTACCGCAGGGAGCTGAGGTCGTAGCGGGCGACGGCGGGGTGCTTGGCGAGGGCGAGGACGATCGGCGGGGCGACGTACAGGCCGGTGACGCGGTGCTTCTCGATGGCGGCGAGGAACTGGTCGAGTTCGAAGCGGGGCAGGACGACGACGGTGGCACCGTGCCGCAGCGGGGCGTTGAGCAGCGCGGTCATGCCGTAGATGTGGAAGAACGGCAGGACGGCGAGGATGCGGTCGCCGGGGCCCATCGGGATCAGGGGCTGGAGCTGGGCGAGGTTGGTGGCCAGGGAGCGGTGGGTGAGCATGACGCCCTTGGGCTCGCCGGTGGTGCCGGAGGAGTACGGCAGGACGGCGACGTCCTCGGCGGGGTCGATGTCCACCTGCGGCTCGGGCCCGTCGAAGGCCAGCATGTCGAGGACCGAGCGGTGCCCCTCGGCCCGGTCACAGACGAACAACTCCTCGATGCCGCCGACGAGTTCGGCGGCGCGGCGGGCGACTTCCAGGAGCGGGGAGACGGTGACGATCCAGCGGGCCGAGGAGTCATTGAGCTGCTTGGCGAACTCCTCGGCCGTGGCCAGCGGGTGGACGGTGGTGACGCAGGCCCCGGCCCGGGTCGCGGCGTGGAACACGGCCGGGTAGACGACCGAGTTGGGGCTGTGCAGGGCGACCACGTCGCCCTTGCGCACGCCCGCGTCGGCCAGCGCCGCCGCGATGCGCCGGTGGTAGAGGTCCAGCTGGGCGTAGCTGACGGTGGTGCCGGTGATCCCGTCGACCAGTGCGGGCGCGTCACCGTAGTCGGCGGCGGCCCGGCCCAGCACGACGTCGTGGATGGGCTGGGAGACGGCCGGCACGTCCGCGTACTCGCTGTGGTGGATCCCTGACTGCACTGACGAACCTGACGAACCTGACGACCCGGAAGACCCAGACGACATGGCCGGTCCCTTCGACGCGACTCGGTGTGGTGGAGGTCAGAATCTCCCCTGCGCGGGCCGGTTGGGGAGACCCCGGATCCGGTCGGATCCGGGAACACCCCTTGTTCCGTGATGAATTGGGCCTCAGTAGGACTTGGGCAGGCCCAGCGACTGGTGCGAGACGAAGTTCAGGATCATCTCGCGGCTGACCGGGGCGATCCGCGCCACCCGGGCCGCCGTGATGAGCGACGCCAGGCCGAACTCGCGGGTCAGGCCGTTGCCGCCGAGCGTGTGCACCGCCTGGTCGACCGCCTTGACGCACGCCTCGCCCGCCGCGTACTTCGCCATGTTCGCGGCCTCGCCCGCGCCCATGTCGTCGCCCGCGTCGTACAGCAGTGCCGCCTTGCGCATCATCAGGGCCGCCAGTTCCAGGTCGATGTGCGCCTGGGCGAGCGGGTGGGCGATGGCCTGGTGGGCGCCGATGGGGGTCTTCCACACCTGGCGCTCCTTGGCGTACTCCACGGCCCGGCCCAGCGCGTAGCGCCCCATGCCGATCGCGAACGCGGCGGTCATGACGCGCTCGGGGTTGAGGCCGGCGAACAGCTGGAGCAGGCCCGCGTCCTCGTCGCCGACCAGCGCGTCGGCGGGCAGCCGCACCTCGTCCAGGGTCAGCTCCCACTGCTTCTCGTGGGCCTGGAGCTCCATGTCGATCTGGCGGCGCCCGAAGCCCTCGGCGTCGCGCGGGACGACGAACAGGCACGGCTTGAGCCGTCCGGTGCGGGAGTCCTCGGTGCGGCCCACGATCAGGGTGGCGTCGGCGATGTCGACGCCGGAGATGAACACCTTGCGGCCGGTCAGCAGCCAGTCGCCGGTGTCCGGGTCGCGGCGGGCGGTGGTGGTGATGCGGTGCGAGTTGGACCCGGCGTCGGGCTCGGTGATGCCGAACGCCATGGTGCGGGTGCCGTCCGCGAGGCCCGGCAGCCAGCGGCGCTTCTGCTCCTCGGTGCCGAACCGGGCGATGACGGTGCCGCAGATCGCGGGCGAGACGACCATCATCAGCAGCGGACAGCCCGCCGCCCCCAACTCCTCGAGGACGAGGGAGAGTTCGACCATGCCGGAGCCCCCGCCGCCGTACTCCTCGGGGAGGTTCACGCCCAGGTAGCCGAGCTTGCCGGCCTCCGCCCACAGCGCCTCGCGGTCGTAGCCGCGCCCGTGCCGGCGGCCCAGCGCGGCCACGGCGGCGCGCAGGGCCCGCTGCTCCTCGGTCTCGATGACGTTCGTGGTGACGCTGTTCATGGTGTGGCGTCCTCCTTGACGACGGCGAGCAGGGCGCCGACCTCGACCTGGCGGCCGGGGGCGGCGTGCAGTGCGTGGAGCGTGCCGGTGGCGGGAGCGGTGACGCGGTGCTCCATCTTCATCGCCTCCAGCCAGACGAGGGGCTGCCCGGCCGTCACGCGCTCGCCCACGGCGACCCCGGCGACCCGGACGACCGTGCCGGGCATCGGCGCGAGCAGGGAGCCCGGTTCGGCGCCGGACTCCGGCTCGGGGAAGCGGGGGGCCTCGGCCAGCGCCCAGGACCCGGCCGGGGAGTCGACGTGGACGCGCCCGTCCGGGTAGGCGGTGACGTCGTAGTGGCGTACGACGCCGTCGGCTTCGAGGGCCACCCGGTCCGGGGCGACGGCGACCGCGCGGACGCCCTGCGGGGCCCGTACGTCGTAGCCGTCGCGGGTGCGCAGGTAGCGCACCTCGTGCGCGCCGTAGGTCTTGGACTGCGCCGCGGACGGCACGTTGCGCCAGGCCCCGAACCGGCCGCCCCGGCGCGCCGCGTCCGCCAGCGCGGCGGCCACCGCCGCCCGCTCCTCCCCCGCCCCGGGGCCGGTCAGGGCGTCCAGGTGGCGGTCGAAGAAGCCGGTGTCGATCCGGGCCCCGGCGAAGTCGGGGTGGAGCAGGGTGCGGTGCAGCAGGTCGCGGTTGGTGGTCAGGCCGTGCACCCGGGTGCGGGCCAGCGCCCCGGCCAGCCGGCGCACCGCCTCGGCGCGGGTCGGGGCGTGCGCGACGACCTTGGCGAGCATCGGGTCGTAGTGCACGCCGACCGCGTCCCCGGCGGCGAAGCCGGTGTCCACGCGCACGGTGTCCGGCACGTCGAACCGGTCGAGGACCCCGGTCTGCGGCGCCCAGTCGCGCGCCGGGTCCTCCGCGTACAGCCGCACCTCCACCGCGTGGCCGCGCGCGGCCGGCGGCTCCGGGGCCAGGGCGGCCCCTTCGGCGATCCGGATCTGCTCGGCGACCAGGTCGAGGCCGAACACGGCCTCGGTGACGGGGTGTTCGACCTGGAGGCGGGTGTTCATCTCCAGGAAGTGCGCCCGCTCCCCCCGCACCAGGAACTCCACCGTCCCGGCGCCCAGGTAGCCGGTGGCGCGGGCGGCCCGCAGGGCGGAGCCGGCCAGTTCGGCCTGGAGCGCGGCCGAGAGCCCGGGGGCGGGCGCCTCCTCAACGACCTTCTGGTGGCGGCGCTGGAGGGAGCAGTCCCGGGTGCCCAGCGTCCACACCGTGCCGTGCGCGTCGGCGAGGACCTGCACCTCGACGTGGCGGCCGTCCTCCAGGTAGGGCTCGACGAAGACCTCCCCGTCACCGAACGCGCTCAGCGCCTCCGCCCGGGCCGCCGCCAACTCCTCTTCCAGGGCTCCCAGTTCACGTACCACGCGCATGCCGCGGCCGCCGCCGCCCGCCGCCGCCTTCACCAGCACCGGCAGGTCCGCCGCGGTGACCGAGGCGAGCGGGGCGACGCCCATCAGCTCCTTGGCGCGGGTCTTGGACGCCATCGCCTCGATCGCCTCCGGCGGCGGCCCGATCCAGGTCAGGCCCGCGTCCAGGACGGCCCGCGCGAAGCCGGCGTTCTCGGACAGGAAGCCGTAGCCGGGGTGGACCGCGTCCGCGCCCGCCGCGAGCGCCGCCTTCACCACCAGGTCGCCGCGCAGGTACGTGTCCGAGGGCGCCGACCCCGGCAGCCGCACGGCCGCGTCGGCCTCCCGCACGTGCAGCGCGCCCGCGTCGGCGTCCGCGTACACCGCGACCGTCGCGATGCCGAGCTCCCGGCAGGTGCGGAAGACGCGGCAGGCGATCTCGCCCCGGTTGGCGACCAGCAGGGTCCGGATCAGTGCCATGGGCGTACCGCCTCCGTCGTGTGGGTGTCCTTCGCCGCGTCCCGGGCCGCGCCGGGGCCCGTCACATCCGGAAGACGCCGAAGCCACCGCGCGTCCCCTCGACCGGGGCCGTGTGGATCGCCGACAGGCACATCCCCAGGACCGTGCGGGTGTCGCGGGGGTCGATGACCCCGTCGTCGTACAGCCGCCCCGACAGGAACACCGGCAGCGACTCCGCCTCGATCTGCTGCTCCACCACGGCGCGCAGTCCGGCGTCGGCCTCCTCGTCGTAGGGCTGCCCCTTGGCCGCGGCCGAGGCCCTGGCCACGATCGACAGGACGCCCGCGAGCTGCTGGGGGCCCATCACGGCCGACTTGGCGCTGGGCCAGGCGAAGAGGAAGCGGGGGTCGTAGGCGCGCCCGCACATGCCGTAGTGGCCCGCGCCGTAGGAGGCGCCCATCAGGACCGACAGGTGCGGGACCTTCGAGTTGGACACCGCGTTGATCATCATCGCGCCGTGCTTGATGATGCCGCCCTGCTCGTACTCCTTGCCGACCATGTAACCGGTGGTGTTGTGCAGGAAGAGCAGCGGGATGTCCCGCTGGTTGGCGAGCTGGATGAACTGGGCGGCCTTCTGCGACTCGGCGGAGAACAGCACGCCCTGGGCGTTGGCGAGGATGCCGACCGGGTAGCCGTGCAGCCGCGCCCAGCCGGTGGTCAGCGAGGTCCCGTACAGCGGCTTGAACTCGTCGAAGTCCGAGCCGTCGACGATCCGGGCGATCACCTCGCGCGGGTCGAAGGGCTCCTTGAGGTCGCCGGGGACGATGCCGAGCAGCTCCTCGGGGTCGTACTTCGGCGGCTCGGCCGGGCCCGGATCGGCGTGCGCCTTGCGGTGGTTGAGCCGGGCGACGATCCGGCGGGCGGTGCGCAGCGCGTCCCGCTCGTCCAGCGCGTAGTGGTCGGCCAGTCCGGAGGTGCGGGCGTGCATCTCGGCGCCGCCCAGGGACTCGTCGTCGCTCTCCTCGCCGGTGGCCATCTTCACCAGCGGCGGCCCGCCGAGGAAGACCTTGGACCGCTCCTTGATCATCACGGTGTGGTCGGACATCCCGGGGACGTACGCGCCTCCGGCGGTGGAGTTGCCGAACACCACCGCGACCGTGGGGATCCCGGCGGCCGAGAGCCGGGTGATGTCGCGGAAGATGGCGCCGCCCGGGATGAAGATCTCCTTCTGCGAGGGCAGGTCGGCGCCGCCGGACTCGACGAGGCTGACGCAGGGCAGCCGGTTGGCGAGCGCGATCTCGTTGGCGCGCAGGGCCTTCTTCAGGGTCCAGGGGTTGGAGGCGCCGCCGCGCACGGTCGGGTCGTTGGCGGTGACCAGGCACTCCACGCCCTCGATCACGCCGATGCCGGTGACCATGGACGCGCCGACCGGGTAGTCGCTGCCCCAGGCGGCCAGCGGCGACAGCTCCAGGAACGGCGAGTCGGGGTCGAGGAGCAGCTCGATCCGCTCGCGGGCCAGCAGCTTGCCGCGCCGGTGGTGGCGCTCGGTGTACTTCTCGCCGCCGCCCGCGAGGGCCTTGGCGTGCTCGGCCTCCAGGGCGGCGAGCTTGGCGAGCATGGCCTCGCGGTGGGCCAGGTGGTCGGCGTCCCGCGGGTCGAGGGCGCTGCTGAGCACGGTCACGTGAGGTCCTCCGGGGCGTCGTCGAGCAGGGACACCGGTATGTCGAGGTGGCGGGCGCGCAGCCATTCGCCCAGGGCCTTGGCCTGCGGGTCGAAGCGGGCCTGGGAGGCGACGCCCTCGCCGAGGAGCCCGTGGACGGTGAAGTTGAGGGCCCGCAGGTGGGGCAACTGATGACGGACGACTGACAGATGACGGATTTCAGGTAGCAGCTGACGAAGTTGGTCAACGGTCATCTGATGGACCAACCATCGCCATCCGTCATCCGTCCGCGCCCACACCCCCACGTTCGCGTCCCCGCCCTTGTCCCCGCTGCGGGCCCCCGCCACCCGGCCCAGCGGCGCCCGCCGCACCGGCCCCGGCGGCAGCGGCGCGGGCGGCTCGGGCTCCTCGACCGGCTCCAACACCCTTGTCCGTACGGGCTCCCGCACCGCCACCCGCGACCCGTCCGGCACCACCGCGACGTGCTCCACCGCGTCCCTGGGCACGTACCGCGCCTCGAACACCCCGTACGGCGCCCCGCGCCCCGGCGGCGCCGTCACGTGGAAGCCCGGGTAGGAGCCGAGCGCCAGCTCCACCGCCGCGCCGCTCACCGCCCGCCCCACCCGCCCGGCGTCCGCGTCCCGCACCACCAGCCGCAGCAGCGCGCTGGCCGTCTCCTCGGTGTCCGCGTCGGCCCGGTCGGTGCGCGCCAGCTCCCAGCGCACCTCGGCCGGGCGCGCCCCGGCCCGCCCGAAGGCGTCGTCCACCTGCGCCTTGACCAGCTCCGCCTTGGCGTCCACGTCCAGGCCGGTGAGCACGAACACCACCTCGTTGCGCCAGCCGCCGAGCCGGGTGACCCCGGCCTTGAGCGTGGGCGGCGGGGCCTCGCCGCGCACCGGGCCGATCCGCACCCGGTCCGGTCCCTCCCGGGACAGGCGCACCGTGTCCAGGCGGGCGGTGACGTCGGGCCCGGCGTAGCGGGCGCCGCCGGTCTCGTAGAGCAGTTGCGCGGTGACCGTGCCGAGGTCGACCGCGCCGCCGGTGCCGGGGTGCTTGGTGATGACGCAGGAGCCGTCGGCGTGGATCTCGGCGATCGGGAAGCCGGGGCGGCGCGCCCCCTCGCCGGGCAGTTCGCGGAAGAAGGAGTAGTTGCCGCCGGTGGCCTGGGTGCCGCACTCCAGGACGTGCCCGGCGACCACGGCCCCGGCGAGCGCGTCGAGGTCGTCGGGGCCCCAGTCGAAGTGGGCGGCGGCGGGCCCGGTGACCAGGGCGGCGTCGGTGACGCGGCCGGTGACCACGACGTCGGCGCCGGCCCGCAGGCAGGCGGCGATGCCGAAGCCGCCGAGGTAGGCGTTGGCGGTCAGCACGCCGTCCTCGGCGGGGAGCAGATCGCCCTCGACGTGCGCGACGCGCACCGGGACGCCCAGCTTGGCGGCGAGGTCGCGGACGGCGCCGGCCAGGGAAGCGGGGTTGAGGCCGCCCGCGTTGGCGACGATCTTCACGCCCTTGTCGTGGGCGAGGCCGAGGGTGTCCTCCAGCTGGCGCAGGAAGGTCTTGGCGTAGCCGAGGGAGGGGTCCTTGAGGCGGTCGCGGCCGAGGATGAGCAGGGTCAGCTCGGCCAGGTAGTCGCCGGTGAGGACGTCGAGGGGGCCTCCTTCCAGCATCTCGCGGACCGCGTCGAAGCGGTCGCCGTAGAAGCCGGAGGCGTTGCCGATCCGCAGCGGGCCGGTCATCGCTCCCCCTTGCGCGGGCGCCCGTTCCCGGCCGGTCCGGCGAAGGCCTGGGCGATGTCCAGCCAGCGGTCGGCGTCGGGTCCCTCGGCGAGCACGGCCAGGTCGGCGCGGTGGGCGCGCTGGGTGACCAGCAGGCAGAAGTCGAGGGCCGGTCCGGTGACCCGCTGGGCGGCGTCCCAGGGTCCGTACGTCCACAGCTGCCCGTCGGGGCCGGTCAGCTCGACGCGGAACTCCTGTGCGGGCGGCGTGAGTTCGCGTACGAAGTAGGCGTAGTCCCGGGCCCGCACGCCGATCCGGGCGACGTGCCGGAGCCGGTCGGTGGGGGTGCGTACGACTCCGAGGGCGTCGGCGACGTCCTGGCCGTGGGCCCAGGTCTCCATCAGCCGGGCGCTCGCCATGGAGGCGGCCGACATGGCCGGGCCGTACCAGGGCAGCCGGGTGCCCGCGGGGGCGTCGCGCAGGGTCTCCGCGAGCCGGTCCCGCCCGGTGCGCCAGCGGGCGAGCAGCTCGCGGGGCGGGAGCGCGGCGCCCGCAGCGGCGCCCTCGTCGACGAAGGAGTCCGGGGCCTTCAGCGCCTGCTCGACGTGCGCGGCGAAGGCGTCGGGCCGGTGCGCGGCGAGCAGCGCGGCCTCGTCGGTCCAGGCGAGGTGGGCGACCTGGTGGGCGACGCTCCAGCCGGCGGCCGGGGTGGGCGTGGCCCAGGCGGCGTCGGGCACTCCGGCGACCAGGGCGTCGAGCTGGGCGCCCTCGTCGCGGAGGTCGCCGAGCAGGCCGGTCAGGAGTGCGGTGGGGCGGCCGGGCGGGTGGGACACGTTGGTGCTCCCCTCGGGGGGCGGCGGTGTGTCGTTGCGTGGCGAGCATGGCAGCGCCGCGAGAAACAATCAAGCGTGCTTGCTTTGGTTTCCGCGCGGGGTGCGCGGCCGCAACTGTCCCGTGGCGCGGGGGTCTTGGGAGGTGACGAGCGGTCGATCGGCGGGGTCTTGAGGCGTACTGGGCGTACTAGCCGTCGATCGGCGCGGGCCTGCCCGCCTTGGTGGCCGAGCGCACCGCGCCCATGCTGGCCGCGATGACCAGCGCGATCGCCACCGCGTCCCGGGCCGAGAGCACCTGGTCCAGGAGCAGGAAGCCGGCCACCGCGGCGATCGCCGGCTCCAGGCTCATCAGGACCGCGAACGTGGGCGCGGGCAGCCTGCGCAGGGCCAGCAGCTCCAGGGTGTACGGCAGCACCGAGGACATCACGGCCACCCCGAGCGCCAGCAGCACCGTGGACGGGACCACCAGCCGGGAACCGGACTCCACCAGCCCCAGCGGCAGCGTCAGCAGCGCGCCGACCGCCATCGCCAGCGCCAGCCCGTCCGCCTGCGGGAAGCGCCGCCCGGTGCGGGCGCTGAAGACGATGTAGGCCGCCCACATCGCGCCCGCGCCCAGCGCGCACGCCGCGCCCACCGGGTCCAGGCCGCCGCCGAAGCCGCCGCCGCCCAGCAGGGCCACCCCGCCCAGGGCCAGGGCGGCCCAGAGCACGTTCACCAGACGGCGCGAGGCCGCCACCGAGAGGACCAGCGGGCCCAGCACCTCCAGGGTCACCGCGGCGCCCAGCGGGATGCGGTCCACCGCCTGGTAGAAGAGCGCGTTCATGGCGGCCATGGCGGCGCCGAAGACGACCACCGTGCCCCAGTCCGCGCGCGAGTGGCCGCGCAGCCGGGGGCGGCACACCACGAGCAGCACCAGCGCCGCGAGCACCAGGCGCAGGGTCACCACGCCGAAGGCGCCGGCCCTGGGCATCAGCAGGACCGCGACCGCCGCGCCGAACTGGACGGAGAGCCCGCCCGCGAGGACCAGCGCGACCGGCCCGAGCGCGCCGAGGGAACGGCCGGACCCGGGGACGGGGCCGCTTGCGGACGCCGCGGGGTCGGCGGGGTGCGCGGAGGCTGCGGGGCTGCCGTTCTCGGCCGTACGTGCGGTGGTCACCCGGTTCACGGTACGGATCGCGGCGCGCTCTGTGAAATGCGTTCTGCACTGCGGTTATGCTCCGCGCGCATGACATCGTCGATCGAGGTCCGCCACCTGCGCTGCTTCCTCGCCATCGCCCGCGAGGGCGGCGTGACCCGGGCCGCCGAACACCTCGGGATCACCCAGCCCGCCGCCTCCAGGACGCTGGCCGCACTCGAACGCCACCTGGGGACGCGGCTGGTCGACCGCTCCACCCACCACCTGGCCCTCACCGCCGAGGGGCGGGCGCTGCTCGGACCGGCGCGGGCCGCCGTCGCCGCGTTCGACGCGGCGGTCGACCCGGCGGCACTGGCGCACCGGCCGCTGCGGCTCGGGCACGCCTGGTCGGCCTTCGGCCCGTACACGACGCCGCTGCTGCGGCGCTGGCAGCGGGAGCACCCGGGGACGCCGCTGGAACTGCTGCGGGTGGACGACCGCACCGCGGGGCTGCTGCGCGGCGAGGTCGACGCGGCGCTGCTGCGGGGGCCGGTGGACGCGCCGGGCCTGGTGACGGAGGAGCTGCTGGTGGAGCGGCGGGTCGCGGCGGTCGCGGCCGACGGCCCGCTGGCCCGGCGCGCGACCCTGACGCTGGCCGACCTGGCGGCGGAGCCGGTGGTGCTGAACACGGTGTCGGGGACGACCACGGTGGAGCTGTGGCCCGAGGGCGGGCGGCCGTCGGCGACGCTGACGGTGGGCAACACCGACGACTGGCTGGCGGCGATCGCGGCGGGGCGCGGGGTGGGGGTGTCGGCGGCCTCGACGGCGGGGATGCACCCGTACCCGGGCGTGGAGTTCCGCCCCCTGACCGACGCCCCACCGCTCCGGGTGACCCTGGCCTGGCGCGACGGCGACACGCACCCGGCGGTGGGAGCACTGCTGGAGGTGGCGAGGGGGATCGTACGGGGGCGGTAGGGGGGTACGGGTGCGCTCCGGTACGGGGCGCTGGGGCCATTGGGGCGCGGGTGCGGGGCCTTCTACCCCCTCCACGCGCCTATCCCTTGAGTGCGGCCACCTGTCGAATGCGTGGCGCGAGTTCACGTACCGCGCGGACGTTCCTGTGCGGCTTCAGGCGCAGGCGCATGGTGTCGAAGTGCTCGTCTCCGCGGGAAGACGAAATGTGCTCGTAGTCCGCGAGGAAACGCGACCACGACTCGCACGCCGCATCCACATGACCGTGTTCCATTTGCCGTTGCGCCAATACGGCGTTGAAGTGCACACGCCCTTGGCGTTCATGAGGCGGCTGGACCCTGAGCGCCTGCTGCAGTGCGCTGATCGACCCCGGAAGGTCCTTTCCCTCGTGGAGCACGTGGGAGACGTGGAACGAGTAGGCCGCATGGTCGTACCCACCGATCGACTCACGCCTGTTGTCCGCCCGCATCAGGGCGGATTCGGTGGCGGCGAGCAGACCCCGTGCGCGGCGGTGATCCCCGACCATCGAAGCGGCATGCGCTTGTTGACCGGTGAGGAACGCTCGAAGTCGTGGACCCGCTTTCGGCGCCGCTTCGGCGGCGGAGTCCGCCAATTCCAGCGCGAGGGGCCCGTGACCGAGGTGGGAGGCCTGCAGGCTCATGCCCCGAAGCGTCCGGCAGTACGTCACGTGGTCTTCCGCCCGCCCCGCGAGCCGCAGCGCCTTGAGGTAGTAGGTCTGCGCGGTACCGTGGTCCCGCTCGTACATCGCCATCCAGCCGGTCAGGTACACAAAGTCGGACGCGGCGGCCCACATGTCCCTCCGGACGGCGGCTGTTGCTTCCGCGCGCAGCCACGGGACGACGGTGTTGACGAGGAAGGCGGCGGCCATCGGCCGGGCGTGCGCACCACCGAGTTCGTCAAGGATGTCCGCGATCTTGTCCGTCATCCTTCGTACGGACTCGACCTGACCCGCACCGATCCGTACCGTCTTCTTGCCCGACGCCACCGGCGGCTTTTCCGCGGCGTGGGCGATTTCAGCGAAGAGCGGCACGGCCAAGGTGGCGGAGAACAGGCCGGCTGCGGCGATCACACCCCGACGGGACGGGTCCATGTCAGCCCTTCCTAGATCGACGATTTCCTCGACAGTGGCGACCTCCGACGGCGCTTGACCGGACGGCACCATCGGCAGACCTGCTTCCGCGTGTGTGACGGTGCGGTGCAGCTTGCGCGAGAACGCTTCGACGATCAGACGCCTGACCGGCGCGTTCGGCATGGTGCCGCTCACCCAGTGCGACACGGCCGATTGGTCGTACCGAAGGTGCATCCCGGCTTCGGCGCCCATGCGGTTGATGATCGACGCGAACTGCGAGCGCGTCCACCCGGCCTGGTCGAGCAGGCGCGCCAGGTCGGGGTTCGGGGTGCGTGCTCGACTGGCCATGGCCTCAACTCCCGACCTCTGACGTGGCGTTCATGGCTTTCATACTCCGGCCGCCCTTCAACGGTACCGCCGAGTGCCTTCGTGCGGTTGCGTAGAAGAAGGACAGATCGCCAGCCGGACGAGGGCCCTCGTACCGCCGGGGGATCATGCGCCCGGGACGGGACCACTGGATCTCCGTTCGGGCGTTCGAAGAACGGGCTGACAACGGAGGTCGCGCAATGACGAAATGGTGGACCCTCTTCATGGCCGGTAACCCGCAGGACGACAGTGACTCCGGCAACAAGCACGGCGGCGGGGGCAGCGACGAGGGCGGCAATACCAGTGACGGGCAGAACCCGGCGGACGGCAAGTGACCGCGACGGACAACGATCCGGAGGAGGCGGGCCCGCCGCGGCTCGCCTCCGCGCTCATGGAGTCGGGCGCGCTCACGGGTGAATGGCTCCCCGCCTACCGGGCGGTGCCGCGCCACCTGTTCGTCCCCGACACCATCTGGCCCGGGCGCGCGGGGATGAACCGTCAGGACGACCGGGTCACCCTGGACGGCGATCCGGACCTCTGGTGGGACGCCGTGTACCGGGACGCGCCGATCACGACGCAGTGGGACGGCGGCCGGTACACCGGACCCCAGAGGGGGCGGACACCGACGAGTTCGAACAGCATGCCGACGATGGTGTTCACCATGCTCACCGCGCTCGACGTGGCCGAGGGACAGAAGGTGCTGGAGGTCGGCACGGGCACGGGCTGGAACGCCGGGCTCCTGGCACACCGGCTCGGCGGTGACAACATCATGTCGGTCGAGGTCGACCACACGACGGCCGCGGCCGCCCGCGACCGACTGCGTCTCGCGGGCCTGCACCCGAAGGTCATCACCGGGGACGGCGCGGAGGGCTACGCCGACGGCTCACCGTACGATCGCCTGATCGCTACGTGCTCGGTCGGCAGCGTCCCGGCAGCGTGGCGCGAACAGACCGTGGCGGGCGGTCTGATCGTCACTCCGTGGGGACCGGCGTACGGCGGCGAAGCCGTGGCCCGGCTCACCGTGGGCGAGGACGGCACGGCCGAAGGCCCGTTCGTGGCGTCGTCGGCGTTCATGCGCATCAGTACGCAACGCAAGTCGTTCCCCGCGACCGCCCGGTTCCCCAAGGCGGACCGGTGGCCGGACGTCGGCGTGCGCTCGGAGACGACCCTCTCGCCTGATGACGTGGGGGACTGGATCCACATGTTCGCCATCGGTGTTCAGGTACCGGACCTGTTCTGCCGCGTCGAGTGGCTCGACGGCGGCTCCTACCGCCTGTGGCTGCTGAACATGCGGGTCTCGGCCTGGGCGACGGCGGACTACGTCCCGGGACACGAGAAGTTCGGCGTCGTCCAGTTCGGCGCACGCCGGCTCTGGGACGAGCTGGAGCTCGCGTGGCGCTGGTGGGACGCCCAGGGGCGTCCGGGCTTCGAGCGCTTCGGGCTGACCGTGGACGACGACGGCGAACGCGTGTGGCTCGACTCGCCGACGTCCCTCGTGCCTGTCCGGAGGTGATGCGCCGGCCCGTCTGCCCCGGCCCCGGCCACCGGAAGCCCCCCTACCCCAGCCCCTCCGCCAGGACCTCCGCCAAGTGCCTCGCCCGGAGGCCCTCCAGTTGGGACAGTTGCGTGCGGCAGGAGTAGCCGTCCGCCAGGAGTTCCGTGGCCGGGGGTGACTTGCGTACCGACGGAAGCAGTTGGTCCTCCGCGCAGGCCACCGACACCTCGTGGTGGCCCTTCTCGAAGCCGAAGTTCCCCGCCAGGCCGCAGCAGCCGCCGCTGAGCGTGCCGGTGAGGCCCGCGCGGGCGCGCAGGCGGCGTTCGGCCGCGTCGCCCAGGACCGCGTGCTGGTGGCAGTGGGTCTGGCCGGCCACCGGGCGGTCCAGGCGCGGGGGCTGCCAGTGCGGGGCCAGTTCCTCCAGGGCCTGGGCGAAGGTGCGTACGGAGGCGGCCAGTTCACCGGCGCGCGGGTCGTCCCCGAGGAGTTCGGGCAGGTCCGTGCGCAGGGCCGCGGCGCAGCTGGGTTCGAGGACGACGACGGGGCGGCCGTCCAGCGGGCCGAGGGCGTCCAGGGTGCGGCGCATCACCCGGCGCGCGTGGTCGAGCTGGCCGGTGGAGACCAGGGTGAGGCCGCAGCAGACCCGGCCCTGGGGGACCGCCGCCGTGAGGCCCGCCGCGTCGAAGACGGCCAGGGCCGCGCCGCCCACCTGGGGCGACAGGTGCTCGGTGAAGGTGTCCGGCCACAGCAGCAGGTCGGGGGCCTCGGGCTGGGGGCCGCGCGCCGCGCAGGCGTCCCGGAAGGTCTCCGGGGCGAGGCGCGGCAGGTCGCGTTCGGGGGCGAGGCCCGCGGCGCGCTTGGCGAGGGCGGCGAGCGGGGGGACGCGCGCCGCGAGGTTGAGCAGCCGCGCGTGCGGCGCGGCGGCGCGCAGCCAGCGCGGGAGGTGGCCGAGCGCGTAGTGCGCGGCGGGGCGGCGGCGGCCCGCGTAGTGCTGGTGCAGGAACTCGGCCTTGTAGGTGGCCATGTCGACGCCGGTGGGGCAGTCGCTGCGGCACCCCTTGCAGGACAGGCACAGGTCGAGGGCGTCCAGCACCTCCCGCGACCGCCAGCCGTCGGTGACGACCTCGCCCGCGAGCATCTCGTGCAGCAGGCGCGCCCGCCCGCGCGTGGAGTGCGCCTCCTCGCCGGTGGCCCGGTAGGAGGGGCACATCACGGACGGGCCCGAAGCGGGGCCCTGCGTACGGCACTTGGCGACGCCCACGCAGCGGCGGACGGCCGCGCTGAAGTCGCCGCCGTCCTGCGGGTAGCCGAAGGCCACGTCGACGGGCGTACGGGGCAGGACCGCGAAGCGCAGGTCGGCGTCGAGGGGCGCGGGGCGGACCAGGACGCCGGGGTTGAGGCCGCCGTCCGGGTCCCACAGGTCCTTGAACCGGCCGAAGAGGCCGATGAGTTCGGGCCCGTAGATCCTCGGCAGGAGTTCGGCGCGGGCCAGCCCGTCGCCGTGTTCGCCGGACAGCGAGCCGCCGTGCGCGGCGACCAGCTCGGCGGCGTCCTCGGAGAACTCCCGGAAGCGGGCCACCCCCCGGGGCGTGACGAGGTCGAAGTCGACGCGCACGTGGACGCAGCCGTCGCCGAAGTGGCCGTAGGGCGTGCCGCTGAGGCCGTGCCGGGCCAGCAGGGCGCGGAAGTCGCGCAGGTAGGCGCCGAGCCGGGCGGGCGGCACGGCGCAGTCCTCCCAGCCGGGCCAGGCCTCGCCGCCGTCGGGCCCGCGGGTCGCGGTGCCCGCCGCGTCCTCGCGCAGCGCCCACAGGGCGCGCTGCCCGGCGGGGTCGGTGACCACCCGGGCGTCGAGCGGGTCGGCGGCGCGGGCCAGGGCGGCGGCGCGGGCCCGGGCCTCCTCGGGGGTGGCGCCGCCGGCCTCGGCGAACAGCCAGGCGGCGCCGCGCGGCAGGGCGGCCCGGGCGGCCGGGTCGCGCACCAGGTCGGCGGCCATGCCCTCGACGGTGAGCGGGTGGTGCGGCAGGAGTCCGGGGGCGGCGTCGGCGGCGGCGCCCTCGTCGGGGTAGCCGAGGACGGCGAGGGCCCGGGCGGGCGGGGCCTCGACGAGGCGCACGGTGGCCTCGGTGAGGACGGCGAGGGTGCCCTCGCTGCCGCAGTAGGCGCGGGCGAGGTCGGTGCCGTGCTCGGGCAGCAGGGCGTCGATCGCGTACCCGGAGATCCGCCGGGGCAGTCCCCGCGGGTAGCCGGTGCGCAGCGGGGCGAGGTGGGCGGCGACGAGGTCGCTCAGTCCCTCGGGGGCGCCGTCCCAGCCCCGGGCGAGGCGGCGCGGGGTGCCGTCGTAGCCGGTGACGGCGAGGGCGTGGACGTTGTCGGCGGTGGTGCCCCAGGCGACGGAGTGGGAGCCGCAGGCGTTGTTGCCGATCATGCCGCCGAGGGTGCAGCGGCTGTGGGTGGAGGGGTCGGGCCCGAAGGTGAGGCCGTGCGGGGCGGCGCGCTCGCGCAGCCGGTCCAGGACGAGGCCGGGCTGGACGACGGCGGTGCGGGCCTCGGGGTCCAGCTCCAGCAGGGCGTTCATGTGCCGGGTGAAGTCGAGGACGACCCCGGTGCCGGTGGCCTGGCCGGCGATGGAGGTGCCGCCGCCGCGCGGGACGACGGGCACGCCGTGGGCCCGGCAGGCGTCCAGGGCGGCGGCCACGTCGTCGGCGTCGCGCGGGGCGACCGTGCCCAGCGGCACCCGGCGGTAGTTGGAGGCGTCCATGGTGGTCAGGGCCCGGGCGGTGGACCCGAAGTCGACCTCGCCGCGCACAGCGGCGCGCAGGGCCGCCTCCACGGCACGGGCGCGCTCGCCCCCGTCCGCGTCCGGTACGGAACCGACGGGTCCGCCCCCGCCCGGCGGGGAACCACACGGCACGGAACCACCCCGCACGCCACCACCCGGCAGGGAACCACCCGGCACGGAACCAGCACGCCCGCCCCCGCCCGGCAGGGAACCACCCGGCACGGAACCACCCCCTCCGCCCCCGTCCCGCGCGCGCTGCCTCTTCTCCCGCCGTCCCGGCTCGCTCATGGGGGTCAGCATGCCCGACAGGTCCTGGGCGCCCCCGGCGTGCGCCCGTGCCGCTCCCGTCCGCGCGTCTCACCCGACGGACACGGTGCTCGGCCCGCCCCGGGAGGCACTAGGCTCCGGCCCGTGGCTGAGATCCGGATTCCCGCTGACATCAAGCCCGCCGACGGCCGTTTCGGCGCGGGCCCCTCCAAGGTGCGTACGGAGGCGCTGGACGCCCTCGCCGCCACCGGCACCTCCCTGCTGGGCACCTCCCACCGCCAGGCACCGGTCAAGAACCTGGTCGGCGAGGTACGCGACGGCGTGCGCGACCTGTTCTCGCTGCCCGAGGGCTACGAGGTGGTCCTGGGCAACGGCGGGTCCACCGCCTTCTGGGACGTGGCGACGCACGGCCTGATCGAGAACAAGTCCCAGCACCTGTCGTTCGGCGAGTTCTCGTCGAAGTTCGCCAAGGCCGCCAAGCAGGCGCCGTGGCTGGCCGACCCCTCGGTGATCTCCTCGGACCCGGGCACGCACCCGGAGCCGGTCGCCGAGGCCGGGGTGGACGCGTACGCGTTCACGCACAACGAGACCTCCACCGGCGTGGCCGCCCCGATCCGCCGGGTCGCGGGCGCCGACGAGGGCGCGCTGGTCCTGGTGGACGCGACGTCCGGCGCGGGCGGCCTGCCCGTGGACATCGCCGAGACCGACGTGTACTACTTCGCCCCGCAGAAGTCCTTCGCCTCCGACGGCGGCCTGTGGATCGGCGTGTTCTCGCCCGCCGCCCTGGAGCGCGCGGCGCGCGTGCACGCCTCGGGCCGGCACGTGCCGGAGTTCTTCAGCCTGCCGACCGCGATCGACAACTCGCTGAAGAACCAGACGTACAACACCCCGGCGCTGACCACGCTGTTCCTGCTGAACGAGCAGCTGAAGTGGATCAACGGGCAGGGCGGCCTGGCCTGGTCGACGGCCCGCACCAAGGAGTCCTCCCAGGCGCTGTACGGGTGGGCGGAGGAGTCCAAGTACGCCTCGCCGTTCGTCGCGGACGCCGACAAGCGCTCGCAGGTGATCGGCACGATCGACTTCGCGGACGAGGTGGACGCGGCGGCGGTCGCCAAGGTGCTGCGCGCCAACGGGATCGTGGACACCGAGCCGTACCGCAAGCTGGGCCGCAACCAGCTGCGGATCGCGATGTTCCCGGCGGTCGACCCGGCGGACGTGCGCGCGCTGACGGCGTGCGTGGACCACGTGATCGAGAACCTCTGACGGTACGCAGACCTCTGTACGCAGAGCTCTGACGGTACGTACGCGAGGGGCCCCGTCCGGTGTCGGACGGGGCCCCTCGCGCGTGCCCGCGGCCGATAACCGCTCTGGCCGGACGGCTCCGGGTTCCCTAGCATCGCTGGCGGCCCGGTCGCGTCTCCCCCTTCACGACTTGGCATGCACACGCCTCCCCCCGGCCGGGTGGGCCCGTTCTCCCCTCGCGGGCCCACCCTCCGGAAGGACGGCCCCGCCGTCAGTCCCGGCGCAGCATCCGCTTGATCCCCAGGGTCAGCGCCGTCGCCACCGCCAGGACGACCACGCCCAGCGTGAAGTTCCCCTTGCTCTGCCCCCCGCCGCCGTCGCCCTTGCCCGCCTCCCCCGACGGCGAGCCGCCGTCGTTCGAGGGCCGCTCCGCCCCCGGGCGGTCCACCGCGAGCCGTGTCACCCGGCTGCGCACGCCCTCCGCGCCGAACATCAGCGCCGAGCCGTCCGGGGTGTAGGTGACCGACTCCGACTGCCCCTCGAAGCCGATGGCCAGGGCCTCCTCCCCGCCCGGGCGGCCGTCCTTCCAGGGGTACTCCCAGGCGCCGAGGTAGCCGCGCAGCGCCAGGTGCGCGCCGTCGGGCGAGAACGCGCCGTCGGTGACCCAGGGCACCTCGGCCACCCTGCGGAAGGTGTTGGTGCCCCGGGCGGAGAGCTTCGCCGGGCCCTCGTACAGCCCGCCGCCCTGCTTGTTCTTGGAGGCGATGTAGGCCCGGCCGGTCTTCGGGTGGATCATCAGGGACTCGGCGTCGCGCGGCCCGTCGGCGTACTTCACGACGTACTGCACGGCCTTCACCGTCTGGTCGCGCAGCTCCGCCGGCTCCGGGAAGCGGTAGATCCACACGTGGTCCCAGCTGCCGTTGAGGTTGTCGCCGATGTCCCCGACGTACAGGTCGCCGTCCGGGCCGACGGAGACCGCCTCCATGTCGCGGGGCCTGCCGACGCCGCTGAAGGTGACCGTGGCGACCGTCTTCCCGGTACGGGAGTCGACCGCGAACACCCGTGGCTCGTCCTGGTCGTTGTGCGTCCAGTACACGCCGGGGTGGCGGCGGCTGGCCGCCAGGCCGCTGGACTCGTCGATCCTCGGGTCCTCGATGGTGAAGCCGCCGTCGTCCGCGACGGCCGGTGCCCCCGCCAGGAACACGGTCGCGGCGGCCAGGGCCAGGGTCGTCGAACGCAGCGCACGCATGGGTCCAGTGTCCATGGTCACATCGCACGGCAGGGCCCGGGTCGGGGATGATGGCCCCCATGCGCTTCATGTTCGTCGGCGACTCCATGACCATCGGGCGCGCCGGCGACTTCACCTGGCGCTACCGGATGTGGCAGCACCTCAACGCGACCTTCGGCGGCCCGTACCGGATCGTCGGTCCGCGCTGCGAGCTGTACGACACCTCGACGGGCGAGCCCGTCTCGCACCTGTACGGCGACCCCGGCTTCCCCGACCGGGCCCGCAAGCACCTGGCGGGCTGGGGCGAGGGCTGGCAGCACATGGCCCCGCTGATCCGCGGGACGGTGGCCCGGCACAAGCCGGACGTGCTGCTGATCTCGCTGGGCCTGATCGACCTGGGCTTCTACACGACGGCCGAGCAGACCGCCGCGAACGTACGGGAGTTCTTCGCCGAGGCCCGCGCCGCCGACCCGTACCTGCGCGCCGTGCTGCTGCCCGTGATCCCCAACGTGCGGGCCCACTCGGACGCCCCGTTCGCGGCCGAGTGCGAGCGCTTCAACGAACTGCTCGCCAAGGCGGTCGCCGACCTGGACGAGCCCAACTCCCCGGTGCTGCTGGCCTCGCCGCCGCGCGCGTACGACGTCGACACCGACACCTACGACGGCACGCACCCGGGGGTCAGCGGCGAGCACAAGCTGGCGGCGGCCTTCGCGGACGCGATGCACCAGGCGTGGGGGATCGGCGAGCCCTACCCCTTGCCTTGAGCGCACTCCAACCGGGTTCCATGGAACCCATGGAGTACACGCAGCTGGGACGTACGGGACTGAGGGTCAGCCGAGTGGTGCTCGGCACGATGAACTTCGGCGGCGGCGCCGACGAGGCCACGAGCCACGCGATCATGGACTCCGCGCTGGACGCGGGCGTCAACTTCTTCGACACGGCCAACGTGTACGGCGACACCGGGCGCCGGGGCTGGACCGAGGAGATCGTCGGCTCCTGGTTCGCGCGGGGCGGCGGTCGGCGGGACCGGACGGTGCTCGCCACCAAGGTGTACGGGAACATGGCCGAGGGCGAGGCCTGGCCCAACCACGACAAGCTGTCGGCGGTGAACATCCGCCGGGCCGTCGAGGCGAGCCTGAAGCGCCTGAACACCGACTACATCGATCTGTACCAGTTCCACCACGTGGACCGGGACACGCCCTTCGACGAGATCTGGCAGGCGGTCGACGTCCTGGTCCAGCAGGGCAAGGTGCTGTACGCGGGCTCGTCCAACTTCCCCGGGTACAAGATCGCCCAGGCCAACGAGACCGCCGCGCGCACCGGCCGGGTCGGCCTGGTCAGCGAGCAGTGCCTGTACAACCTGTTCGAGCGGCGCGCCGAGATGGAGGTCATCCCGGCCGCGCGGGAGTACGGCGTCGGGGTCATCCCCTGGTCGCCCCTCCAGCAGGGCCTGCTCGGCGGGGCGCTGCGCAAGGAGCGCGAGGGCACGTCGGGCTCGCGCACCTCGGGCGGCCGGGCGGCGCAGGCGCTGAAGGACCCGGTGGTGCGGGCCCAGGTGCAGGCGTACGAGGACCTGCTCGACGAGCACGGCCTGGAGCCGGGCGAGGTGGCGCTGGCCTGGCTGCTGACCCGGCCCGGGGTGACCGGCCCGATCGTCGGCCCGCGCACCCCCGAGCAGTTCGACTCGGCGCTGCGGGCGGCCGGCCTCGAACTGTCGCCCGAGCTGCTGGCGGCGCTGGACGAGGTCTTCCCGGGACCCGGCCCCTCGCCGGAGGCGTTCGCCTGGTGAGCCGCCCGGGGCGCGCCGTCAGACGACGGAGGCCACGGCGATGATGGCGAACATCAGCACGAGCACGCCGGCCATGATGCGGTTACGGGTCTTGGGGTCCACGTTTCGAGCGTAACGCGCCCCGGGACCGGCGCGTGCCCAGGGGCCACGTGCCGACGGCAGCGCGAAGGGCCCGCACCCCACCGGGGCGCGGGCCCTCCTCACGTACGCGCGTGTGCCTAGGCCGCCGTGGTCAGCCGGGCCCGCGGCGTCACCGACACCCGGGGGTGCCCGCCGCGCCAGGCCACCGACAGGCGCAGGCCGCCCGCCCGGGCGAGCACCAGGCCGATCGCGGCCGAGGCGGTCAGCGACACCAGGCCGCCGACGGCGAAGCCGACGCGCGCCCCGTACGTGTCCGTGATCCAACCCACCAGGGGCGCGCCCAGCGGCGTGCCGCCGGCGAACACCATCATGTAGAGGCTCATCACGCGCCCCCGCATCAGCGGGTCGGTCGCCATCTGCACCGTGGAGTTCGCGGTGATGTTGACCGTGAGGCCCACCACCCCGATCGGCACCAGCAGCAGGGCGAACAGCCAGAAGTACGGCGACATCGCCGCCGCCACCTCCAGGGCGCCGAACAGCACCGCGGCGGCCACCAGCATCCGCAGCCGCGAGGTGGCGCGGCGGGCGGCCAGCAGGGCGCCGGCCAGCGAGCCGAGCGCCATCAGCGTGTTCAGGAAGCCGTACACCCCCGGCCCGACGTGGAAGACGTCGGCGGAGAACGCGGTCAGCCAGATCGGGAAGTTGAACCCGAAGGTGCCGATGAAGCCCACCAGGACGATCGGCCAGATCAGGTCGGGACGGCCCGCCACGTACCGCAGGCCCTCCCGCAGCTGGCCCTTGCCGCGCGGCACCCGGGGCACCCGGTGCAGCTCGGCGGGGCGCATCAGGAGCAGTCCGGCCAGCGGCGCCAGGAACGACAGGCCGTTGATCAGGAACGACCAGCCGCTGCCGACCGAGGCGATCATGACGCCGGCGACGGCCGGGCCGACGAGCCGGGCGGACTGGAAGTTCGCCGAGTTCAGGCTCACCGCGTTGGCCAGCTGGGCGGGGCCGACCATCTCGGAGACGAACGACTGCCGGGTCGGGTTGTCGATGACCGTCACCATGCCGAGCAGGAAGGCGATCAGGTAGACGTGCCAGACCTGGACCTGTCCGGTCAGGGTCAGGGCGGCGAGCGCCAGGCCGCACAGTCCCATGGCGCCCTGGCTGATCAGCAGGATCCGGCGCTTGGGGTAGCGGTCGGCGAGCACGCCGCCGTACAGGCCGAACAGCAGCATGGGCAGGAACTGCAGCGCCGTGGTGACGCCGACGGCGGCCGAGGAGCCGGTGAGCTTGAGGACCAGCCAGTCCTGGGTGATGCGGGCCATCCAGGTGCCGGTGTTGGAGACGATGGCACCGGTGAAGAACAGCCGGTAGTTGCGGACCTTGAGCGAGGAGAACGTTCCGCGGTTCGCCTTGCCCGCCGAGGTGCGCGGGGTCTTGCGGTCGTGGTCGGGCTGATGTGCGGGGGCGGAGTCTGCTCCGGATCCCGAACTCAAAAGGGTCGCCTCCTCGGGCCTCGGTCTACAGGTGCGCGAGCTTCTCCAGTACGGGGGCGGCCGCGCGCAGCTTGGCCCACTCGTCCTCGTCCAGACCCTCGGCGAGGGCCGCCAGCCAGGCGTTCCGCTTGCGGCGGCTCTCCTCGAGCATGGCCTCGGCCCGCTCGGTCTGGCTGACGACCTTCTGGCGGCGGTCGTCGGGGTGCGGCTCGAGCCGGACCAGCCCCTTGGCCTCCAGCAGCGCCACGATGCGGGTCATCGACGGCGGCTGCACGTGCTCCTTGCGGGCCAGTTCGCCCGGGGTGGCGGAGCCACAGCGGGCCAGGGTGCCGAGCACCGACATCTCGGTGGGGCTCAGCGACTCGTCGACCCTCTGGTGCTTGAGTCGACGGCCCAGCCGCATGACGGCCGAGCGGAGGGAGTTCACGGCGGCGGCGTTCTGTGCGCTCGCGTCGACGTGGGGCAGGTCAGGCATGTTCGTTAGCATAACTCATTACCCATGCTAAATACCACTCGACCGAAACCGCGTCGGACACCTCACTCGAAGGAGTGAGAGGAATCCGGAAAGTGACACCCGTCGCGGCGGCCCGGGCGACCCTGCAGACATGGGATCGACAGTGCTCAGCCTGCGCATAGACGGTGAGCTGCTCGACCGGCTACGGGGGCATGCCGCCAAACGCGGAATGAGCGTCCAGGACTACGTGGTCCGGACGCTCATTCGCGACGACTTCGACGAACGGTTCAAGACAGCGGTCGACGAGACGGAGAAGTTCTACGGGATGGCGTGAGGCACCTCACGGGGCCCACGGGGGCGGTGCTCAGGTCAGGCCGAGGGCCGGCATCGCGTAGTAGAAGACGAACACCGCGGACACCGCGTACATCGCCACCGGGACCTCGCGGCCGCGGCCGGCGGCCAGGCGCAGCACGGTGAAGGCGATGAAGCCGATGCCGATGCCGTTGGTGATCGAGTAGGTGAACGGCATCATCACCATCGCCAGGAACGCCGGGATCGCGATGGTGAAGTCGCTCCAGTCGATGTCCCTGACCGAACCGGCCAGGATCAGGAAGCCCACCGCGAGCAGCGCGGGGGTGGCCGCCTGGGACGGGACCATCGTGGCGAGCGGCGTGAGGAACAGCGCCACGGAGAACAGCGCGCCGGTGACGACGGAGGCGAGACCCGTACGGGCCCCCTCGCCGACGCCCGCCGTCGACTCCACGAAGCAGGTGGTGGCCGAGGAGGAGGTGGCGCCGCCGGAGGCGACGGCGAGGCCGTCGACGAGCAGCACCTTGTTGATGCCGGGGAAGTTGCCGTCCTTGTCGATCAGCTTGGCCTCGTCGCCGACGCCCAGGATCGTGCCCATGGCGTCGAAGAAGCAGGACAGCAGCACGGTGAAGACGAACAGGACGCCGGTCAGCACGCCGACCTTCTCGAAGCCGCCGAACAGGCTGGCCTTGCCGAGCAGCCCGAAGTCGGGGCTGGAGACCGGGTTGCCGGGCCACTTCGGGGTGGTCAGGCCCCAGGAAGGGACCGTGGCGACGGCGTTGATGACCATCGCGACGACCGTCATCACGACGATGGAGATCAGGATCGCGCCGGGCACCTTGCGCACGAGCAGGGCCAGGGTCAGCAGCACGCCGAGCACGAAGACCAGCACCGGCCAGCCGTTGAGGTGGCCGTCGCCGCCGAGCTGCAGCGGGACGGTGGTGTGGGCGGCGTCCGGGATGCGGGAGACGAAGCCGGAGTCCACCAGGCCGATGAGCATGATGAACAGGCCGATGCCGATCGCGATGCCCTTGCGCAGGCCGACCGGGACGGCGTTCATCACGCGCTCGCGCAGGCCGGTGGCGACGAGCAGCATCACCACGAAGCCCGCGAGGACGACCATGCCCATCGCGTCGGGCCAGGCCATCCGGGGCGCGAGCTGGAGGGCGACGACCGTGTTGACGCCGAGGCCGGCGGCCAGGGCGATCGGGACGTTGCCGATGACGCCCATGAGCAGCGTGGAGAACGCGGCGGTGAGCACGGTGGCGGTGACCAGCTGGCCGCCGTCGAGCTGGTGGCCGTACATGTCCTTCGCGCTGCCCAGGATGATCGGGTTCAGCACGATGATGTAGGCCATCGCGAAGAAGGTGGCGAAGCCGCCGCGGACCTCGCGGGCGACGGTGGAGCCGCGCTCGGAGATCTTGAAGTAGCGGTCGAGGCCGCCGGTGGGCTGCGGGGGCGTCGGCGGTGTGTCGACCGTGGCGGAAGCCGGGGCAGGCATGCGGGATTCCTCAGTCTGTACGGGAAACAAGTCCGGTCGGGTAGTGCTCGAAAACCGGCCGAACTTGTACATTCACACGAACAAATCGAGTCGACCGTAAGCCGTTTCAGTATGAATACATAACGCGAAGATCGCTATCTCCGCGCGTAGAGCCTTGCGGCACTTGGCCCCACGGTCCCCGCCGCCGACCCCTCGGAGCCCCTCCCGGGGGCCGCCTACACTGATCGCATGGCCAAGTGGACCCCCAAGCACGAAGCGCCGGAGCCCCTCGAAGGGCCGGTCGTCGCCACCGTTGTCGGCGGCACGCTCCTCTGGTTCGTCCTCTTCCTGGCCCAGCTCCCCTTCTACGGCTGGTTCGACGACCGCGACCTGACCTGGTGGGTGTGGACCTGCCTGGCCGGCGCCGGACTCGGACTGATCGGCATCTGGTACGTGCGCGGACGCGACGCCGCCATCAAGCGCGACGCCGCCCGCCGCGCCGCCGAGGCCGCGGACGCGGACACCACGGCGCGCTGAGACACGCCGCCGCCCCGTAGGAGCCGCCCCGGCGCCGCGTACTGCCGGGGGACCATTCGCCTCCTCCCCCGGTCTGATCTTCGGGCTCCCCGAGGGGTGGACCGGGCCCTTCGCACGTAACGTCGAAAACATGACTCAGCGGGCGAAGACCGACACCGACGGCCACGACCCCTCGGGCCGGGGCGGCCCGCCCATCGACGCGGGCGCCGAACTGGACCCGGTGCACCCCGTCGCGCCCCCCGGAGCCCCGGCCCCGGCGGCCGGCGCGGACGGGCGCGCCACCGGTCTGAGCACCGCCGAGGTGGCCGAGCGGGTGGCCCGCGGCGAGGTCAACGACGTCCCCCTGCGCAGCAGCCGCTCCACCGCCGACATCGTCCGCGCGAACGTCTTCACCCGCTTCAACGCGATCATCGGCGTGCTCTGGCTGATCATGCTGTTCGTGGCGCCGATCCAGGACAGCCTGTTCGGCTTCGTGATCATCGCCAACACCGGCATCGGCATCATCCAGGAGCTGCGCGCCAAGAAGACCCTGGACGGGCTCGCCGTGATCGGCGAGGCCAAGCCGACCGTGCGCCGCGACGGACGGGCCGGGGAGATCTCCACCTCCGAGATCGTCCTGGGCGACCTCATCGAGATGGGCCCCGGCGACAAGGTCGTGGTCGACGGCGAGGTGGTCGAGGCCGACAGCCTGGAGGTCGACGAGTCGCTGCTGACCGGCGAGGCCGACCCGGTCCTGAAGAAGCCCGGCGACAAGATGATGTCCGGCTCGTTCGTGGTCGCCGGCGGCGGCGCGTTCACCGCCACCAAGGTCGGCCGCGAGGCCTACGCGGCGCAGCTCGCCGAGGAGGCGTCCCGCTTCACCCTGGTCCACTCCGAGCTGCGCACCGGCATCTCCACGATCCTCAAGTACGTGACGTGGATGATGGTCCCGACCGCGATCGGCCTGGTCATCAGCCAGCTCGTGGTCAAGGACAACAACATCAAGGACTCCATCGCCCGCACCGTCGGCGGCATCGTCCCGATGATCCCCGAGGGCCTGGTGCTGCTCACCTCGGTCGCCTTCGCCATCGGCGTGATCCGGCTCGGGCGCAAGCAGTGCCTGGTGCAGGAGCTGCCCGCGATCGAGGGCCTGGCCCGCGTCGACGTGGTCTGCCTGGACAAGACGGGCACGCTGACCGAGGGCGGCATGGACGTCACCGAGCTGCGCCCGCTGGACGGCGCGGACGAGGGGTACGTGCGCAAGGTGCTGGGCGCCCTCGGCGAGTCCGACCCGCGGCCCAACGCGTCCCTGAAGGCGATCATCGACGCCTACCCGGACAGCGAGGACTGGCGGTGCACCGAGTCGCTGCCCTTCTCCTCGGCCCGCAAGTACAGCGGCGCCGCCTTCAGCGAGGGCGACGGCGAGAACTCCACCTGGCTGCTGGGCGCCCCCGACGTGCTGCTCCCGGCCGGGCACCCCGCGCTCGCCGAGACCGAGCAGCTCAACGAGCAGGGCCTGCGGGTGCTGCTCCTCGCCCGCACCCCCCGCGAGCTGGACGACGCACGGGTCGCCGAGGACGCCGAGGCCACCGCGCTGGTGGTCCTGGAGCAGCGGCTGCGCCCGGACGCGGCGGACACCCTGGCCTACTTCGCGGACCAGGGCGTGGCCGCGAAGGTCATCTCCGGCGACAACGCGGTCTCGGTCGGCGCGGTGGCCGGCAAGCTCGGCCTGCCCGGCGCCGAGAACACCGTGGACGCGCGCCAGTTGCCCACCGGCCAGGAGGAGATGGCGAAGGTCCTCGACGACAACGCCGTCTTCGGCCGGGTCACCCCGCAGCAGAAGCGGGACATGGTCGCCGCCCTGCAGTCGCGCGGGCACACGGTCGCGATGACCGGCGACGGCGTCAACGACGTGCTCGCGCTGAAGGACGCCGACATCGGCGTCTCGATGGGCTCGGGCTCCGAGGCCACCCGCGCGGTGGCCCAGATCGTGCTCCTGAACAACAGCTTCGCGACGCTGCCCTCGGTGGTGGGCGAGGGCCGCCGGGTCATCGGCAACATCACCCGGGTCGCCACCCTGTTCCTCACCAAGACCGTGTACTCGGTGCTGCTGGCCGTCCTGGTGGTGATCTGCCAGGTCGAGTACCCCTTCCTGCCGCGCCACCTGACGCTGCTGTCCACGCTGACCATCGGCGTCCCGGCGTTCTTCCTGGCCCTGGCCCCGAACAAGGAGCGCGCCAAGCCGAACTTCGTGCGGCGCGTGATGCGGTACGCGGTCCCCGGCGGCGTCATCGCGGCGGCGGCGACCTTCGTGACGTACCTGATCGCCCGCTCGTACTACACCGGTCCCGACGCCCTGCAGGCCGAGACCAGCGCGGCCACGCTGACGCTGTTCCTGGTCTCCATGTGGGTGCTGGCGATCATCGCCCGGCCCTACACCTGGTGGCGGATCGCCCTGGTCGCGGCGATGGGCGCCGCGTTCCTGCTGGTCCTGGCGGTGCCGTGGCTGCAGCACTTCTTCGCGCTGAAGCTGGTGGGCGCGACGATGCCGTGGGCGGCGGTCGGCATCGCGGTCGCGGCGGCGGCGCTCGTGGAGGTGTCCTGGCGCTGGGTGGACCGCAGGTTCCCGGCGTAGGGACGGAGCGGGGACCCGGCGGGAACGCACCCGGACGGGGCGCCGGGGAAACCATTTGACCTGCCGTTTACTCTGTCACCGCAGCAATAGCTGTGACAGGTGTGAGGGGTGGGGAGGCCGCACATGGTGCGGAGTTCGGGAAGGCCGCGCAGAGCGGTGGTGGGGGCCCTGGCGGGCGTCCTGGCGGCGGGCGGCCTGCTGGCCGCGCCGGGCGGCGCCCAGGCGGCCGGGGAGGCCCCCGGACCGGCGGCGGCCCGGTCGACGACGCTCGCCACGGGCGAGCGCCTGGAACTGGTGGACGACGGCCGGGGCGGGGCGCCCGGCATCCGGGTCACCCCCGCGCCCGGAACGGCGCCGGGCAGCGGCCCCGGCCGGTACGCGTTCGCGTCCGTCGACGGCCAGGTGCGGGCGCTGCCCGGCGGCCCGGCCAAGGCGCCGAAGCCGAGCGCGCTGACCGCGGACCCGGGCGCCCAGGCGGCCGGCGCGGCCACGCGGCGCTCGGCCCTGGCCGCGAGCGCCAACCAGAAGGTCACCTTCAGCGTCGCCAACAAGGAGCGCGACACCGGCGCCCTGATGCACGTCTGGAACCTGTCGACCTGGACGTACTACCCGGTCGACGCCGACCAGTTCCGCCTCCAGGGCACCGCGAGCCTGCCGCCGGGCAAGTACCTGGCGATGGCCCTGTACTCGGCGTTCACCCGGCCCAGCTACCTGCTCGTGCGGGGCTTCACCGTGGCCTCCGCGCCGGTCTCCGTCGCCTTCGACGAGAAGGCCGCCAAGCCGGTCTCGCTGGTCCCGGACGACCCGACGGCGCGCCGCGCGGGCGTCACCGTGTGGGCGGCCACGCCGGGCGGCGGCCTGGTCGGCTTCGCCGGGGGCGGCGCGTCCCCGGTGTACGTCACGCCGTTCACCGTCACCGGCGTCTCGCTGCGCGTGCACGAGAAGCTGGTGAAGAAGGGCAGCGCGCCCACGCCGTACGTCTACGACCTGGTGCACAACTTCGAGCGCAGCGTGCCCGCCGCGCCCAGCGTCCCGGTGCGCACCGCCGACCTGGCGAGGACGGTCACCTCCACCCGCTCCCAGAGCACGGACCCGTACAGCTGGCTGAACAGCTCGCCGCGGTTCGACGAGGACTCCAGCGGCGTGTTCGCCGCCGCCCCCGTCCCCTCGGCGGGCAGCTTCACCGAGTACACGACCCCGGGCCGCTCCTTCAGCCGCTCGCTCGACCACTCCGGCTACAGCGCGTCCCTGCCCGCCCGGACGCTGCCCGCGGGCACGTCCCCGGGCACCACGATCGGCTCGGGACCGCTCTCCCCGGCGCCCGCGCGCTTCTCCCGCACGAGCACGAACATGAACCTGCTCGGCGGCAACGGCTTCACCGACGCCGACGGCGACGTCTTCACCGAGTCCTTCGGCCACCACGCGCTGAAGCTGACCTCGAACGGCGCCACGCTGCTCGACGAGCCCGCCGTGGAGACCCACCGGACCCGGCAGGTGCCGGTGCCCACGGGCCGCGCGCCGTACGCCCTGACGCAGACCGTCGACCGCGACAACGCGGGCCTCGGCGTCTCCACCCGGGCCACCCGCGAGTGGACCTTCACCTCCGCCGCGCCGGCCGGCCGCTCCGAGGGCCTGCCGCTCGTCGACGTCGACTTCGACGCCACGGGCCTGGACGCGCGCAACCGCGCGGCGGCCGGGAAGGTCGCGGTGAGCGCCACCGCCACCACCACGGCCAAGGACGCCACCGCCGAGGTCACCGGCCTGGAGTACTCGCTCGACGAGGGCCGCGGCTGGCTCCCGGTCGAGGACGGCGCCGTCCCGGTGGCCGCCACCGACCGGCACGTCTCGCTGCGCGCCACCGCCAGGGACTCCGCGGGCGGCACCGTCCGCACCACCCTGATGCGCGCCTTCGCGGGCCCGGCCACCACCCCCGCGCCCGACCAGAACACCGGCACCGTCCGCATCGGGACGCCGTCCTTCACCGTCGGCGACAACGGCACCGCCGTGCCCCCGATGGTCGTCCCCGGCGACTACCACGACGGCTGGCTGACCCTGAACACCAGCTTCGAGGTCACCGCCCCCGCCGGCGCGGCCGCGGCGCACATGACGCTCTACAACGGCACGTACGAGAACCCGCGCGCGGTGCTCGACTTCGCCTTCACCCGGTGCGTCCCCAAGACGGCGACCACCGCCACCTGCACCGGGTACACCGGCGTGAGCCCGAAGCGGCTGAACGACGGCTCGCTCACCGGCTTCTGGCACGCCGCCGTGCGCGCCCGCGCGACCGACGGCAGCGGGACGGCGTTCGTGAAGGACGCGGCCACCGTGCGCATCATGCGCCCGACCTACCTGACCGCCACCGACGCGACGCCCGAGCCGGTCAAGAAGGGCGCCACGCTGACCGCGAAGGCCACCTTCACGGTCTCCGACTGGGCGACCGGCGCCAAGGTCGCCTACCCGGGCCAGAAGCTCACCCTGGAGTTCCGCCAGGCCGGGACCACCGCCTGGAAGCCCACCACCCAGGTGGTCACCGACAGCGCGGGCCGCGCGACGGCCTCCGTGAAGGCCACCGCCACCGGCGACTGGCGCTTCACCTCCGGCACCACGGACGGCACCACGCGCGCGGTGTCGGCGCAGGACAACGTGGTGGTGAAGTAGCGCGGTTCGGGACGGGGACCCATGACGGGAAGTCCGTCAGGGGGATCCATTACGCGGAAGGGCCCGCCGGTCGTCACGACCGGCGGGCCCTTCCGCGCGTGTCCCCGCGGCCGGGTTCAGTCGAACCAGCGGTCCCTGGCCAGTTCCTCCGTCCGGGACGGGTCCTCCAGGAGCGCGGCCACCTCGAAGCGGCGGGGCCACTGGCCCGCGGCCCAGGCCAGGGCGGCGGCGACGCCCTCCAGGGTGGCCGCGTGCAGGCGGCCGTCCGGGGTGCGGCGCCAGTCCAGCTCGACGCCCGCCACCACCAGCTCCTCGTGCTCCACGTACGTCGCCGGGGTGGCCGGGCCCAGCAGGGCGTGCACCGGGGGCGGCACCTCGTGCTCCTCGCCCTCGCCGGTCACCTCCGCCACGAGCGCCTCGCTCAGGCGCCGCACCTGGAACAGCTCCGCCAGCTCCGCCGCCCGCGCCGGGGCCACCGGGAGCAGCGGCAGTCCGGCCGCCAGCGGCAGCAGGTCCGGGGCGTCGGCGACGACCGCGTCGGCCGCGTCCACCACGACCGGGACGCCGTCCACGACCGCCCGCAGGTCGTCGGGGAGGGTGACCTGCTCCGGGTCGAGGTCGGCCAGCGCCGTGTACAGGGCGTGCAGCTGGGCGCCGCCCACCTCGCGGTCCGGGTCGGCCAGCCGGGCCAGCAGCTCGGCCGCGCCGCCGGGCTCGTCCAGGAGGGCCGCCACCGAGGTGCGCACGCCCAGCGCCCGCAGCACCTGGGCGTCCTCGAAGCCGGTGGTGTCGACGGAGTCGTACAGGCCCTCGAGGAGCGGGTCCGCGCCCGCCGCGCGCAGGCCCGCCGGGCGGCGGCCGTCGAGCACCGGGTGGTCGCGCAGCCACCAGGCCGTGTAAGGGCGGACGTTCTCGGTGGTGCCGTCGGGCAGCAGCACCCGCACCGGCTGGGTCAGCGCGTCCCGCAGCGGCGGCCTGGCCAGCATCGCCAGCGCCCGCGGCCAGTGGTCGTCGTCGACCAGGTCCAGGTCGCGCACCGCGACCAGCTCGGTGGCGACCGGCGGCACCGGGCCCTCGGGCAGCCGGTCCAGCACGTCCTCGCACCACACGTCGACGGCGTCGAGCAGCCCGGCGTCGTCGGGCTCGGCGAAGTCGCCCTCTCGCGGCTCCAGTTCGTCCGGGTCCAGGACCACGTCGGTGGCCCGCACCAGCGCGAACGTCGCCAGCACCCCACAGGCGGCCAGCGGCTGCTCGCCCCAGCGGTCCGCCAGCTCCGCGTCGACCAGGGCGAGCTCGTCCTCGCGCATCACCGAGGCGAACGCGCTTCCGGGCAGCACCAGTTCGCCCGCCGGGGACAGCTCGCCGTCCTCGTCGGGCAGCGCCAGCGCGCCCAGCCACGGCTCGTCGCCCGGCTCCAGGCCCGCGTCGCGCACCAGCGCGAGCACGGTCTCCGCCAGCTCCTCGGCGTCCGGCGCGTCCTCGTCCCACACCTCGGCGTCGTCCAGCGAGGCCGCCACCGCCGCCCGCACCTGAGGGGTCGTCAGCACGGCCCGGGGGGTGGCCGGGAGGGCGCCCAGCTTCTCCAGGAGCGGGTGCGCGGCGTCCGGGTGCGCCACCTTCAGGCCGAGCCGGGCCAGGTCGGCGGGGGTCTTCGCGAGCGGGAGCAGCACCTGGCGGGGGCCGATGGTGGTACGACCGGAGGCCAGCGGCACCGGAAGGCCCGTCAGCCGGTCGGGGTCGACGCCCGCCAGCGAGTCGTACAGCCGCCGCCACCAGCCGGGCTCGCGCTCCAGACCGGCCAGCCGGTCGATCGCGTCGGCCAGCGCGAGCCGGCCCACCCCCAGGGTGCGCAGCTCGGCGCGGCGCTCCAGGCCGGCGGGCAGCAGGGTCGGCAGGACCTCCGCCAGGACCCGTACGGTGTCGGACCCGGCGCCCTCCACGACCTCCGCCTCGACCGGGCGCAACGCCGGGAGCTCCTCGGTGGGGGCGGCCGGGGCGAGGAAGGCGAGCCGGGGCAGCCGCCGCAGCACCGCCTCGCGCAGCGCCCCGTCCAGCGGCCCCTTGCCCAGCGGGCCCGGCACCAGGTCGAGGGTCCCGGTGCTCACCGGAGCCCAGCCGCCGAGCAGTTCGGCGTAGGCGTCCGCGGCGCGCTCGACCAGGAAGTCCAGGAGCGGGCCGGGGGCCGGGTGGCGGCGGGTGGTGTCCAGCGGCAGCGAGGCGATGAGCAGGGCGGGGATGCCGGACGGCTCGTCGGTGGGGGTGGGGGCGTGCACCACGGGGGCGGTACGCGGCCGCTCCGGGGCGCCGTCCGCGTCCACCGGGACGGCCCAGGTCACCGCCCAGTGCGGCCGCAGCCGCTCCTCGACCGGACGGTCCTTGAGCAGGGCGGGGTCCAGCGGGCCACGGTGGCTGACGGTGCGCCAGCGGGTGGTGCCGTGCGCGGAGTCGTGCACGTGGACGTACGCGTCGGGGGTCTCCCGGCTGAGCGTCCGGACGCCCTCCGGGGTCTCCACGACCACCTCGGCCAGGCCCGGCAGGGTGAGCAGCAGGGCGTCGTCGACGGCGCCGAGCAGCTGCTCGGCCAGCGCCTCGGCGGCGGGGTCGCGCAGCGGCAGCACCACGACGGTGTCGTAGCCGTCGGGGGCGGTGCCCTCGGCGGGCAGCGGCAGGCGCAGCAGCGGTACGTGGCCGTCGCGGCGGCGCAGCTCGTCCCCGAGGCCGGGGCTGCCCACGGCGGCGTCGGCGGCCATCGCCCTGGCCTCGGCGAGCGACCAGCGCACGCCGCCGTGCCGGCCGAGGACGGCGGGCTCGTCGCTGACGGCGAGGACGGCCGCGAAGCCGACGCCGAACCGGCCGACGGCGCCCTGGTCGTCCTCCCGCTTGGCGGAGGCCCGCAGGGTGCTCAGCGACTCCACGCCGGTGGCGTCCAGCGGGGCCCCGGTGTTGGCGGCGACGAGGACGCCCTGCCGCAGGGTCAGCCGCAGCCGCCCGGCCACGCCCGCGCGCCCGGCGGCGTCGGCGGCGTTCTGGGCGAGCTCGACGACGAGCCGGTCGCGGTAGCCTCCGAGGGCGAGGTCCTCCTCGGCGTTGGCGTCCTCCCGGAACCGCGCGGGCCCGGCACCCCAGGCATCCAGCACCCCGCGCCGCAGCCGGGCGGTACCGAACGGATCGGCGCCTTCGGTGTGGGTGAGGCTCACGGTGCTGCTCCGCTCTGTCGGGACCACGTGCGGCCCTGAAGGTACCGCTTCCGGTGGAGGCGGAATTCATGGGCGGGGGGGGCGGCAGGCTGGGGGTGGTGGGTGCGGGGGCAGGCTGCGGGTGGTGGGTGCGGGCGCGGGGGTGGGTGCGGGGCCAGGCGTGCCTCGACCGGGACGCGGTGTGCCTGCGGGGTTACGGGTACGGGTGCGGGGCCAGGCGTGCCTCGACCCGGACGCGGGTGCGGTGTACCAGCGGGGCGCAGGGGCGCAGCCCCGCCCGGGGCCGGGGCGGAGCCCCGAGAAACCGCACCTCGTGGGCCCGCACCAGACGGTGCCGGGTGACCTACCGGGGGGCGCAGGGGCGCAGCCCCGCCGGGGGCCGGGGCGGGGCCCCGGGAACTCTCTTCGTGTCCCGCACCAACGGTGCCGCCCCCTACCGCCGGAGGCTTTCGGGAAGGGGCGGGTCGGGGACCCCCAGGCCCGGCGCCACAGGGGCCGGACCCATATCACGTACGGGCCACCCCGGGTGCGGCCACGGACAGGCCCTCCAGAGCCGGGCAGCTCGTCAGCCACCGGGCCCCGGCAAAGGGGCCCCGCAAGGCCCCCCGCCCCACGTCTCCTACGAGTGCCCCAGGTCCGCCGACGCCGGATCATCCGTCTCCGGCAGGCTGTTCTCCGGCGAAGGCCGCAGCGGGAACGCGTCCGCCGTCATCGAGTCCATCACCGGCTCCGACGGCCCCGACGGCTTCGGCATCACGGCCGCCTCCGAGTGCCCCCCGCAGCCGTACGTCAGGGACACCACGCGCCCGTCCGCCGGGCCGAACTCGTTCGCGCACACGCCGAAGGCCTGCTTCAGCGAGCCCGCCAGCGGCACCAGGAAGGCGCAGGACACGCAGGAGGCGGGGGCCGCCTGGGCCATCGGGGTCTTGGCCCCGTAGGCCTCCTCCCAGCGGTCCGCGGCCACGTGCAGTCCGTACCGCGACAGCACCCGCGCCCGGCGCATGCCGAGCTCCTCGGCGACCGCCGTGATGGCGCCGCGGGCCGGGGCGGGGGTCACGAGCTCCGCAGGGGCGTCCTCCGCAGGGGCAGGGGCGCCCTCCGCGACATCCACGCCCACGGCCGCCGCAGCGTCCGCCGCCTCCACCGCCTCACGCGACACCACCGAGTTCGGCGGCGCCTCGTCCTCCCCGGACCAGCCCGGCTCCAGGCGCAGGTCGTCCGCCTCGGTGGGCAGCAGGTCGCCGGGGCCCATGTCGCCGGGGCGCAGGCGCTCGCTCCAGGGCACCCACTCGGGGGCGAGGAGGGCGTCCGGTCCCGGCAGCAGGACCGACTCGTCGAGGGTCACCAGCTTCGAGCGGGAGGCACGGGCCACGGTGACGCCCCAGCGCCAGCCCCGGTAGCCGGGCTCCTTGCACTCGAAGAAGTGCGTGACGACGCGGTCGCCCTCGGCGACCACCTCGACGTGCTCACCGACGACGCCCGGCGCGGCCGCCTCCTCGGCGGCCTCCCTGGCGAGGTCTACCGCCTCGGCGCACAGGCGGTCGGGGGTACGGCTTCGCGTCGTCGCAGCACTCACAGGTCTCGCTTCTCTCCTACGCCGTCTCACGGGTGCGCCGTACCGTCTGACGGACGTACGGGCGGCGGGCGGAGCGGACCAGGGGGCCGCATCGACGTCCGCGCCCGGCCGGCTCCCGGGCGCACCTCTCGCATCCATTCTGCGGGATGACGAAGAGGCGCGCGGCCGAGAACTTCCGCCGGTGGCGCGCTACGCACGCTACCCCCTTCGCCGCCCGCCGCCCACCAGCACGTCGGAATCGCGGTCGGGGGCGCGTTCCTACGGTGGGGCTTGGGGCACTATGACGGGGTGGCTGCCGCACGCTCGTCCGATGCCTCCGGGCCGCTCCGCAGGGCGGGCCGGGCGGTCGGGCGCGCCCTGCACTTCCCGTTCACGGCGCCCGCGCGGGGCATCCGCCGGGCCACGCACGCGCACGGCGCGGGCGAGTCGGGGCTCGGCAAGCTGATCGAGCTGCACGCGGTCAACGGCGCGGGCGACGTGATGATCACCGTGGCGCTGGCGTCCACGGTGTTCTTCTCGGTGCCCACGGACGAGGCCCGCGGCCGGGTCGCCCTGTACCTGGCGATCACGATGGCGCCTTTCACCCTGCTGGCCCCGGTGATCGGCCCGCTGCTCGACCGGTTGCCGCACGGACGGCGGGCGGCGATGGCGGGCGCCATGCTGACGCGGGCGGTGCTGGCGCTGACGATGTCGGGCGCGGTGGCGACCGGCGGCCTGGAGCTCTACCCGGCCGCGCTGGGCGTGCTGGTGGCCTCCAAGGCGTACGGGGTGGTCAGATCGGCGGTCGTGCCCCGGCTGCTGCCCACCCGCTTCTCGCTGGTGAAGGCGAACTCGCGGGTGACGCTCGCGGGCCTGCTGGCCACCGGGGCCGCCGCACCGGTCGCGGCCGGGCTCCAGCGCATCGGGCCCGGCTGGCCGCTGTACGGGGCGTGCGCGCTGTTCGTCGCGGGGACGTTCCTGTCGGTGTCGATGCCGCCGAAGGTGGACTCGGCCAAGGGCGAGCGCAAGGCGCACATGCTCACCCACGGCGAGAAGAAGCCCAGCCTGCGCACGGTGGGCCCGTCGGTGCTGCACGGCCTCCAGGCGAACGCGGCGCTCAAGGCGCTGTCCGGGTTCCTGATCTTCTTCCTGGCGTTCCTGCTGCGGGAGCACCCGATGGCCGGGCAGAGCGCCGCGGTGTCGCTGGGCATCGTGGGCGTGGCGGCCGGCGTGGGCAACGCGTGCGGCACGGCGGTGGGCTCCTGGCTGCGCAAGGCGCGCGGCCCTGAGGTGATCATCGCCACGATGATCCTGGTGGAGCTGGGCGCTGCGGTGTGCACGGCGGCGTTCTTCAGCCCGGTGCTGGTGGCCGTGCTCGGCGGGGTCGCCGGGCTGTCCCAGGCGCTGGCGAAGCTGTCGCTGGACGCGCTGATCCAGCGGGACGTGCCCGAACTGGTGCGCACCTCGGCGTTCGCCCGTTCGGAGACCCTGCTGCAGGTGGCGTGGGTGGTGGGCGGCGCGATCGGCATCGCCCTGCCGCTGCACGAGGTGCTCGGCATGGGCGTGGCGGCGGCGATCCTGGCGCTGGGCGCGGCCCTGTCGGTGCGCGGACTGTTCGCCGCCGCCCGCACCGCGGGCCGCCCCCGGCTGGCCTGACGCGCGCCACACGGCGCCCCGCATGAGGTCCTGCGGTGGCGGACCGATAGCCTTCGGGCCATGACCGTTGCGTACTTCTCCGGCAAGCGCCGCCGGGCCGCCGCCGCTCTCGGCGCCGTCTCCGCCGGACTCCTCGTACTCTCCGCCTGCGACAAGCCGACCCCGGTGGCGACCCTGACGGTCGGCTCGGACTCGGTGAACACCGAGGCGTCCTGCTACGGCAAGCAGCTGGGCCAGGCCGAGCTGTCGAAGTGCCTCAACGGCAAGGACGCCAAGACCGTCAAGGTGGACGTCGACAAGACCCTGCGCTTCGGCGTCGACCCGAAGATCGCCGACGCTGGCTGGCTGCTCTTCGTCAACGGCCAGCAGGCCGAGCAGGCGCCGATCAAGAAGACCTACCGCGAGCTGCCCGCCTCCAGCTTCTTCTCGGAGCAGATCGGCTCCAACGGCAAGACCACGAAGATCGCCATCGTGTCCGGCAGCGGCAAGTCCACCGGCATCTGGCAGTTCACGCTCGAGAAGGACTCCTGAGCCGTCCCGGCCCGCTCGTGCGCGTCCTGGTGGTGACCGCCGTCGCGGCGGAGGCCGAAGCGGTCTCCGCCGGGCTGGCTCCCGGTGCGGGGAGCCGGGTCCTGGTCGGCGGGGTCGGCCCGGCCGCCGTCGCCGCGGCCACCGCCACCGCGCTCGCCCGTGACCCGTACGACCTGGTGGTCTCCGCGGGCATCGCCGGCGGCTTCGCGCCCCGCGCCCCGATCGGCTCGCTGGTCGTCGCCGACGCCATCGTCGCCGCCGACCTGGGCGCCGAGACCCCCGAGGGCTTCCTGCCGGTCGAGGAGCTCGGCTTCGGCCGCTCCCGGCACCCGGTGCCCCTCGCGCTCGCCCGGCGCCTCAGCGCCGCCTCAGGGGCCCTCCTGGGCCCCGTCCTGACCGTCTCCACCGTGACCGGCTCCGCGGCCCGCGCCCGCGAGCTGGCCGAGCGCCACCCCGGCGCCGCCGCCGAGGCGATGGAGGGCTTCGGAGTCGCCGAGGCCGCCGCCGCCCACGGCCTGCCCGCCGCCGAGGTGCGCGCCGTGTCCAACGCGGTAGGCCCCCGCGACCGCGCCGCCTGGCGCATCGGGGACGCCCTGGCCGCCCTGCGCGACGGCTTCCACCGCATCAGCCCCGTGCTCGCCACGCCCTGGGAAGGAGCACCGTGAACACCACACGCACCGAGAACACGGCCGACGCACTGCGCATCGCCTACTCCCCCTGCCCCAACGACACCTTCGTCTTCGACGCCTGGGCCCACGGCCGCGTGCCGGACGCCCCCGCGCTCGACGTGACCTTCGCCGACATCGACGTCACCAACGGCATGGCCCAGCGCGGCGAGCTCGACGTGCTGAAGGTGTCGTACGCGGTGCTGCCCTGGGTCCTCGACGAGTACGCGCTGCTGCCCTGCGGCGGCGCGCTGGGCCGGGGCTGCGGCCCGCTGGTGCTCAGCCGGGAGCCGGACCTGGACCTGACGGGCCGGACCGTGGCGGTGCCGAGCGAGCGCTCGACGGCCTACCTGCTGTTCCGGCTGTGGGCCGCGGACGTGGTGCCCGGCGGGGTCGGCGAGGTCGTCGTGATGCCCTTCCACGAGATCATGCCCGCCGTGCGCGACGGCAAGGTGGACGCGGGCCTGGTCATCCACGAGGCCCGGTTCACCTACCGCGACTACGGCCTGCACTGCCTGGCCGACATGGGCGAGCACTGGGAGGCCACCACCGGCCTGCCGATCCCGCTCGGCGCGATCATCGCCAAGCGCTCGCTGGGCGAGGAGGCGCTGCGCCGCCTCGCCGCGTCGGCGCGCGCCTCGGTGCGGATGGCCTGGGACGACCCGGAGGCCTCCCGTCCGTACGTACGCGAGCACGCCCAGGAGATGGACCCGGCGGTGGCCGATCAGCACATCGGCCTCTACGTCAACGAGTTCACGGCCGACCTCGGCGAGGACGGCTACGCGGCGGTGCGCGGCCTGCTCACGCGCGCCGCGGCCGAGGGCCTGGTGCCCGCCCTCGGCCCCGGGGCGCTCGACTTCCCCTGAGGCGCTGGTCTCCTGAGGCGATGGTCCCCCGGGGGCTCCGGGCTCCTGGGGGCTCGGGGCCTCCTGGGGGCTCCGCTCAGACGTCCAGCTGGTCGGCGACCGCGCGCAGCAGGCCCGCGATCTTCTTGCCGTGGACCTTGTCGGGGTAGCGGCCGCGCTCCAGCATCGGCGTGATGTTCTCGAGGAGGGTGGTCAGGTCCTGCACGATGGACGCCAGTTCGTCGGGCTTGCGGCGCTGGGCCGCCGCGACCGAGGGCGTCGGGTCGAGGACCGTCACGGAGAGGGCCTGGTCACCGCGCTGACCGGCGACGACGCCGAACTCGACGCGCTGGCCGGGCTTGAGCGAGTCGATCCCGGCGGGGAGCACCGACGAGTGGACGAAGACGTCACCGCCGTCGTCGCGGGAGAGAAAGCCGAAGCCCTTCTCGCTGTTGAACCACTTGACCTTGCCGGTAGGCACGTCTGTCCTCGTCCTCGTACTCGATGGGTCGCGCACGGCGTGCGCCGGGATGGGGAGGAGCCGCGCTGAAAAGGGCTCCGGATAGCACTACAGCGGGTCGCCCGACCCGCCTGCACCAAGGCTAATGGTCCAGGGGCTGGTGACAAGACGTCACCTGGTTTGTTCCTCCGGCCTGGGAACTACCCTGGCCGAATGCGTAGTGAAACCCGCTCGGACGCCCCCGCCCCCGGCGACGGCCTGGTGCGCTTCGGCGCCGTCGTCTTCATCGTCGGCGCGGTGGCCACTCTGGTCACCGTGGCCCCGCTCTTCCTCGGCACGGACCCCTTCCCGCCCGTCGCCTACGCCGTGTGCATGCTGATGGGCGTCGGCTTCGTCGTCGCCGCCGCCGGGGTGCTGCGCTCGGTCGCTGCCCAGCGGCGTCAGGCCCGGGAGTCGGCCGGGGCCGCGTAGCCCCGCAGCCAGGCGGGGAACGCGGTCAGATCGGCCAGGACGACGTCCGCGCCGGCCGCCCGCAGCTCGGCCGCGTCGCACGGCCCGGTGGTGACCCCCACCGAGAGCGCGCCCGCGGCGCGCGCCCCGCGCACGTCCCCGGTGTGGTCGCCCACGTACACGCCCGCGCCGTGCTCGCGCAGCGCCTCCGCCTTGCCCTCGGCCCACAGCGAACCGACCAGCGCGTCGGGCTCGATGCCCAGGTGCTTCAGGTGCAGGGCGGCGTTCGGACCGTGCTTGGCGGTCACCACGAGCGCGCGCCCGCCCGCGTCGCGAACGGCTTGAATCGCATCCTTCGCGCCGGGCATGGCGGGGGACGGCTCGATCGCGTACTCCGGGTACATCGCCCGGTAGCGCTCGGCCGTCGCCGCGACCTCCTCCGCCGGGAACCAGTGCGCGAGCTCCTGCTCCAGCGGCGGCCCGAGCCGGGTGACCGCGAGGTCCGCGTCGACCGGGACGCCGGTCTCGGCGCTGAGGGCGACGAAGCAGGCGTGGATGCCGGGGCGGGAGTCGATCAGCGTCATGTCGAGGTCGAAGCCGATGACGGGGGTGGTGGGCTGGGCCTGGTCCTGAATACGCATGCCCCCATTCTCCCGCCGGCCGTGATCACCCGGGGGCCGGGGCCAAGGGGCCTCCCAGGCCGGGAGCCGGGGTGGCCCGAACCCAAGAGACCGGCCCGAGTCGCAGGCTCCGGGGTCCGGGGCGCGATCCCCGGGGTCAGTTCGGGCGGTGGCGGGCGCGCCACAGCAGGTAGCCCGCCGACACCACCGCCGCCCCCCTCAACACCCATGGCCACGTCTCCGAGAGCGCCGCCCCCATCGCCGTACCGCCGGGCGCTATCGGGTCGCCCCACTTGGCGTTCACCCGCCCCCACAGCCACACCGCCCCGCCCGCCGCCACCAGGCCCGGCAGCCCGAAGACCGCCCACTTCGCCTGCGGGCGCGTCAGCCTGCGCGAGAGGTACGCCAGCAGCCACCCCAGGCCCAGCGGCAGCGGAGAGCGCATCACCGCCCCGGCCACCAGGAGCACCGCGGCGAGGACCAGCAGCGGGTGGTCGAAGCGGGGCGTGCGCAGGGCCAGCCGCCCGCGCCAGCCGCGCGCCGGGACCACCACGGCCTCCGTGACCGGGGCCCCGGGCGGCCCGGGCGGCTCCGCGGCCCCCTTCACCAGGTCCGCCGCCGGGGCGGCGGCCTCCGGCTCCGGCTCCCCGGGCGGTCGGGGCGGCCGCAGCATCTCGGGCACCTCGACCCCGCCGACGAACCCCGGCACGCCGGTCCCGGGCGCCTGGGTGCGCCACCAGTCGGGCTCCGGCGCATACGCCCCGGTGCCGATCTCGTCCTCGCCCAGCAGGTGCGGCGGGGTGGCCCCGCTCACCGAGGAGGGGGCGGAGGGGGACGACGCGCGCGGACGCGGGATGTGCACGTCCGGGGCCGACCCGCCCGGCGCGCCCGCCGCCGCGACCAGCTCCGCGGGGCTGCCCAGGCGGTCCAGGATGCGGCGCACCGCGGCCGGGCTGTCCTCGGCGCCGGGCCCGCCGCGCGCCGCGTCGATCTCCCGTCGCAGGTCCGTCACCAGGCGCATCCGGGTGCCCGAGGGCAGTTGGTGCTGCTGGGCCAGGTCGCCGACCCGGCTCAGGTAGTCGAAGACCAGCTGGTCGCTCTCGATGCCCACAGTGCCCCTCCGCGCCCCGGGCCGCCCCACCGCCGCCGCCCTGTCCCGACGTTAGCGCCTGCGCAGGGGCTAACGTGGGGCGGATGGCGACCGGTGAGCTGGATCGGGAGGCGCACGTGCCCCAGGAGAACGGCGGTACGGCCCCGCGCACGCTCGCGGAGTCCCTGCGCGGGCGGGGGGACGAGGGCCTCGCGGCGCTGCTGCGCGCCCGGCCCGACCTGCTCACGCCGGTGCCCGGCGACCTGACGCAGCTGGCGACCCGGGCGGGCACCCGCGGTTCGGTGGTGCGCGCGCTGGAGCGGCTGGACGCGTTCGCGCTGCAGGTGGCGCAGGCGCTCGCGGTGGCGCCGGACCCGGCGCCGTACGACGTGCTGCTCGGGCTGCTGACCGGGGACGACGGCGACCCGGTGATCGCGGGCGCGCTGCCGGACACCCTGGCGCGGCTGCGCGAACAGGCCCTGGTGTGGGGCCCGGACGACCGGCTGCGGCTGGTGCGCACCGCCCGCGAGCTGCTCGCCCCCAGCCCCCAGCACCCGTCCGCGACCGGCCTCGGCCCGACCGCGGCGGAGACGGCCGCCGGGATGTCGCCGACCCGGCTGCAGGAGATCCTGGCGGCGGCCGGCCTGCGCGGCACGCACGACCCGGTGTCGGCGGCCTCCGCGCTGACCGGCCTGTTCACCGACCGGGAGCGGATGGGGCGGCTCCTGGACGAGGCGCCGCCGGAGGCCCTGTCGGTCCTGGACCGGCTGGTGTGGGGCCCGCCGTACGGCGAGGTGACGGCGAACCCGACGCCGCCGGTGCGCTGGCTGCGCGACCGCGGCCTGCTGCTGCCCGCGTCGCCGCGCACCGTGGTGCTGCCGCGCGAGGTGGCGCTGCACCTGCGGGCGGGCCGCGCGCACCGGCTGCCGGAGCCGCTGCCGCCCGCCGTGGGCGTGCAGCGCGACCATCGTCCACAGGTTGTGGACAGTACGGCGGCGGGCCAGGCCCACACCGCGCTGGCCACCCTGGAGGAACTGCTCAAGGCCTGGAACGAGGGCGGGCCCGCCGTGCTGCGCGCCGGGGGCCTGGCCGTACGGGACCTCAAGCGCGTCGCCACCGCCCTGGACCTCACCGAGCAGAACGCCGCGTTCTGGCTGGAGCTGGCCTTCGGCGCCGGGCTGCTGGCCTCCGACGGCGAGGCCGACGAGCGGTACGCGCCGACGCCCGAGTACGACGAGTGGGCGGCCCGCCCCGCCGCCGAGCGCTGGGCCTCGCTGGCCGCCACCTGGCTCGCCGCGACCCGCACCCCCGGCCTGATCGGCGGCCAGGACGCCAAGGGCCGCACCCTGTCCGCCCTCGGCCCCGACCTGGACCGGGCCGCCGCCCCCGAGGTGCGCGCCCGGGTCCTCGCGCTGATCGGCTCGCTCCCGGCGGGCGCCTCCGCCGACCCGGACACCGTGCTGGCCCGGCTCCGCTGGGAGCGCCCGCTGCGCACCGGCGCCCCGGCCGGGGACCTGCGCTCGCGGATCGCCGCCTGGACCCTGGCCGAGGCCGAACTGCTCGGCGTCACCGGCCGGGGCGCCCTCTCCGGGCACGCCCGCGCCCTGCTGGGCCTGCCCGCCCCGCAGCCGGAGGATCCCGACGACGACGCCGACTCCCCCAGCGCCCGCCTCCCGGTGCACCACCGCCGCGCCCAGGACGCCACCGGGAAGCTCCCCGCGCCCGCCCGGCACCAGGCCGACCGCGACGCGGCCACCGCCGCCGCGCACGGCTCCCCGGTCCTGGCCGCGCGGGCCCTCGCCCCGCTGCTGCCCGAACCCCTCGACCACGTACTGCTCCAGGCCGACCTCACGGCCGTCGCCCCCGGCCCACTGGAGCGCCCGCTGGCCGAGGCGCTCTCGGTGCTCGCCGACGTGGAGTCCAAGGGCGGCGCCACCGTCTACCGCTTCACGCCCGCCTCGGTGCGCCGCGCCCTGGACGCCGGGCAGAGCGCGGCGGGCCTGCACGACTTCCTGCGCACCCACTCGCGCACCCCGGTGCCGCAGCCGCTCGCGTACCTGATCGACGACGTCGCCCGCAAGCACGGCCACCTGCGCATCGGCGCCGCCTCCGCCTACGTGCGCTGCGACGACGACACGGTGCTCGGCGAGATCCTGGCCGACAAGCGGGCCCTCTCGCTGCGCCTGCGCCGGCTGGCGCCCACTGTGCTGGCCGCGCAGAGCGACCCGAAGACGCTGCTCGACGGGCTGCGCTCGATGGGGTACGCGCCGGCCGCCGAGTCCGCCGACGGCGACGTGCTCGTCACCCGGGCCCGCGCCCACCGCACCCCGGCCCGCACCGCGCCCGCCCCCGTCCCCGACGGCCCGCCCGCACCGGACGACACCCTGCTCGGCGCGGCGGTGAAGGCGGTCCGCGCGGGCGACGCGGCGGCCACCGCCGTACGCAAGGAGCCCGCCGAGGAGTCCGCCGCGCCCCGCGACGGCGAACTGCCCCGCACCTCCCCCGCCGAGACCCTGGCCACCGTCCAGGCCGCCGCGCTCACCGGCTCCGCCGTCTGGATCGGCTACGTCAACGCGGAGGGCGCCGCCAGCCAGCGCGTCATCGCCCCCGTCCGGGTGGAGGGCGGCTTCGTCACCGGCTACGACCACACGGCCGACGAGGTCCGCACCTACCCGCTGCACCGGATCACGGGGGTCGCAGAACTGGCGGACGACCCGGCCTGAGGCGGGCGGGACACGGGAGGGACCCGGGAGGGGCCCGGCGGGAACGCGCGCCGATGCGGCAGACTGGAAGTTTGGCCGCCCACGTCCGGGCGGCCGTCTGCGGGAAGGACCCAAGGCGTTGAACGGACCCCTCATCGTCCAGAGCGACAAGACGCTCCTGCTGGAGGTCGACCACGAGCAGGCCGAGGCGTGCCGCCGCGCCATCGCGCCGTTCGCGGAGCTGGAGCGGGCGCCCGAGCACATCCACACCTACCGGGTCACCCCGCTGGGCCTGTGGAACGCCCGCGCCGCCGGGCACGACGCCGAGCAGGTCGTGGACGCGCTCGTCGAGTACTCCCGCTACCCCGTGCCGCACGCGCTGCTCGTGGACGTCGCGGAGACGATGGCCCGCTACGGCCGCCTCACGCTCTCCAAGCACCCGGTCCACGGCCTCGTGCTGACCAGCACCGACCGGCCGGTCCTTGAGGAGATCCTGCGCTCCAAGAAGGTCCAGCCGCTGGTCGGCCAGCGCATCGACCCCGACACGGTCGCCGTGCACCCCTCCGAGCGCGGCCAGATCAAGCAGACGCTGCTCAAGCTGGGCTGGCCCGCCGAGGACCTCGCCGGGTACGTGGACGGCGAGGCGCACCCCATCGACCTGGAGGAGAACGGCTGGTCCCTGCGCCCCTACCAGCGGCAGGCCGTCGACGGCTTCTGGCACGGCGGCTCCGGCGTCGTCGTGCTCCCCTGCGGCGCGGGCAAGACGCTGGTCGGGGCGGGCGCCATGGCCGAGGCCAAGGCGACCACGCTGATCCTGGTCACCAACACCGTCTCGGCCCGCCAGTGGAAGGCCGAGCTGGTCAAGCGCACCTCGCTGACCGAGGACGAGATCGGCGAGTACAGCGGTACGAAGAAGGAGATCCGCCCGGTCACCATCGCCACCTACCAGGTGCTGACGACCCGGCGGAAGGGCGTCTACCCGCACCTGGAGCTCTTCGACTCCCGCGACTGGGGCCTGATCCTCTACGACGAGGTGCACCTGCTGCCCGCGCCCGTCTTCAAGTTCACCGCCGACCTCCAGGCCCGCCGCAGGCTCGGCCTGACGGCGACGCTGGTGCGCGAGGACGGCCGCGAGTCCGACGTCTTCTCGCTCATCGGCCCCAAGCGCTTCGACGCGCCGTGGAAGGAGATCGAGGCCCAGGGGTACATCGCCCCGGCGGACTGCGTGGAGGTGCGGGTCAACCTCACCGACTCGGAGCGGCTGGCGTACGCGACGGCCGAGGCGGAGGAGAAGTACCGCTTCTGCGCCACCACCGCGACCAAGCGCAAGGTGACGGAGGCGCTGGTCAGGAAGTTCGCCGGCCAGCAGATCCTGGTCATCGGCCAGTACATCGACCAGCTGGACGAGCTGGGCGAGCACCTGGACGCGCCGGTGATCAAGGGCGAGACGTCCAACGCGCAGCGCGAGAAGCTCTTCGGCGCGTTCCGCAACGGCGAGATCAGCGTGCTGGTGGTCTCCAAGGTCGCGAACTTCTCCATCGACCTGCCGGAGGCGACGGTCGCGATCCAGGTCTCGGGCACCTTCGGCTCGCGCCAGGAGGAGGCCCAGCGCCTGGGCCGCGTGCTGCGCCCGAAGGCGGACGGGCACCAGGCGCACTTCTACTCGGTGGTGGCGAGGGACACGATCGACCAGGACTTCGCGGCCCACCGCCAGCGCTTCCTGGCGGAACAGGGGTACGCGTACCGGATCGTGGACGCGGACGAACTGCTGGAGGACCAGGGCCCCACGAGCCCGTCCGGCGCTTGAGGACGGACCCGGAGCCCGGACCCGGAGGGGCTCAGCGGCGGCGGACGCCGGCGTCCTCGGCGTACTCCCCGAGGACGGCCACGCTGACGACGGCGCCGGCGAAGACCTTGACGGCCCGCAGCGCGTTGCCGACGCGGTGCGGGGAGTGGGCGGCGGCACCGGAAGCCGTGGCGCCGCCTGCGCGGCGCTGCCGGCCCGGTACCCGGGTGCTGGGGTGGAGGGTCGTTGCGCTCATGTCTCCATGATGGATTCCGGGCATTCCCTCCACATCGACCTGCGGAGGTAACCCTGGTCGCCCGGAGGTACGACCAGAGGCATAGGGGGTCCCCTACGGGAGGGACAGAGGTCCCGGACCGGTCCCGGCCCGGGACAGGGCCCCGGAGGCCCCGAGACCCCGGCGGCCCCCGCCCCCGGGTGAAAAACAGTTGGCCCCCTCCCCCGCCCCCTGGCTAGAATCCCGCACCTTGCCCGCGCCCCCCTGGGGGAGGCGCCGCCACCCGGCCGGTAACCGGAGGCCCCAGCACCGCACCCACCGCATCGCACCGCCACACGCACGCATCCGGAGGCCCCCCGTGCCCGCGCACGCCCCGACCCACCCCGAAGAACCCCTGGACGACCCCCTCGCCCGCGAGCGCGCCCACCTCTCCGAGTCCCGCGCCGCCCTGCGCACCATGCGCGAGGACGTCGAGGCCCTGGACATCAAGGACGTCACCGCGAACTGGGTGAACGCCGCCGTCCTCGGCGCCCAGATCGAGGAGCGCATCAAGTCGCTCGCCGACCTCTCGCACACCCCGCTGTTCTTCGGCCGCCTCGACTACCTGCACACCACGCAGGAGGGCCAGCGCTTCTACATCGGCCGGCGCCACGTGCACGACGGGCACGGCGACCCGATGGTGGTGGACTGGCGCGCCCCCGTCTCCCAGCCCTTCTACCGCGCCTCCCGCAAGGACCCGCAGGACGTCGGGCTGCGGCGCCGGTTCGGCTACACGGGCGGCGAGCTGACCGCGTACGAGGACGAGCACCTGTCCGACCCGGCCGAGCTGGAGCGCACCTCGCGGCTGCTCCAGGCGGAGATCGAGCGCCCGCGCGTGGGCCCGATGCGCGACATCGTGGCGACGATCCAGCCGGAGCAGGACGAGATCGTACGGTCCGGGCTCTCCGGCACCGTCTGCGTGCAGGGCGGCCCGGGCACCGGCAAGACGGCGGTGGGCCTGCACCGGGTGGCGTACCTGCTGTACGCGCACCGGGAGCGGCTGGCCCGCACGGGCACGCTGGTCATCGGCCCGAACCGCTCGTTCCTGCACTACATCGAGCAGGTGCTGCCCGCGCTGGGCGAGCTGGAGGTGAAGCAGGCCACCGTCGACGACCTGGTGGCGCACGTGGAGGTGCGCGGCGCGGACCGGGCGACGGCGGCCGTGGTCAAGGGCGACGCCCGGATGGCGGCGGTGCTGCGGCGCGCGGTGCGCTCGCACGTGACGATGCCCACCGAGGCCCTGGTGGTGGTGCGGGGTTCGCGGCGCTGGCGGGTCCCGGCGTACGAACTGGAGGAGCTGGTCCAGGAGTTGCTGGACCGGGACATGCGCTACGGCGCCGCCCGCGAGGCGCTGCCGCAGCGGATCGCGCACAGCGTGCTCGTCCGCATGGAGCAGTCGGGCGAGGCCCCGGACGACCGGGTGCAGGACGCGGTGGCGCGCAACGCGGCGGTGAAGGCCGCGGTGAAGCAGATGTGGCCGCCGGTGGACCCGGCGAAGCTGGTCCTGCGCCTGCTGTCGGACGCCGGGGTCCTGGCCGAGCACGCGGAGGGCGTGCTGAGCGCGGAGGAACAGGCCGAGATCCTCTGGGAGAAGCCCGCGCGCTCGGTGAAGTCGGCGAAGTGGTCGCTCGCGGACGCGGTGCTGATCGACGAGGCGTACGACCTGGTGGAGCGCACGCACTCGCTGGGCCACGTGGTCCTGGACGAGGCGCAGGACCTCTCGCCGATGCAGTACCGGGCGGTGGGCCGGCGCTGCACCACGGGCTCGGCCACCGTGCTCGGCGACCTGGCGCAGGGCACCACGCCCTGGGCGACCGCGAGTTGGGCGGACGCGCTGACGCACCTGGGGAAGCCGGACGCGCTGGTGGAGGAGCTGACGGCGGGCTTCCGCGTGCCGCGCGAGGTGATCGCGTACGCCTCGCGCCTGCTGCCCCACATGTCGCCGGGCCTCGCGGAGGTCAAGTCGGTGCGCGAGAACCCGGGTTCGCTGGTGCTGCGCGAGGTCCCGGACGCGTCCGACGTCGACGGGGCGGTGGTGGCGGCGTGCGAGGAGGCGCTGGCGCACGAGGGCTCGACGGGCCTGATCGCGGCGGACGCGCGGATCCCGGCGCTGGAGAAGGCGCTGGAGGCGGCGGGCCTGTCCTGGCTGTCCCCGGGCGAGGAGACGACGCTGGAGTCCCGCCTCACCTTGGTGCCCGCCTCGCTGGCGAAGGGCCTGGAGTACGACTACGTGGTCCTGGACGAGCCGTCGGCGGTGGTCGCGGGAGAGCCGGACGAGCGGACGGGGCTGCGGCGGCTGTACGTGGCGCTGACGCGTGCGGTGTCGGGGCTGACGGTGGTGCACGGGGAGGCGTTGCCGGGGCAGTTGGGCTGACCTGGCGTACAGGTGGCCTAGAGGTGCCCCCGCACGAGGAGCAGGATCACGGTGGCGGTGATCCAGGCGGCGGAGAGGGTGAGCGCGAGGGCGTGACGGCGGGGTCGCCGGGTCATGGGTGGGGGTGGGCTTGGGCCTGGGGGTGGGCTTGGGCCTGGGGGTGGGCCTGGGCCTGGGGGTGGGCCTGGGGGTGGGCCTGGGGGTGGGCCTGGGGGTGGGCCTGGGCGTGGGCCTGGGCGTGGGCCTGGGCGTGGGCCTGGGCGTGGGCCTGGGCGTGGGCCGGGTGCTGCCGCAGGGTGGTGTTGCAGAGGGCTGCGTGTACGGAGTGCCCGGCGGCCCGCGCACCTTGGCGGCGCTCGTGCGCGGACCGGCAGGTGGGGCAGCCGGGGGCGGGGACGGGCTCGGGCGGGACGGTCCAGGGGGCGTACGGGAGCGGGCGCGGGGACGGGTTGGGGGCGGGAGCGGGGGCCGGAGTGGGGCTGGGGGCGGTCACTGGAACCGCTCCCAGGAGCGCTTGTTGGCGAGGGCGTTGAGGGTCTCGATCTCGGTGGCGGGCTCGATGGCGTCGGGGTCGGTGTGCCAGACGTCGGGGGTGGGGCCGAGCCCCCGGAGGATGACCCGCCCGTCGCGGTACTCCTGGACTTGCCCGAGACGCCCGCCGCCGTCGCGGACGATGAGGCCGGCTTCGTAGAAGCGTTGGGGGTGGGGGCGGGGGTTGGACATGAGGCGGTTTCTCCTTGTGGAGAGGGGTGCGGTCGAGCGAACAACTCACAGTCTGATCAGCGGAGTTCTACGCTGGGTAGCCGGACGGCGGGGTTGTCCAGCGCTGTCAGAGGCCGATTCGGCGGCCGAGGAGCGCTGTCGCAGCGCGTCTTGAAGTCAGGGGACGGCACAGGGAGAGTGGCTGTTGAGCAGCAACGACAAACAAGACACGACCCCTGTGGATCTTCAAGGTCTGCGCAATAGGATCTTCGGGGCCCAGCAGCGGCGGCTACGGGAGGCAGCGCGCGTGAGCCTTCAAGCACTGGCCACAGAAGTCGGGTACACGGCCGACTACCTTCGGAAAATCGAGTCCGGTGCGCGCAGGGCACGACCTGAGTACATCACTCAGGTCGACGCGTTCCTGAACACCGGTGGTGTGCTGGCCATCTGCAACCAGGAGCTCATGCAGGCCGACAGCACTCAGTGGTGGATCGACGAGTACTTGGAGGAAGAGAAGAAGGCTCAGCGCATCGACAGGTACGACCCGATCGCCGTGCCGGGGATGCTCCAGACCGAGGCGTACGCGTGGGCCATCCTTCAGCAGCACTACCCGCCCCTGGACGACGACGCTCTGGCCGAGCGCGTACGTAAGCGGCTGGACCGGCAGCAACTGCTCACGCGCCTCCCCATGGCGTCCTTCACGTTCGTGATCGAAGAGTGCGTCCTCCGCCGCCGCGTGGGCGGCGCGGCAGCAACGCGAGACCAGCTGAACCAGATCCTGCGCCTGTCCGAGCTGCGCAACGTGTCAGTGCAGATCATGGACAGCACCACGGCCAAAGCGGGCCTGTTCCACGCCTTCATCCTGTTGGAAACAGACGTCGGGCGGCGCATCGGCTACACGGAGACCGAGGTCGGAAGCCAGTGGGTGACCGACGTGTCCGACGTCAACCGGCTCGAAGGCCGCTACAGCAAGATTCGCGGTCACGCACTGAACGAAGAAGCCTCAGTGGAGCTGATCAGAAAGCTGATCCGGGATCTAGGAGATTCATGATCTATCCGCCCGACACTACGAAGTCGCTTTGGAGGAAGTCCAGCTACAGCTCCAGCACCGGCGAGTGCGTCGAGTTCACCCCGATAGCAGCCGCCCTCGGCGTCATTCTCATACGGGACAGCAAGGCTCCCGAGGGGCCCATCCTCGCCCCCACCCCCGCCTCGTGGACGACGTTCATAAACGGCCTCAAGTACTGACCCACCCCGGGGAGCGGCACCACCGCGGCGCGTCCTGCGCTGTCGGGTGCCGTCGCGCGGGGGCCTGGGGCGGGGCCCGAGAGCCCGCGCCGAATGGGCCCCGGTACGCGGAGCCGGACGCCCTACCCGGGGTGCAGGGGCGCAGCCCCGCAGGGGGTCCGGGGGCGAAGCCCCCGGGAACCCTTCCCCCTTCCCGCCGCCGGAGGCTTTCGGGAAGGGGCGGGGAGGGGTACGTGTCTTGGGCTCGGGCCCTCGCCTTCGGGCCGGGTCCCGCCACCCCGAGGGCCTCGGGCCCCAGACACACCCCCACGCGGCGTGCAGCCGATCCCCGTGCGGCCCAAGGCCCGCACTGTCCGGGGTGGCTCGGCCCGGAGAGGGGTCTGGGGGCCTTGCCCCCAGGCCAGGAACCGGGGATGGGTGGCTGTCGCGTGTGATGCGGGGGGTGGTGCCGGTCTTTTCTCCAGCCCCGCCGGCGGTTGAGGCGTGGCACCGGGTGACTGTCCGGTCATCGTGGCGACAATCAGCCTCTCCGGCGTGTGAGGAGCGGGGGTCTGGGGGCTGGCCCCCAGTGCCCACCATCGCCTGACGCGCCCCGGGCCGCCCGCACGGAACTGCCCCTCCGGCAGCAAGGTGGTCGTGCCCGTACCGGGCGTGGGGTGCGGGCCCGGGCCACGAGGGCGGCGCCCACGCGTGGGTCCCGTCGCACGGGGTGCGGGCCTTGGGGGTCCCCTCCCCACCCCTTCCCGAAAGCCTCCGGCGGTTACCGGCCCAGGTCCTGGGGGCCAGCCCCCAGACCCCCGCTCCTCAAACGCCGGAGGGGCTGGAAAGACGGGGTGAACCAGCTCCGTAGGGGCTGGAATCAGGGGTCGGGCGGCTCCGAACGGCGAGCAACCACGGACCCGGCTGCGAGGCCCCCCGAGGTACCGGAGCCGAATGACCGCCCTCAGACCCCCCTCCGGGCCGAGCCACCCCGGACAGTGCGGGTCTTGGGCCGCACGGGGATCGGCTGCACGCCGCGTGGGGGTGTGTCTGGGGCCCGAGGCCCGCGGGGTGGCGGCACCGGGCCCGGGCAAGGTGATCCGGGAAGGACGGTGGCCCCGGGGCGAGGCGCACCCGGGTGCCCTCGGGTTCTCGTGGCGCGGGCCCAGGACACGTACCCCACCCCACCCCTTCCCGAAAGCCTCCGGCGGTTGTAGGCGCAGGTTCCTGGGGCTCCGCCCCAGACCCCGCTCCTCAAGCGCCGGAGGGGCTGGAAAGACGGGGTGAACCGGCTCCGGAGGGGCTGGAATCAGGGGTCGGACGGCTCCGAACGGTGCGGGCCCCGGGTCGCACGGTGATCGGCCGCACGCCACGTGGGGGTGTGCTCGGGCCCGCACCTGGCGGGGTGGCGGGCCCCAGGCCCGAGGGCCAGGTGACCCGGAAAGCACGGCAGCCCCAGGCAGGGACCCGAGGTCAGGTGACCCAGAAGCCTCGGCGCCCCCGCTGTGAGGCGTAACCCACACCCGGCACCCCCACCGATACCCCCTCCCCGTATCCATACCGAAGGCCCCCCAGCCCCCCGTGGGGAAAGAGCGGGGAAAGAGAGGGCGGGGAACGTGCGTACGGCTGCCTTCGCGGGGCGCGGCCATTAGTCTGGTGGGGTCATTGGACTAGACCTGTAGCCGTAGACACCCGCACAGCTGTACTCGTCTCCCGTAGACGTCCCGACACCCGGAGGAATGGGGTCCCATGAGCAAGCGCGCACTCCTGGAGGTGATCGCCCTCGACGCCGAGGACGCGATCGCCGCCCAGTCCGGAGGAGCGGACCGGCTCGAACTGGTCACCGACATGGCGGCCGACGGCCTCACCCCGTCCCGAGAGACCTTCGGGCGCATCAGGGCCGCCGTGGACATCCCGCTGCGCGTGATGCTGCGGCTGGCCGACGGCTTCGCCGCCGGTGACGTGGACCGCCTGGTGAAGGCCGCGCGCGAGCTGCGGGCGGAGGGCGCGGACGAGTTCGTGCTCGGCTTCCTGGACTCCGTGGGCAACGTCGACCTGGTCGCCGTCGAGCGGCTGGTCGCCGAGCTCGAAGGGTGCCGCTGGACCTTCCACCGCGCCATCGACCGCGCCGCCGACCGCGACGCCCTGCGCAAGTCCCTCGCGGACCTGCCCGGTCTGGACACCTACCTCACCGCCGGGTCCGCCGACGGTGTGGACGCGGGCCTGGACACCCTGCTGACCGAGGCCGCGCGCGCGGGCGAGCCCGGTTACGGGGCCCGCATCCTGGTCGGCGGCGGGCTCCGGCTCCAGCACCTGCCGCAGCTGAAGGCGGCCGGGGTGGACGCGTTCCACATCGGTGGCGCCGCCCGCCCGCGCGGCTGGGACGCGCCGGTGTCGCCGGTGGCCGTCCAGGAGTGGCGCCGGGCCCTCGACGCGTAACCCCTGGCCCTCCGGCCGTGGGCGCCACCTCTCAGGGGCGGCGCCCACGGTAGGTGGGCCGCCAGGGTGGCGCGGGGCACGGCTATCGTCGTCGCATGGCCGACCATCACGTGCTGCGGGCCCGCTTCTCCCAGGCCCTGGAGGCCGCCCGCCAGGGCGGGGGCCCCGACCCCCTCCCGTACGCCGACAACCTCCTCGCCCGCTGGGCCGAGCCCCAGCGCCGGTACCACACCACCGCGCACCTCACCGCGGTCCTCGACCACGTCGACACCCTGGCCGGCCACGCCGAGGACCTCCAGCTGGTCCGGCTCGCCGCCTGGTTCCACGACGCGGTCTACCGCCCGGACCGCTCCGAGAACGAGGAGCGCAGCGCCGCCCTGGCCGAACGGGCCCTGCCCGAGGCCGGGTTGACCCCCGAGGCCACCGCCGAGGTGGCCCGGCTGGTGCGGCTGACCGTCACCCACGCCCCCGAGGACGACGACGCCAACGGCGCCGTCCTGTGCGACGCCGACCTCGCGATCCTGGCCTCCGCGCCCGACGCCTACGCCGCCTACGCCGCGGCCGTGCGCGAGGAGTACTCCTTCGTCCCCTCCGACGCCTTCCGCGCGGGCCGCGCCGACGTCCTGCGCCAGCTGCTCGCCCTGCCGCGCCTCTTCCGCACGCCGTACGGGCGGTCGGAGTGGGAGGAGCAGGCCCGCGAGAACCTGTCGACGGAGTTGGGGCTGCTGACCCCGTAGGCCGTGGACGCAGACGGTCGGCGTGGTGGTCCTCTCACTTGCTGAGACGGTCCCCGACCCGGGAATGTAAGGGACGTGACAGCCGTTGACCACTGTCATGCCCGAATCCGCCTCCGCACCCCCGTCCCTACCCACGAGTACGCGCATGCCCCTGGCCGTCTACATCCTCGGCCTCTCCGTCTTCGCCCTCGGCACCAGCGAGTTCATGCTCTCCGGGCTGCTTCCGCCGATCGCCGAGGACATGCACGTCTCCATCCCGCAGGCGGGCCTGCTCAACTCCGCCTTCGCGATCGGCATGGTCGTCGGCGCGCCGCTGCTCGCCGTCGCCACCCTGCGGCTGCCCCGCAAGGCCACCCTCATCGCCCTGATCACCGTCTTCGGCCTCGGCCAGGTGGCCGGCGCGCTGGCCCCCACGTACTCCCTGCTCTTCGCCTCCCGGGTGATCAGCGCGCTCGCCTGCGCCGGGTTCTGGGCGCTCGGCGCGGCCGTCGCGATCTCCATGGTCAAGGTCAACCAGCGGGCCCGCGCGATGGCGGTGATGATCGGCGGCCTGTCCATCGCCAACGTCCTCGGCGTCCCCGCCGGAGCCTTCCTCGGCGAGCAGCTGGGCTGGCGCTCCGCCTTCTGGGCGGTCGGCGTGGCGGCGGCGGTCGCCCTGGTCGGCGTCCTCACCAAGATCCCGCACATCCCGCTCCCCGCCGAGCGGCCCGAACTCCGCCGCGAACTGCGGATCTACGGCGACCGCCAGGTCTGGCTCGCCGTGGTGATCACCGCCCTCGCGGCGGGCGGCGTGTTCTGCGCCTTCACCTACCTCTCCCCGCTCCTCACCGAGGTCTCCGGCCTCGACGCGGGCTGGGTGCCGTGGGTGCTCGCCCTGTTCGGCGTCGGCGCGCTGGTCGGTACGACGATCGGCGGCCGGGTCGCCGACGCGCACCTCTTCGGCGTGCTGCTCAGCGGCATCACGGGCTCGACGCTCTTCCTGGTCGCCCTCGCCCTGTTCGGCTCCAGCCCGGTGGCGGCGAGCGCGCTGGCGTTCCTGATGGGCGTCTCGGCCTTCTACACGGCCCCGGCGCTGAACGCCCGCATGTTCAACGTGGCCGGCGCGGCCCCGACCCTGGCCGGCGCCACCACCACGGCGGCCTTCAACCTGGGCAACACGGGAGGCCCCTGGCTGGGCGGCACCGTGGTGGACGCGGGCTTCTCGTACGAGTCCACCGCCTGGGCCGGAGCGGCGATGACGGTGGTGGCCCTGGGCGCCACGGCGGTGGCGCTGCGCGTCCACCGGTCGCGCTCCCGCGTGGTGACGGGCTCGGCGCACCTGGAGTCGCCGTCGTCCCTGGCCCCGGTGGAGTAGCGGAGCAGGCGGCCCGACACGCGAGGTGCCGGGGGGTGTGGGGGCGGAAGGCCTCTACACCCCCCGCTCTGCTTGGGGGGTGGGGGGCGGAGTCCCGTGGGGCCGGAGTCCCGTGGGGGGCGAAGTCCCGGGGAGCCGACGTCCCGGGGGGCGACGCACCGTGGGGGGGCCGAAGTCCCGGGGAGCCGACGCCCCGGGGGGGGCCGACGTCCCTACACTCCCCGTCGCTTGGGCCGCCGCAGGCCCGCCCCCGTCAGGCGCCGCAGCAGCTCCTTCGGGCCCACCTCCACGGCCCCCGCCGCCACCGCGTCCGCGTACCGCGCCTCCGGGACGTCGTAGTGGTCCCGCTCGAAGGCCCTCGGCGGGCAGCCGATCGTCGCGGCGAAGGCGTGCAGTTCCTCGTACGAGACGTCACTCACCAGGTGCGACCACATCCGCCCGTGCCCCGGCCACATCGGGGGGTCGATGTACACGGTCACGACCCGGACCCCGGGCCCGGCACCGTCTCCAGGCCCCCCACCGGCGCCACGACCACGCCGGCCTTCCCGCACACCCAGTGCGGGTCCGGGCCCAGCTCCGGTTCCACGTCCAGCGCGTGCGGGTCCCCGTCGCAGACCGGGCACAGCGGCCAGCGGCCGTACCGCTCCAGGAGCGCGTCCTGCACGTCCTGGGCGACCAGTCCGGCCACGTACTCCGCGCCCTGCGGCCACTGCTCGACCCACCAGCGGCGCCCGGTCACCGCGTCCTCGACGAGCGACACCACGTCCGCCCGCGCCACGTCCCGCGCCGCCAGGTCGGCGAGCACCAGGGCCCGCGCCGCGTGCAGGGCCTGCTCCAGGGGCTTCACGTCGTCCGTCGAGTCGTCGTCCATGCCGTCCATTGTCGCCCCGGACGCCGACACGCCTCCCGGGGACCACCAGGCCCCCGCGCCGGACACCACGGGACCTCGGCCCCGCCCGCCCCCGGGACCTCCGCCCCCTTGACGCCTCCGAGCGGCCGAAAATATCTTTCAGGCGTGACCAATGAAGTGAAGGAAATTTTCAGCGGCTCGGGCGCCGACGCCCCGCCCGCCCCCGCCGCCCTCGCGGCCAAGGTGCGCACGCTGGCACCCTCCATGACCCGCTCCATGCAGCGCGTCGCCGAAGCCGTCGCGGGCGACCCGGCCGGCTGCGCCGCCCTCACGGTCACCGGCCTGGCCGAGCTCACCGGCACCAGCGAGGCCACCGTGGTGCGCACCGCCCGGCTGCTCGGCTACCCCGGCTACCGCGACCTGCGCCTGGCGCTGGCCGGGCTCGCCGCCCAGCAGCAGTCCGGCCGCGCCCCCGCCGTCACCGCCGACATCGCGGTCGACGACCCGATCGCCGACGTGGTCGCCAAGCTCGCCTACGACGAGCAGCAGACCCTCGCCGACACCGCCGCGGGCCTCGACACCGTCCAGCTCGGCGCCGCCGTCGGCGCCCTCGCCGGGGCCCGCCGCGCCGACATCTACGGGGTGGGCGCCTCCGGCCTGGTCGCCCAGGACCTCGCCCAGAAGCTGCTGCGCATCGGCCTGGTCGCGCACGCCCACAGCGACCCGCACCTGGCCGTCACCAACGCCGTGCAGCTGCGCTCCGGCGACGTCGCCATCGCCATCACCCACTCCGGCTCCACCGGCGACGTCATAGAGCCGCTGCGGGTCGCCTTCGACCACGGCGCCACCACCGTGGCGATCACCGGCCGCCCCGACGGGCCGGTCAGCCAGTACGCCGACCACGTGCTGACCACCTCCACGGCCCGCGAGAGCGAGCTGCGCCCGGCCGCGATGTCCTCGCGCACCAGCCAACTGCTCGTCGTGGACTGCCTGTTCGTCGGTGTCGCGCAGCGCACGTACGAGACGGCCGCCCCCGCGCTGGCCGCCTCCTACGAGGCGCTCGCCCACCGCCACTCCCCCCGCACCCGCTGAACCCCGAAAGAGCCGCGCACCCATGACGACGTACTCCGACCTCCAGGCCCAGCTCGCCACCCTGACCACCGAGGCGTTCCGCCCCGAGCTCGCCGAGATCGACCGTCTCTCCACCCTCGACATCGCCCGCACCATGAACGGCGAGGACGCCACCGTGCCCGCGGCCGTGCGGGACCGGCTGCCGGCCATCGCCGCCGCGATCGACGCCACCGCCGAGCGGATGGCCCGCGGCGGCCGGCTCGTCTACGCGGGCGCGGGGACCGCCGGGCGGCTCGGCGTGCTGGACGCCAGCGAGTGCCCGCCCACCTTCAACACCGACCCCTCCCAGGTCGTCGGCCTGATCGCGGGCGGCCCGAGCGCCATGGTCACCGCGGTGGAGGGCGCCGAGGACTCCAAGGAGCTGGCCGCCGCCGACCTGGACGGCCTCGGACTGACGGCCGACGACACGGTCGTCGGGATCTCCGCCTCGGGCCGCACGCCGTACGCGATCGGGGCCGTCGAGCACGCCCGGCGCCTCGGCGCGCTCACCATCGGCCTGTCCTGCAACGCCGGTTCGGGCCTGGCGGCCGCGGCGGAGCACGGCATCGAGGTGGTCGTCGGACCCGAACTGCTCACCGGCTCCACCCGGTTGAAGGCCGGTACGGCGCAGAAGCTCGTCCTCAACATGATCTCGACGATCACCATGATCCGCCTGGGCAAGACGTACGGGAACCTGATGGTCGACGTGCGCGCCTCCAACGAGAAGCTCCAGGCCCGCTCGCGCCGCATCGTGGCCCTCGCCACCGGCGCCCCCGACCAGCGCATCGAGACGGCCCTCGCCGAGGCCGGCGGGGAGGTGAAGACGGCGATCCTGATGATCCTGGCCGGCGTGGACGCCCCGACGGCGAACGCCCGCCTCGGCCACGCGCGCGGCCACCTCCGCGCCGCCCTGTGACCGGCCCTCCTCCTCCGCACGCCCCTCTGCACAGCAAGGCCGCACCATGAGCACCGCAGAAGACAAGCACCGCGCCACGGCCGCCGCCCTCCTCCCCCTGGTGGGCGGCGCCGGGAACGTCACCTCCGTCGCCCACTGCATGACCCGCCTCCGCCTCGGCCTGCGCGACCGCTCGCTGGTGCGCGACGAGGAGCTGAAGGCCCTGCCCGCCGTCCTGGGCGTGGTCGAGGACGACACGTACCAGATCGTCCTGGGCCCGGGCACGGTCGCCCGGGTCACCCCCGCCTTCGAGGCGCTGGTGGCGGAGGAACGCCCGGCCGCCCCCGCGCACACCGCGGAGGAACTGGCGGCGCAGGGCGCGGCGTTGAGGGCCGCCCGCAAGGAGCGCAACGCCACCCCCGTCAAGCTCCTGCTGCGCAGGATCGCCAACATCTTCGTCCCGCTGATCCCGGCCCTGATCGGCTGCGGCATCATCGCCGGGCTCAACGGCCTGCTGGTGAACCTCGGCTGGCTGCCCGCCGTCACCCCGGCCCTCGCGGCGATCGCCAGCGGCTTCATGGCGCTGATCGCCGTCTTCGTCGGCTACAACACCGCCAAGGAGTTCGGCGGTACGGCGATCCTGGGCGGCGCGGTCGCCGCGATCATCGTCTTCCCTGGCGTCGCCAAGGTGGACGCCTTCGGCCAGACGCTCTCCCCCGGCCAGGGCGGCGTGCTCGGCGCGCTGGGCGCCGCGGTGCTCGCGGTGTACGTGGAGAAGTGGTGCCGCCGCTGGATGCCGGAGTCCCTGGACGTCCTGCTCACCCCGACCCTGACGGTGCTGGTCTCCGGCCTGGTCACGCTGTACGGCCTGATGTTCGTGGCGGGCGAGGTCTCCCGCGCCATCGGCGACTTCGCGAACTGGCTGCTGGCCAGCGGCGGCGCGGGCGCGGGCTTCGTACTCGGCGGCCTCTTCCTGCCGCTGGTGATGCTGGGCCTGCACCAGGCGCTCATCCCGATCCACACCACGCTGATCGAGCAGCAGGGCTTCACCGTGCTGCTGCCCATCCTGGCGATGGCGGGCGCCGGGCAGGTCGGCGCGGCCATGGCGGTCTACCTGCGGCTGCCGCGCAACGAGTCGGTCCGCCGCACCATCCGCTCGGCGCTCCCGGCCGGCTTCCTGGGCGTGGGCGAGCCGCTGATCTACGGCGTCTCGCTGCCGCTCGGCCGCCCGTTCGTCACCGCCTGCGTGGGCGGCGCGTTCGGCGGCGGGTTCGTGGGCCTGTTCAGCATGCTGGGCGACCAGGTGGGCTCGACCGCGATCGGCCCGTCCGGCTGGGCGCTCTTCCCGCTGCTCGACGGCAACGCGGGCCTGGGCACCACGATCGCGGTCTACGCGGGCGGGCTGCTCACGGGCTACCTGGTCGGGTTCGCGGCGACGTACTTCTTCGGCTTCAGCAAGCAGATGCTGGTCGACCTGAACGCCGTCCCCGCGCCCACCCCGGACCAGAACCGGACGAACCCGGCGCCCGAGCCGGTCGGCGCCTGACCCTCCCCGCAGCTCCCCACCACCCCCGGGGTTATCGTGCTGCCAGCGATCACGCGGGAACCAGCGACCACGCTGACGGAACCGCGCGGAGGATCGCCGCGGCAGCCCCGACCGGGCGCCGCCTCATGACCTGTGGGGGGTCCCTTGAAGCGCTCTGCGCGCCCGCTGCCGCACGCCCTGACGCGTGCGGCAGCGGTCTTCGTACTGTCCGCGGGTGCCGTCGCACCCGCCCTGGCCGTCGCACCCGCCGCGTACGCGGACGGGGTGACCGTCAGCCGTACCACCACCTCCGACGACGGACGCCTCGACATCGGCCTGCCGGCCGACGCCCTGTGGGTGAAGGTCAGCGTCCTCGCCTCCAAGGAGCCCGGTGCCGCCGTCCTGGCGTCCACCGACGAACTGACCTGGCGCGGCGGGGGCTGGACCACCGACGCGGCCCTGCGGCTGCCCGCGGGCACCGCCTACGGCGACTACCCGGTGGGCGTCGAGTACCGGATGCCGAACGGCACCGTCCAGCGCTGGACCGGCGGCAGCTACAGCCACAAGCTGCACACCGGGGTATCCGGTCTGGCCTTCGACCGCGCCAGCACCGACTACGACCACCGTGACGTGGTCCTGAGCGGCAAGGTCAACGCCTTCGACGCGGCCACCGGCACCCGGGAGCCCGCCCGGGCCGGCACCCGCGTGCAGATCGCGGTGCACCTGGCGAACCGGACCAGCACCTTCTACGCCCTCAGCGACGCGGACGGCTCCTTCGCCCTCCCGTTCACCCCGGGCGACGCGGTCCGCGGCGGCACCGCCACCGTGGTCACCCCGGCCGCCGACACCGACCCCGACGACCCGGCGCGGCTGCCGGACGTCGACCTGGAGCAGACGCAGTACCGGATCAGCGCCGAGACCGGCCGGTACCGGGTCCAGCAGGGCCAGCCCGTGACCGTCACCGGCCGGGCCGAGCGGCTGACCGACGACGGCTGGAAGCCGTTCACCGGGGCCGAGGTCGTCTCCTCCATGGAGCGGCCGAACGGCGCGTGGGCGGACGTGAAGGTGGGCAGCGGCACGGTCAAGGCCGACGGCACCTTCACGTACACCGGCAAGGCCCTGAGCACCGGCGACGTCAACACCTTCGTGAAGCCGTCCCCGTACTTCGAGTCGCAGCCCTTCGACCGCAGCGAGATCGCCGTCCCGAAGCCGTTCGTCTTCTCGAACGTCACGGTCGCGCTCGACGCCTACGGCACGCTCCGCGTCGGCGGGCGCGCCCTGCTCGGCGGTTCCTACTGCACGAACGAGCCGATCGTCCTGCAGTACTCCGTGGACGGCCGCACCTGGCGCAACCTCGACTCGGTGGACTCCGGCGACTCCGACTGCGGCTTCGCCTTCGAGGGCGGCGGCTTCATCGCCGCGTACTACCGCGTCTGGCACCCCGAGACGGACACCTACCGCGAGGCGGTCTCCAAGCCGGTCCACCAGACCCGCGTCCAGACCCGCTTCCTCGGCGCCGGCTACTCCACCACCAAGCCCAGGACGAACGCCGCGTTCACCGCGTCCGGCACGGTCCAGCGGTACGTGAACAAGAAGTGGCAGGCCTACCCCGGCGCCCGCGTCACCCTGGTCTTCAAGCCCAAGGGCGAGACCGACTGGTACTGGGTCACGAAGGGCAAGACCGCCTCCAACGGCAGGTACTCCCTCAAGGGCAAGGCCTACGGGGACGGCTCCTGGGCCGTGGTGACCGAGCCCGCCAACGGCTACTTCTACAGCGAGACGAAGGTGACCTACATCGATGCGCGCTGACCTGACCGGCCGGCCCGCCCGGCTCACCCTCGTCGCCGCGGTCGCGGCGCTCTCCCTGGCCGCCACCACCGCCCCGGCCCTCGCGGCCGACGAACCGGTCGCGGTCGGCATCGGCCGCGCCGTCACCGACCAGGCCGAGCGCGGCACCTTCGGCGTCACCGCCTGGACGGACGCGCCCGGCGCCACGCTCGTCTCGGTGTCGGCGAAGGTCCGGCGCGGCGACACGGTCGTCGCGGAGCTGCCCGCCCTGGCCGGGGCCCCGGGCGCCGAGGGCCGGTTCACCGTGCCCGCCGGCACCCCGCTGAAGCTGACCGAGGACGGCGGCGACATCCCCGCCCTCGGCGCGTACGCGATCGACGTCACCGCCACCGACAGCACCGGCGCCACCGTGACCCGGCGCGACGCGGGCACGCTGGACTTCACCCTGCGTCCCGTGCTCGTCCTGCCGGACCTGCCCAAGCCCACCTGGCAGGACCCCAACGCCCGCCCGCAGGGCACCCTGGTCGGCATCCAGCCCGGCTCGCGCGACGAGGTCCCGCTGGCCGGCCGCACGGTCTCCTTCGACCGGGTCCCGGCGGCGGGCGACACCAGGACCGCCGTGACCACGGACACCGGCGCCTTCGCGTCCGCGCCGTTCCCGCTGGCGACGCCCTCGGGCGAGTTCCGCGCCTCCTTCTCGGAGGACAGCGCGGAGGTCCACGGCAGCACCGCGGCCACCCGCTCGGTGTGGCAGTCCCAGCCCCGCCGCGTCACCGTGGCCGCGAGCGCCGACCGCACCCGGGTGCTGCCCGGCGAGGGCGTCACCGTCAGCGGCCGGGTCCTCGACGGCACGGACCCGCTCGCGGGCGTGGTCATCTCCGTCGGGCTGGGGCGCGACGGCCACCGCCAGGGCGCGGGCAGGAACGTCACCACGGACGCGGACGGGCGCTTCACGGCGACGCTGACGTCGGTGCCGGGCAACGGCCTGAACTCCTGGTCGGCCGTCCCGGTGGACGGCTGGCTCAGCGGCGACGCCTCCGGCCCCCTCGCCCTGCCCGCCGAGTCGAAGATGGTGGCGCACAGCGCGTCGCTGGGCGCCGACGGACGGGTCGTGGTGAGCGGCGCGTTCAGCCCGAAGCTCCAGAGCAACCGCGTCGACGGCCAGGACCAGCAGGTCCAGGTCGAGTACTCGGCCGACGGCCGCACCGGCTGGAAGGCGCTGGGCTCCGGCTGGTCCTCGGTGAGCACCCCGTACAACTCCTGGTACAACACGTTCCAGGTCGTCGGCACCGGCGGCGCCTCCGGCTCCTACCGGGTCCGCCACCTGACCAGCGACCAGTACGCGGAGAGCGTCAGCCAGGTCTTCTCCATGGGCCGCACCACCACCCGCCTGCCGGACGTGAACGCCACCCCGGAGCCGGTGAAGAAGGGCGCCGCCCTGGCCGTCACCGGCACGCTCCAGGAGTACGTGAACAAGTCCTGGCGGGCCATGCCCAAGCAGAAGGTCCAGCTGTGGTTCCGGGCCGCCAACAGCTCGTCGTTCAAGCTCCAGCTGTCGACGACGACGGACGCCAAGGGCAAGGCCGTCTTCCGTACCAAGGCGACGGTCGACGGCTCCTACCTGATCCGGTACTTCGGTGACGGCACGCACTTCAACTCGACGGCCACGGCCGACGCGGTCGACGTGCGCTGACGCCGGTCCCCGGCAACGACGAAGGGCGGCACCCCCCTGGGAGAGGGGGTGCCGCCCTTCGTCGTGTCAGGACGGGTGATCAGCCGGGGCCGATCAGAAGTCCATGTCACCGCCGGGCATGCCGCCCGGAGCGGCCGCGGCGGCCTTCTCCGGCTTGTCGGCGATGACGGCCTCGGTGGTGAGGAACAGCGCGGCGATCGACGCGGCGTTCTGCAGCGCGGAGCGCGTCACCTTGGCGGGGTCGATGATGCCCTCGGCGATCATGTCGACGTACTCACCGGTGGCGGCGTTCAGGCCGTGGCCGACGGGAAGGTTGCGCACCTTCTCGACGATAACGCCACCCTCCAGGCCACCGTTGACGGCGATCTGCTTGAGCGGGGCCTCCAGGGCGAGCTTCACGGCGTTGGCGCCGGTCGCCTCGTCACCCGACAGCTCCAGCTTCTCGAAGACCGAGGAGGCCTGCAGCAGGGCCACGCCACCGCCGGCGACGATGCCCTCCTCGACGGCCGCCTTCGCGTTGCGCACGGCGTCCTCGATGCGGTGCTTGCGCTCCTTGAGCTCGACCTCGGTGGCGGCACCGGCCTTGATGACGGCCACGCCGCCGGCCAGCTTCGCCAGGCGCTCCTGGAGCTTCTCGCGGTCGTAGTCCGAGTCCGAGTTCTCGATCTCGGCGCGGATCTGGTTCACGCGACCGGCGACCTGCTCGCTCTCGCCGGCACCGTCGACGATGGTGGTCTCGTCCTTGGTGATGACGACCTTGCGGGCGCGGCCCAGCAGGTCCAGGCCGGCGTTCTCGAGCTTGAGGCCGACCTCCTCGGAGATGACCGTGCCGCCGGTGAGGATGGCGATGTCGTTCAGCATGGCCTTGCGGCGGTCGCCGAAGCCCGGGGCCTTGACGGCGACGGACTTGAAGGTGCCGCGGATCTTGTTGACGATCAGCGTCGACAGGGCCTCGGCCTCGACGTCCTCGGCGATGATCAGCAGCGGCTTGCCCGACTGCATGACCTTCTCCAGGAGCGGGAGCAGGTCCTTGACCGAGGAGATCTTGGAGTTGACGACGAGGATGTACGGGTCGTCCAGGGACGCCTCCATACGCTCCATGTCGGTCGCGAAGTACGCCGAGATGTAGCCCTTGTCGAAGCGCATGCCCTCGGTGAGCTCGAGCTCCAGACCGAAGGTCTGCGACTCCTCGACGGTGATGACGCCTTCCTTGCCGACCTTGTCCATGGCCTCGGCGATGAGCTCGCCGATCTGGGTGTCGGCGGCGGAGATGGAGGCGGTGGAGGCGATCTGCTCCTTGGTCTCCACGTCCTTGGCCTGCTCCAGCAGGGCGCCGGAGACGGCCTCGACGGCCTTCTCGATGCCGCGCTTGAGGGCCATCGGGTTGGCACCGGCGGCCACGTTGCGCAGGCCCTCGCGGACGAGCGCCTGGGCGAGGACGGTGGCGGTGGTCGTACCGTCGCCGGCGACGTCGTCCGTCTTCTTGGCGACTTCCTTGACCAGCTCGGCGCCGATCTTCTCGTACGGGTCCTCCAGCTCGATCTCCTTGGCGATGGACACACCATCGTTGGTGATCGTGGGGGCGCCCCACTTCTTCTCAAGGACGACGTTGCGACCCTTGGGGCCAAGGGTGACCTTGACGGCGTCGGCGAGCTGGTTCATGCCGCGCTCCAGGCCGCGCCGGGCCTCCTCGTCGAACGCGATGATCTTGGCCATGTGAAGTGGTCCTCCCGGACGGGGTGGATTTCTCCGGATCGGCACCCGTGCCCGCGACGGACGGCCGGCTCGCCGTGTGGTTCCTTCCCACCCGGGTCGCCGACCTCACAGGACCGATCCAAGTTCTGTCACTCTCACTCGGAGAGTGCTAACGCCAATGATTAGCACTCGCCCTAGGAGAGTGCAAGCGACTTCGAGGAGCTGCCCTCTCGACGTGCGAGCGGACCCGGCCGGGGCACGGTCCGGACGCGGCCCGGACCCGGCCCGGACCCGGCCGCGACCCGGGGTCGGCGCCCCCGGGTCGCGCCCCGGGACGCGTCCCCCGGGCAAGCGGAAGGGCCCGCGTCCGGTGGACGCGGGCCCTTCTCACGTTGCTGCAGTCAGTCGGCGCTTCAGCCGGCTACGCGGACCATGTCCGCCTGCGGCCCCTTCTGGCCCTGCGAGATCTCGAATTCGACCCGCTGACCCTCTTCAAGGGTGCGGTACCCGTCCATCTGGATCGCGCTGTAGTGGACGAATACATCCGCACCACCGTCGACCGCGATGAAGCCGTACCCCTTCTCCGCGTTGAACCACTTGACGGTGCCCTGAGCCATGCCTAACTCCCCTATTACTGGCCCTTGCACAGGACCGCACTTCGCGGGCCCGGGTCAGACCTCGCCCGCCGACAGGTAGCGGACGTGCGCCGGAACGCGTCGACCGCCGCTGAATGTATCTGTCCAACTGCCGTCTGCAACAGGTCAATCGGACGAGAATTCTGGGCACGGCCCATCGGAAGAATGCGGTGAATTCCTTGAATTCCAGGGCAAGTCGGGCCCGGCAAAAACCACATAAGGGGCAACGTGCTCGAACACTTTGGCTGCTTCTTGTCGCGCGAGGGGCGCACTCGGATATGCGCGTGGCACGGGCAGCGGAAGGGGCTTCCCACACTCTATCGCGTTCAACCATGCAGAATTGCCCCCTCCGCTTCTCTCGCGGAGGGGGCAATACGGGTCACGCGGTGTGGTCAGCAGCCACCGGCGACGGCGGGGATGATCGAGACGCCCGCGCCGTCCGGGGTGGCGGTGTCGAGGCCCTGCTCGAAGCGGACGTCGTCGTCGTTCACGTACACGTTCACGAAGCGGCGCAGCTTGCCCTGGTCGTCCAGGACGCGGGCGGCGATGCCCGCGTGGTTCTTCTCCAGGTCGGCGATGACCTCGGCGAGGGTGGCGCCCTCGGCCGGGACCTCGGACTGGCCGCCGGTGTAGGTGCGCAGGATGGTGGGGATGCGGACGTTCACGCTCATGGTGCGGTACCTCTCGGGAAGCCTCGGGAAGGGTGCGTCGGGTGTCAGTGGGCCAGGCCCGCGGCGCGGAAGGCGTCCAGCGAGGGCTTGATGGTGGCCGTGGCCTGGGAGGTGTCGGCCACCGCGTCCAGGGTCTTCAGGCCGTCACCGGTGTTGAGGACCACCGTGGTCAGGGTCGGGTCGAGGAGCCCGGCCTCCACCAGCTTGCGGGTCACGCCGACGGTCACGCCGCCCGCCGTCTCGGCGAAGATGCCCTCGGTGCGGGCGAGCAGCTTGATGGCGTCGACGACCTGCTCGTCGTTCACGTCCTCCACCGCGCCGCCGGTGCGGCGGGCGATGTCCAGGACGTAGGGGCCGTCGGCCGGGTTGCCGATGGCGAGGGACTTGGCGATGGTGTTCGGCTTCTGCGGGCGCACCACGTCGTGCCCGGCCTTGAAGGCGGCGGACACCGGGGAGCAGCCCTCGGCCTGGGCGCCGAAGATCTTGTACGGCTTGTCCTCGACCAGGCCCAGCTTGATCAGCTCCTGGAGGCCCTTGTCGATCTTCGTGAGCTGGGAGCCGGAGGCGATCGGGATGACCAGCTGGTCGGGGATGACCCAGCCGAGCTGCTCGCAGATCTCGTACGCCAGGGTCTTGGAGCCCTCGCCGTAGTACGGCCGCAGGTTGACGTTCACGAAGCCCCAGCCCTCGCCCAGCGGGTCGCCGATGAGCTCCGAGCAGAAGCGGTTGACGTCGTCGTAGTTGCCCTCGATGCCGACGAGCTCGCCGCCGTACACCGCGGCCATGACGACCTTGCCCTGCTCCAGGTCGTGCGGGATGAACACGCAGGAGCGGAAGCCGGCCCGGGCGGCGGCGGCGCCGACGGCGCCGGCCAGGTTGCCGGTGGAGGAGCAGGACAGGGTGGTGAAGCCGAAGGCGCGGGCGGCCTCCAGGGCCTGCGCGACGACGCGGTCCTTGAAGGAGTGCGTCGGGTTGCCGGAGTCGTCCTTGACGAACAGCCTGCCCGGCTCGACGCCCAGCTCGCGGGCCAGGTTGTCGGCCTTGACCAGCTTGGTCCAGCCCGGGTTGAGGTTGGGCTTGTCGGCCACGTCGGAGGGGACGGGCAGCAGCGGCGCGTAGCGCCAGATGTTCTCGGGGCCGTCCTCGATGCGCTTGCGCAGTGCCTCGGGGCCCTCGGCGGGGAAGTCGTACGCCACCTCGAGGGGGCCGAAACACTCGGCGCAGGCGAAGATCGGTCCCAGCGGGAAGAGGGTGCCGCACTCGCGGCAGGAGAGCCCGGAGGCCGGTCCGAGGTCGACGGTGGCAGCGGCGCTGGCGGCGGGTGCGACGGTCTGTACAGCCATGATGGCGAGGCCCTTTCTCCTCATCTTCCTCATGGCGCACTTCGCCATGAGACGGATTTGGCACCTTCCCTAGCCGGGAGCCTCGCGGATGAGAACGAGACCGGCTGGAGGGTTGCCGGGGCTTCAACGGGCCGTTTCCCTCTGCCCCTCTGGATGAGCGGTATGCGGTTGTGTGTGCGGTTGTGAGTGGCGGACCGACCCCCGACATGCGACGGACATCCGCGTTGTTCAAGACTGTAACCGAAGGCCCGGACGGTTGAGATAGTCGTCCGAACCGCGAGATGGATCACACGCACCGATTTCAGACACCGGGGAGTAGTAGACCGTGCTCGAAGATGTGGAGCGCTGGCTGAAGGCCCGCTCCTGGTCAGCCGCCGACCGCACGCTCGGCCAGGTGCTGGCCGCCAAGCGCGGGACGACGGTGAGCGTCGTCCTCCCGGCGCTGAACGAGGAGGCGACCGTCGGGGACATCGTGACGGTGATCCGCCGCGAGCTGATGTCGCCCGCGGTCCCGCTGGTGGACGAGCTGGTGGTGATCGACTCGGGCTCCACCGACCGCACGGCCGAGGTGGCCGCGGCGGCCGGGGCCCGGGTGGTGGCGCGGGACGCGATCCTGCCCCGGATACCCGCGGTGCCGGGCAAGGGGGAGGTCCTGTGGCGGTCACTGATGGTGACCGGCGGGGACGTCGTCTGCTTCGTGGACGCGGACCTCAAGGAGTTCTCCGCGGACTTCGTCTCGGGGATCGTCGGCCCGCTGCTGACCGATCCCGACGTGGACTTCGTCAAGGCGATGTACGACCGCCCCTTCGGCGACACCCCTGGTCAGGGCGGCCGGGTGACCGAACTGGTGGCGCGCCCGCTGCTCAACCTGCACTGGCCGATGCTGGCCGGGTTCGTCCAGCCGCTGGGCGGCGAGTACGCGGCCCGGCGCTCGCTGCTCGAACGGCTGCCCTTCCCGGTCGGTTACGGAGTGGAGCTGGGCCTGCTGGTCGACGCGCTGCACACGGTGGGCCTGGACGCGCTGGCGCAGGTGGACGTCGGGGTGCGCAGGCACCGCCACCAGGACGGGCAGGCGCTGGGCCGGATGGCGGCGGCGATCTACCGCACGGCGCAGCTGCGGCTCTCGCGCGGACACCTGGTGCGCCCGGTGCTCACCCAGTTCGAGCGCGGCGAGGACGGCTTCGAGCCGCGGACGTACCCGGTGGACACCGAGGAGCGCCCGCCGATGGCGGAGATCGCGGAGTACGCGCGACGCCGGGTGGCGTAGTCGCGTGGTCCCGCCGGGAGCGCGGGAGCGGGGCGGGGCCGGACGGGGCGGCAAGGGTGGCCGGTGCCCGCCTCCCGGCGCAACCTCGGACGGCCCCCTCGCGTGGCGCGCGGGGTCGGCCGGGCGTACTGCCTAGATTTCCGTTTTATGTGGTTCAGACATGGAATGCGCTTCCTGCTTGGCGCGGCGACCGCCGCGACGGCGCTGGTGGCCACGGCGGCACCCGCGTCCTCCGTCGTCGTCGAGCCCTTCGCCAAGCGGTACGACGCCGCGGTCTACGGGGACTTCATCACCCTGGGCAACACAGTGCTCCAGTGCCCCGACACCCCCGCCGACGTCGCCGCCCGCTGCGAGGCCGCCCAGACCGGCACCAGCAGCGAGAACAACAACCAGTTCGCCATGCGGTACACCGACACCGCGGGCCTGGCCTCCCCGGTGCTCGACTCCAGCACCGCCACGATCACCGTGCCGCCGGGCGCCAGGGTCGCGTACGCCCGGCTGTTCTGGGGCGGCAACGACGGCACGTACAAGCTCGGCAACAACCAGGTCCAGTTCTGCGACACCGCCGGCCGGGCCACCTCGCCCGCCGGCGACCCGCTGACCTCGCGGCCGGTGCTGAAGGTCGGCCCGCGCCCCGAGGCCCCGGTCACCGTGGCCGACGCGGTGCGCACCCCGGCGGCCGTGGGCGGCCCGCACTACTACACCGCCGAGGCCGACGTGACCGCCGCCTTCGCCGGGGTCGCCACCGGCAGCCCGGTCCCGGTCGCCGTCGGCAACGTCTGGGCCCCCACCGGCAACGGCTGCGTCGGCGGCTGGTCGCTGACCGTGGTGTGGAAGTACGACGCCCCCAACGCCCAGTACGCGCCCGACCGCCACCACGTGTACGTCTACGGCGGGCACGTGGTGCAGCAGTCCAAGGACCCCGACACCACCATCACCGTGGACGGGTTCTACCGCTCCGGCTCCAAGGACCTGCGCGCCAGCGTCACCGCCTACGAGGGCGACGCCAACGTCACCGGCGACCAGTTCCTGGTCAACGCCCGGCGGATGACCGACCCGGAGAGCGGCGGCGGGGCCAACAACTTCTTCAACAGCCACGCCGAGGGCTGCACGGACCCCTGCGACGCCAACAACTTCTCCATCGACGCCAAGACCTTCGAGGTCCCCGGCGACACCATCCCCGAGGGCGCCGACTCCGCGGACCTGACCTTCCGCACCCGCGGCGACACCTACGTGCCGCAGGCCCTGGCCTTCTCGGTGCCGGTGCCCGACCTGGAGATCAAGAAGACGGCGTCCCCGACCCGGGTGAAGCCGGGCGACAAGCTCACGTACACGATCACCGCGAAGAACATCTCCTCGCTCGACTACCCGGGCGCCCGGCTGAGCGACGACCTGAGCGACCTGCTCGACGACGCGGTGTACGACGGCGACGCCAGGGCCACCCTCGGCACGGTCCGCTACGCCGCGCCGAAGCTCTCCTGGACCGGCACCGTGCCCACCGGCAGGACCGCGACGATCACCTACTCGGTGACCGTCAACGACCCGGTCAGCGGCGACGGCAAGCTGACCAACGACGTGGTCGCCGACACCCCGCGGACCAACTGCGAGGACGGCGCCACCGACCCGGCCTGCTCCCCGGTGTTCCCGCCGGTCCAGACCCCGCCGTCCCCCAAGCCTTCTCCGTCCCCCAAGCCCTCGCACAGCGACGGGCCCTCCCCGCGCCCGTCCCGCACCGACCAGGGCCGCCCCACCCCGCCGCAGGACGCCGCGGGCGGCACCGACGGCGGCCAGATGGCCGAGACCGGCGCGGGCGGCGAGCAGCTGTGGCTGCTCGGCGGCCTGGGCATCGCGCTGGCCGGGGTCGGCGCGGTGGCGGTCGCCGCGACCCGGGGGCGCCGCGGCCACCACTGACCGGCCGCCCCCGAGCCTCACCCGAGCCACTCCTGACCGGAAACGGCGCTCCCCACGGCCGGGCCCCGCACCGCGGGGCCCGGCCGCACGTTTGAGCGTTTGTGCGACGGGCTAGGTTCGTCCCCATGGCTTCCGCACAGGTTCTGGTGGCGTCCAACCGCGGTCCCGTGTCGTACGCGCGCGGCGCCGACGGCACCCTCGAAGCACGGCGCGGCGGGGGCGGCCTCGTCTCCGGCCTCTCCGCGATCGGCCCGGACACCGACTCGCTCTGGGTGTGCTCCGCGCTCGGCGACGGCGACCGCGAGGCGGTGCGGCGCGCGGGCGGCGGCGACCTGCCGGACGCGGACACCGGCGGCCGCCGGGTGCGGATGCTCGACATCGACCCGGACGTCCACTCCGACGCGTACAACGGCATCGCGAACTCGGTGCTGTGGTTCGTCCACCACCTGCTGTACCAGACCCCGCTGGAGCCCGTCTTCGACGCGGAGTTCCGCCGCCAGTGGGCGGCGTACGAGACCTACAACCGGCTCTTCGCCCGGGCCCTGGCCGACCAGGCGGGCCCCGGCGCGGCCGTCCTGGTCCAGGACTACCACCTGGCCCTGGTCCCCGGGATGCTCCGCGAGCTCCGCCCCGACCTGCGCATCGGCCACTTCTCGCACACCCCGTGGGCGCCGGTGGACTACTTCCGGATGCTGCCCGACGACATCGCCGAGCAGCTCCTGCGCGGCATGCTCGGCGCGGACCGGCTCGGCTTCCTGACCCGGCGCTGGGCGGACGCCTTCGCCGCCTGCTGCGAGGCCGTCGTCGGCGGCACCGGGGACACCGAGCTGGGCGTGCACGGCCTGGGCGCGGACGCCGACTTCCTGCGCGAGCGCTCCCGCCGCCCGGACGTGGCCGAGCGGATGGCGGCACTGCGCGAGCAGATCGGCCCCGGCCGCCGCACGGTCGTCCGGGTGGACCGCACCGAGCTGTCCAAGAACATCGTGCGCGGCCTGCACGCCTACCGGGCCCTGCTGGACGAGCACCCCGAGTGGCGCGAGCGCGTCGTCCACCTGGCCTTCGCCTACCCCTCGCGCCAGGACCTCGCGGTCTACCGCGCCTACACCGAGGAGGTCTCCCGCCTCGCGGCGGAGATCAACGAGGCGTACGGGACGCCCGGCTGGACCCCGGTCGTGCTGCACGTCGAGGACGACTTCGCCCGCTCCCTGGCCGCGTACCGGATCGCCGACGTGGCGCTGGTCAACCCGGTGCGCGACGGGATGAACCTGGTGGCCAAGGAGGTCCCGGTGGTCTCCGACCACGGCTGCGTCCTGGTGCTGTCCCGGGAGGCGGGGGCGTACGCGGAGCTGGGCGCGGACGCCCTGGTGGTCAACCCGTACGACGTGACGGGCACCGCGCGCGCCCTGCACGAGGCCCTGACCATGCCCGACGACGAGCGCGCCGAGCGCACCCGGCGGCTGTCCTCGGCGGCGACGGCGCTGCCCCCGGAGAAGTGGTTCCTGGACCAGCTGCACGCCCTGGACTAGGACCTGCCTCCCCCGCCCGGCCCGTCCGGGCGGGTCAGCCTGGCCGTCCGGGCGGGTCAGGGCCAGGGTCAGGGTCAGGCCAGCGCGGACCCGAGCGCGCCGAGCAGTCCCACCACGGCCGCCGGTCCGGGCACCCGCAGGTCGGCGCGCTCGGCCAGTTCGGGCACCTCGCCGGAGCCGCTGCACACCAGCACCCCGGCCACCCCGTCCGAGCGCAGCTTCTCCACCGCGCCGAACGCCGGCAGGTCGCCCAGGTCGTCCCCGGCGTACAGGACGGACTCGGCGCCCACCTCCCGCACGTACTCCGCGAGGGCCACGCCCTTGTCCATGCCGGGCGGCCGCAGTTCGAGCACCATCCGGCCCGGCTCCAGGACCAGGCCGTGGCGCGCGGCCAGCTCGCCCAGCGGGCCGCGCAGGGCCTCGAAGGCGCCCTGCGGGTCCTCGGCGCGCCGGGTGTGCACCGCCACCGCGCGCCCCTTCTCCTCGATCCAGGTCCCGCGCCAGGCCCCGAACCGGTCCAGGAAGCCCGGCAGTTCGGCCCGCACCGACGCCACCCCGGGGTGCGCGGCGGCGGCCCGCACGGTGCCGGTGACGGCGTCCCAGCGCTCGGCGCCGTAGTGCCCGAGGACCACCAGGTGCTCCAGGCCCGGCACCCCGGCGAAGCCGCCGTAGCGCACGGCGACCCCGGCCGGCCGGCCGGTCACCACCGCGACGGAGGCGACCCGGGGCGCAAGCGCGGCGAGCGCGGCCACCGCCCCGGGGTGGGCCCGGGCCCGCTCGGGGTCGGGGACGATCTCGGCGAGGGTGCCGTCGAAGTCGAGCGCGACGACGGCCCGCTCGGGGTGGGCGAGCAGCGCGGCGAGGCCGTCGCGCCCGGCGGTGGTCAGGGGCTGCGGCAAGGGGTCCGCGGACTCCGGTGAACTGCCCATGCCCGTGACCCTATCGGCGCGCGCGGGGCACCACCATGGCGTCCCGGGGCGTGGACGCCCGCGCGCCCGCCCGTCAGCGGCGCCGGGCCCGGTCCTCGCGCACCCGGCGCAGCCGGTTGACGGTCACCGGGTCGTGGGCGAGCGCCCGCTCGTCGTCGAGCAGCGCGTTGAGCAGCTGGTAGTAGCGCACCGGCGACATCCCCAGCCGCTCGCGTATCGCGCGCTCCTTGGCCCCGGGGCCGGGCCAGGAGCGGCGCTCCACGGCGAGGACGGCGCGCTCGCGCTCGCCGAGCCCGGCGGCGGGACCGGGGCCGGGCCCGTCCGCCGGGCTCGCGCGGTCACTCGTACGGTCGCTCATGGGGGAAACATAGCGACCGGCACTGACAGCCGCCCCGCGGGAAGCCCCTCGGGGCGGCCGCCCGCCTAGGACCTGTCCGGTCGATCACGCCTGGGCCGCGGCGCCTGGCACGCACGCTCGCGGCGTTGTCGAGCGGTCAACAACGCTCCGCGTTGCCTCCCTCCTCCGCCTTGCGATCGCACGCACCAGCCACCGCTCACCAGGACCACAAGGCACCCGGCACCCCGTTTCGGCATGATCGACCGGACAGGTCCTACTCCTCGGCCTCGGCGTCCCGCGCCTTGCCGGCGATCTTCGCGAGGACCGCGGCGGGGTTGCCGCCGGGCTGGACGGCCTTGCCGATCTCCTGCTTCACGGTCTCGCTGACCTTGGCCCAGGAGACCTGGGAGAACGGGTAGAGCTCGGAGTTGGGCAGCGCGTCCAGGAACGGCTTGAGGTCGGCGTGCTGGGAGTCGGTGCGCAGCTCGTCGCTGCCGGTCACGGTGACCGGCAGGATGTCGTACTCGCGGGAGAAGGCCAGGACGTTGGCGTCGTTGTAGACGTAGTCCAGGAACTTGCCGGTCTCCTTGCGGTGGCCGTTCTGCTTGAACGCCATCATCCAGTCGGCGACGCCCATGGTGGCGCGGGCCTTGCCGCTGGTGCCGGGCAGCGGCACCATCCCGTAGTCGATCCCGGCCTTCGCGGCCTTCTGCATCAGCGTGGGGTGGCCGTTGAGCATGCCGACGTCGCCCTTGGTGAAGGCGTCGAAGGCCTGGGCGCGGTCGAGCTTGCCGGGGACCACCGGACCGGTCAGGCCCTTGCCGACGAGGTCGTCCCTGAGCCAGGTGAACGTCTTCACGTTCTGCGCGGAGTCGATGCGGTAGCTGGTGCGGTTCTCGTCCTGGTAGCCGCCGCCCCCGCTGAGCATCCACATCATGGTCTCGGCCTGGGACTCCTCGGTGCCCAGCGGCAGCGCGAAGGGGTACTTCACCCCGTCGGCCTTGAGCTTGGCGGCGGCCCTGCGCAGCTCGTCCCAGGTGGTGGGCGGCTCGGCGCCGGCGTCCTTGAAGAGCTTCTTGTTGTAGAAGAGCAGCCGGGTGCTGGCGCCGAAGGGCATGCCGTACTGGGTGCCGCGCACCGTTCCCGCGTCGCGCAGCTGGGTGAGGAAGTTGGACTGCACGGGGACGCTGAGCAGGCTGTCCGCGGAGTAGAGCCGGTCTTCCTTGGCGTAGTCGGCGTAGGCGCCGATCTGGGCCATGTCGGGCGCCTGGCCGTTCTTGACCATGGTGGCGACCTCGCGGTCGACGTCCTTCCAGGCGTACACCTTGACGTCGATCCTGATGCCGGGGTTCTTCTTCTCGTAGGCCCGGGCCAGGTCGTCCCAGTACTTCTGCGAGCCGTCCTCGGAGCCGTGGCCGTAGTCGGCGGCGACCAGCTTGAGCGTGACGTCGCCGGAGCCCCCGCCGGTTCCGCAGCCCGACAACGTTGCCGTCATACCGAGTGCGGCGACCGCCGCGGTGAGTACCGATATGTGCCGCTGCACAGCCCTGTCCACCTTCGAACCCGTACGGAATGAGCTGCGATCTTCCCCCATCCGCAGGGATGAGGTCTACACCATACGGGTATCGCTTCCGCAACGCCGCGCAAAGCCCCGGCCGCGACACGCCCGGGCGGGGCGTAATTTGTATGGGGGCGCAACAATCCACAGCAGTGGACTAGACCTTTCGCGGGTGAACACGCGACACTGTCCTCCGTGAGACACGTCATCGCCCTGGATGTGGGCGGCACCGGGATGAAGGCCGCCCTGGTCGGAGCGGACGGCACGCTGCTGCACGAGGCGCGCAGGGCCACCGGCAGGGAGCGCGGCGCCGACGCCGTCGTCGAGACCATCCTCGACTTCGCCGCCGAGCTGCGCGCCTACGGACAGGAGCGGTACGGCGAGGGCGCGGCGGCCGCCGGCGTCGCCGTCCCCGGCATCGTCGACGCCGAGCACGGCATCGCCGTCTACGCCGCCAACCTGGGCTGGCGCGACGTCCCGATGCGCGCCCTGCTCGGCGAGCGCCTGGGCGGCATCCCCGTCGCCCTGGGCCACGACGTGCGCACCGGCGGCCTCGCCGAGGGCCGCATCGGCGCCGGCAAGGGCGCCGACCGCTTCCTCTTCGTCCCGCTGGGCACCGGCATCGCCGGCGCCATCGGCATCGCGGGCGCCATCGAGGCCGGCGCCCACGGGTACGCGGGCGAGATCGGCCACATCGTGGTGCGCCCGGACGGGCCCGAGTGCGGCTGCGGCCAGCGCGGCTGCCTGGAGACCCTGGCCTCCGCCTCCGCCGTCACCCGCGCCTGGGCCGCCGCCAGCGGCGACGAGGACGCCGACGCCGCCGACTGCGCCAAGGCCGTCGAGTCCGGCGACCCCAGGGCCGTACGCGTCTGGCAGGACGCCGTCGACGCGCTCGCCGCCGGCCTGGTCACCGCCCTCACCCTGCTGGACCCCCGCACCCTGATCATCGGTGGCGGACTGGCCGAGGCCGGGGAAACCTTGTTCACACCCCTCCGGGCGGCCGTCGAGGAGCGCGTGACGTTCCAGAAGCTGCCCGCCGTCGTGCCGGCGGCCCTCGGGGACACCGCCGGCTGCCTGGGCGCGGGACTCCTCGCCTGGGACCTGCTCACCACCACCGACAACGCCCCCACCGACTCGGAGGTTTCCGCCTGATGGCCGATCGCAAGGTTCTCACCGGCGCCCGCGTGGTGCTGCCGACCGGCGTCGTGGACGGCGGCCGGGTGATCGTCGAGGACGGCCGCATCGCGGGCAGCGCCCCCGCCGACACCCCGGCCCTGGACCTCTCCGGGCACTGGGTCGTCCCCGGCTTCGTGGACATGCACAACCACGGCGGCGGCGGCGCCTCCTTCACCTCCGGCACCGCCGAGGACGTCCTCACCGGCGTCCACACCCACCGGCTGCACGGCACCACCACGGTCGTCGCCTCCTTCGTGACCGGCGAGATGGACTTCCTCGCCCAGCGCGCCGGGCTGCTCTCCGAGATCGCCGAGCAGGGCGACATCGCGGGCATCCACTTCGAGGGCCCGTTCATCTCCCCGTGCCGCAAGGGCGCCCACGACGAGACGCTGCTGCGCGACCCCGACCCGGCCGAGGTCCGCAAGCTGATCGACGCCGCGCGCGGCACCGCCAAGATGGTCACCCTCGCCACCGAGCTGCCCGGCGGCATCGACTCCGTGCGGCTGCTCGCCGAGCAGGGCGTCATCGCCGCGATCGGCCACACCGACGCCACGTACGAGCAGACCGTCGAGGCCATCGACGCGGGCGCCACCGTCGCCACCCACCTGTTCAACGCGATGCCCCCGCTCGGCCACCGCGCCCCCGGCCCGATCGCCGCCCTCCTGGAGGACGACCGGATCACCGTCGAGCTGATCAACGACGGCACCCACCTGCACCCCGCCGCCCTGGAGCTCGCCTTCCACCACAAGGGCTCCTCGCGCACCGCCTTCATCACCGACGCGATGGACGCGGCCGGCTTCGGCGACGGCTCCTACCAGCTCGGCCCGATGGCCGTCGAGGTCAAGGACGGCGTCGCCCGGCTGGTCGAGGGCGGCTCCATCGCCGGCTCCACCCTCACCCTGGACACCGCCTTCAAGCGCGCGGTCACCGTCGACCGGCTGCCCGTCGAGGCGGCCGTCGAGGCCATCTCCGCCAACCCGGCCAGGCTGCTCGGCGTGTACGACAAGGTCGGCTCGCTGGAGCCCGGCAAGGACGCCGACCTGGTCGTCCTGGACGCGGACTTCACGCTCAGGGGAGTCATGCGCAAGGGCGAATGGATCGTCGAGCCCGACCTGGGCTGAGCCGCGCCGCGCGGCCGTGACGGACGGCGGGCGGGCCCGGGGGTCTGGGCCAACCGCCGTCCGTTTGGCATGATCAGTGGCCGACAAGGCGACAGGCGGTGACAGGCCGGGAAAGCGCGGGGGTGCGTCAGGTGTTCCTCACGGTCACGCTCAACACCGCGCTCGACCTGACCTACCGGGTCCCCGCCCTCGTCCCGCACGCCTCGCACCGCGTCACCGAGGTGGCCGAGCGGCCCGGCGGCAAGGGCCTCAACGTCGCCCGCGTGCTCGCCGCCCTCGGCCACGAGAGCGTGGTCACCGGGTTCGCCGGCGGCCCGACCGGTGAGGTCCTGCGGTCGCTGCTCGCCCCGCTCCCGGTGCGCGACGCGCTCGTGCCCACCGCGGGCGCCACCCGCCGCACCCTCGCGGTCGTCGACGCCACGACCGGCGACACCACCCAGCTCAACGAACCGGGCCCGGTGATCGGCCCGGCCGAGTGGACCGCCTTCACCGACCGCTACGCCGAGCTCCTGGGCTCCGCCGAGGCGGTCGCCCTGTGCGGCAGCCTGCCGCCCGGCGTCCACGTGGGCGCCTACGCCGACCTGGTGCGGCAGGCGCGCGCCGCGGGCGTACCGGTCCTCCTGGACACCAGCGGGGAGCCGCTGCGCCGGGGCATAGCGGCCCGCCCCGACCTGGTGAAGCCGAACACCGACGAACTGGCCCGGCTGACCGGCTCCCGCGAGCCGCTGCGCGCGGCCCGGGACGCCCGGCGGCGCGGCGCCCGCACCGTGGTCGCCTCACTGGGCCCGGACGGCATGCTGGCGGCCACCCCCGACGGGGTGTGGCGGGCGACCCCACCCTCGGGGCTGCGGGGCAACCCGACGGGCGCGGGCGACTCCGCGGTGGCGGCCCTGCTGTCCGGCGCGCACCTGGACTGGCCGGCGCGGCTGGCCCGGGCGGTGGCGCTGTCGGCGGCGACCGTACTGGCCCCGGCGGCGGGCGAGTTCGACGCGGCGGCCTACGAGGACATCCTCGGGCAGGTCACCGTCGAGGAGCACGCGAGCGCCGCGTAGGGGCGTGCCGGGCAGGTACTAGTTGCGGACGTGGCCCTGCTTGAGGAAGACCTGGTCGAGGTAGGCGTCGCACTGGTCGCCCTGCTCGCAGGAGATCTTCAGGTCGTTCTTGCCCTTCTTGAGGTCCAGGAAGGAGAACGTGCGGGTCCAGCCCTTCTCCCAGTCCCCCTCCTTCGCCCGGGCGAAGTTGGACATGTTTATGGTCCGCGGCTTCTGGTCGTTGATCGTCAGCGAGGTCTTGGCGTCCTTGCCGGGCACGCCGTACGTGATGAAGATCGTGTACGGGCCGTCCTCGGGCACGTCCACCGACCAGCTGGCCGAGCCGCCGACCCCGTTGAACGCCACGTAGGCACCGTCCGCGCCCTTGGCGCCCTTGATGTCCTTGGCGAGCGCCGCGGGCGGGCCGAGGCGCAGCGTGGCCGCGTCCTGCCGGGGCAGCTCCACCGGCTTGTCCCCGGAGTCGTCCGAGGCCTCGGGGCTCGGCGACTGCTCCTGGGACTGGCTCGGGGTGACGCCGCCGCCGGCCGCGTCGTCGTTCTTGTCGTTGCCGTTGGTGAGCACCGCGACGGTGATGCCGGCCACCACGACCAGGACGACCGCGATCGCGCCGATCAGCAGGCCCCGGGTGTTGGGGCCGCCGCGCTGCGAGGGCTCCTGCACGGGCACCGGGCGGGTGACGGAGCCGCCGGGGTAGGTCTCGGGCGCGGCGTACTGCGGGCTGGGCTGGTTGTACTGGCCCTGGTGCGGGACCTGCTGCCCGTACGGCGGCTGGCCGTACTGCTGCTGCCCGTACTGGCGCTCGCCCACCGTGCGGACCTGGTTGTAGGAGGTGCGGGGCACCCCGGGCTGGCTCTGGCCCATGGGACCGGGGTAGCCGTAGCCGCCCTGGCGCGGCGGACGTGCGCCCGACGCCTGGCCGTCCTCGTAGAGGTAGCCGAACGGGTCGTCGTCCTCGGGCGTGCTCGCGCCGTTGTCACCGGCAGCCATCCCTGGTCACTCCTCGCCTTGCTCGCCAGCCGTCATCGACCGGCCACCCTACCCCGTACGGGTCACCCGGCCCGCCGGTGCACCTTGGCCCGGGACCGCTTCTCCACGTACATCCGCTGGTCAGCGGAGGACAGCACCTCCTCGACGGACATCCCGCACTCCGCCCAGCCGATGCCGAAGCTGGCGCCCACCCGGACCGCGCGGCCGTCCACCCGGATGGGCGGGATGATCGCGTTGCGCAGCCGGACCGCGAGGTCCGCGGCGTCGGCCGCGCCGAGCCCGTCGGCGAGCACCACGAACTCGTCGCCGCCGAGCCGGGCCACCGTGTCCCCGTCGCGCACCCCGGTGGTGAGCCGGCGCGCGACCTCGATCAGCACCTCGTCACCCGTGTGGTGGCCGAACCGGTCGTTGATCGACTTGAAGCCGTCCAGGTCGCAGAAGAGCACCGCGAGGCCCTTGGTGCCGTCGTCCGCGGCGCCGTCCGGCGCGACCGTGTGCACGTGGTGGTCGAAGGGGCCGCCGCCCGCGGCGTCGAAGTCGAAGCCGTCGGCGCGGAAGCCGTGCTCCGGCTCCTGGCCGTACTCCCCCGCCCCGTACCCGCCCGCCGGGCCGCGCACCGCGTGCGGGCGCTCGCAGAGCCGGGAGCTGAGCCGGGCGCGCAGCTCGGCGCTGTTGGGCAGGCCGGTGAGCGCGTCGTGCGAGGCGCGGTGGGCCAGCTGCAGCTCGTGCCGCTTGCGGTCCTCTATGTCCTCGACGTGGGTGAGCAGGAAGCGGGGCCCGTCGGCGGTGTCGGCGACCACGGAGTTGCGCAGGTTGACCCAGACGTACGAACCGTCCCTGCGGCCGAGCCGCAGCTCGGCCCGCCCGCCCTCGGCGGAGGTGCGCAGCAGGGTGCCGATGTCCTCGGGGTGCACCAGGTCGGCGAAGGAGTAGCGGCGCATCACGGAGGCGGGGCGCCCGAGCAGCCGGCAGAGCGCGTCGTTGGCCCGCAGCAGCCGCCCGTGCTGGTCGCCGCCCATCTCGGCGATGGCCATGCCGGAGGGCGCGTACTCGAAGGCCTGGCGGAAGGACTCCTCGCTGGCCCGCAGCGCCTGCTGCTCGCGCTCCAGGCGGACCAGGGCGCGCTGCATGTTGGCGCGCAGCCGGGCGTTGCTGATGGCGATGGCCGACTGCGACGCGTACATCTGCAGGGCCTCCTGGCCCCAGGGGCCGGGGTGGCGGCCGTTGCGCGGGCGGTCGACGGATATCACGCCCAGCAGCTCGCGGCCGCTCCCGGAGCCGTACATGGGCGCGTAGAGCCGGTCCTGGGGGTGCCACTCGTCCTCGAAGCGCGGCTCGGGGCCCTCGGTGTACCACTGGGGCACGTCGTCCTCGATGAGCACCCAGCCCTCGGTGTGCGGTATGAACCGCAGGTCGCCCCAGGCCTCGCCCATGCCCAGGCGGCGCTCCCAGGAGGCGCGGGAGCCGACCCGGCCGGTGATCAGGGCTTCCGCGGCGGGGCTTCCGGCGAAGGCGGCGACGACCAGGTCACCGTCGGGGCGCACCAGGTTGACGCAGGCCAGCTCGTAGCCGAGCCCCGCGACGATGCCGTCGGCGACGGTCTGCAGCGTGTCGGCAAGGCTGCGGGCGGTGTTGAGGTCCGCGACGACCTTGTGCAGCTGCCGCAGGGTCGCAAGACGGACGTACGGCTCCGACTCGGTCTCCATTGCTCGCTCTCCCCGAGACCTCGACAGCAACTCCAGGATTCTCATCGGCTCTCTTGATGCACTGTCCCCGCCACTGAATCACAGTGAGCTGTTCGGCCGGTACACAGGGTCAACAATTCCCGGCCTCTGTGACTCAAGTCACATGAGATGACCATGGGAGGAACGCGTCCTCGCGGGAATGCTCCAGGACTGGTCCCGCCCCGGTTCCCGGCTTCGCGGGCCGCGGATCCCACCGCCTCCCGGGGCCCGGGTCCTAGGACCCGCCTGGTCCCGGGGGCCGATGCGGACGGGAACGGGCCGGGGCTAGCGTGCCGTACGTGTCCAAGACCACCCGCACCGTTCCGGCCCCCTCCGTCCCGGCCCCCCGCCCCGGGCTCGCGCATGCTGAAGGGGTGAGCAACGACGAGTTCCGCGCCGCCCTGGCCCGGCTGGCCGCCGGAGTGGTCCTGGTGACCGCGCACGACCCGGACGAGGGGCCGCGCGGCGAGGACGTCGGCATGACCGCCACCGCCTTCGTCTCGGTGTCCCTGGACCCGCCGCTGGTGATGGTCAGCCTGCGCGAGGGCTCCCGGATGGACGACCTGCTCGCCGAACAGCCGCTGTGGGGCGTCTCGCTGCTCGCCGAGGACCAGCGCACGATCGCCGGGCGGTTCGCCATGAAGGGCCGCATCAGCGACCGGCTGCTGTTCGCCGACACCGCGTTCACGCGCGGCGCGGTGAGCGGGGCGCCACTGATGGGCGGCGCGCTGGCCACCCTGGAGTGCCGCACGGAGCAGCGGGTGGCGGCCGGCGACCACACGCTGGTGATCGGCCGGGTCCTGACGGTGGACGCGCCCACGGGCGAGGGGGACCCGCTGCTGTACTTCAAGGGCAGGTACGGGCGGCTGGGCTGAGCGGCCCCGCGACTGCCCGGGTCTCCGGGCGACCCGGGAGCAAAAGAGGGTGACGCGGGCGCCGGGCCCGGGGACCATGGGTGACATGTCCGGTCCCCATGTCATCCGAGGCTCCGTCCTCCTGCCCGAGGCCGAGCTCCAGTGGCGCTTCTCGCGCTCGTCGGGGCCCGGCGGGCAGCACGTGAACACCAGCGACTCCCAGGTGGAGCTGCGCTTCGACCTCGCGCGCACGGAGGCGCTGCCACCGGTCTGGAAGGCCCGCGCCCTGGAGCGCCTGGCGTCCAGGCTGGTCGGCGGCGTGATCACCGTACGCGCGTCGGAGCACCGCTCCCAGTGGCGCAACCGCGAGACGGCGGCGGTGCGCCTGGCGTCGCTGCTGGCCGAGGCGACGGCGCCGCCGCCCAAGCCCCGCCGCGCGACCCGCATCCCGCGCGGGATCAACGAGCGGCGGCTGCGGGAGAAGAAGGCCCGCTCCGACACCAAGCGCGGGCGCTCGGGGCGCGACTGGGGGTAGGGCGCGGCGCGGAAGTCCCGCCGCCCCGCCCCGCTTTCCCGGCTCTTTCCCTTCCCTTTGCCTCCCCTGGAACCGGCACGACCCACTCCGCGTTATGACGGATGACGACGGATGACGACTCCGTCGACAACCGATGAAGGGGACATCCCATGGCTGTAAGCCTGTCCAAGGGCGGCAACGTCTCGCTGACCAAGGAGGCGCCGGGCCTCACCGCCGTCACGGTCGGCCTCGGCTGGGACGTCCGCACCACCACGGGCACCGACTTCGACCTGGACGCCTCCGCCATCGGCGTGGACGCGGCCGGCAAGGTCGCCTCCGACCAGCACTTCGTCTTCTTCAACAACAAGGCCACGCCGGACCAGACCATCGTGCACACCGGCGACAACCGCACCGGTGACGGCGCGGGCGACGACGAGCAGATCAACGTGAACCTCGCGGGCCTCCCGGCCGACGTCGACAAGATCGTCTTCCCGGTCTCCATCTACGACGCGGTCAACCGCTCGCAGAACTTCGGCCAGGTGCGCAACGCGTACATCCGCATCGTCAACCAGGCCGGCGGCGCCGAGATCGCCCGCTACGACCTGAGCGAGGACGCCGCCACCGAGACCGCCATGGTCTTCGGCGAGCTGTACCGCAACGGCGCGGAGTGGAAGTTCCGCGCGGTCGGCCAGGGCTACGCCTCCGGCCTCGAGGGCATCGCCCGCGACTTCGGCGTCAACATCTGACCCGACCGGTCCCGGCCGGGGCCCCGCCCGACTCCCAGGAGCCGGGCGGGGCCCCCGCGCTTTTCACGGCCCCGCACCCGGGCGCACCCGGCCCCCGCCGCGCCTACCGTGGCCGCATGATCGTCGAACCCCTCGTCGTGCCCGCCGGCGGTGACATCCCCGCCCCCGTACTGACCGAGCTCACCGGCCTGTACGCGTCCAACCACGCCTTCCACGCCCTCAGCGGGGACTTCCCCGACCCGGACAACGTCCGCCCCGAGCAGGTGGCCGCCGCGCTCGCCGACGACCTGGCGCACCCCGGCGCCGAGGTGCTCCTGGCCCGCTCGCGGGGCCGTCTGGTCGCGGTCGCCGTCACCCTGGCCCACCACCCGGACCCGGCCGACCCCGACCCCTGGCTCGGGCTGCTCCTGGTGGACGCGCGCCTGCACGGCCAGGGCCACGGGCGCCGCCTGGCCCGGTACGTGGAGGAGGGCTTCCTGGCCGCCGGGCGCGCCGCGCTGCGGCTGGCCGTCCTGGAGGACAACGCGCCGGGCCTCGCCTTCTGGGGCGCCCTGGGCTACCGGGAGACCGGCCGCCGCCCGGACCTCCAGCGGGGCCGCCCCTGCGTGGTGATGCGCAAGCCGCTGCGGCCGGAGGCGTGAGGGGGACCCGGGCTGCGGGCTCAGGCGTCCGGGCTCTTGGGACGGCCCTCGCCGTACAGCCAGACGTCCCAGACCTCCGACAGGTCCTCGTCCGCGGTCTCCTCCACGTACGCGGTGAAGTCCGCGGTGGAGGCGTTGCCGTGCCGGAAGGCCGCGGGCCAGCCCTTGAGGACCTCGAAGAACACGTCGTCCCCGACGGCCTCCCTGACCTTGTGCAGGACCATCGCCCCGCGCCCGTACACCGGCGGCTCCGAGACGTCCGCCGCCGTCGGCGGCTTCGCCGGGGAGAACGCCCAGTTCGCGTCGGAGTCGTACTCCTCCTGGAAGGCGTCCTCGACCGGCACGTCGTCGAAGTCCTCGTCGTACATCCACTCGGCGTACGTCGCGAAGGACTCGTTCAGCCACATGTCCCGCCAGTCGCGGGGCGAGACGGAGTTCCCGAACCACTGGTGCGCGATCTCGTGCACCAGCGTCAGCTCGTCGAAGGCGCCCACCGGGAAGACCGGCTTGGTCTGCGTCTCCAGGGCGTACTCCAGGACCTCCCCCGGCTCGACGACCGCGCCCGCGCCGGAGAAGGGGTAGGGGCCGAAGTTCTCCACGGCCCAGTCGACAACCCCGGGCAGGTCGGCCCGTACGGACTCGACGTCGGCGTCCTTCGCCACGGCCGGGTCCACGGCCGTGTAGTACGGCACCCCGCCGGGCGAGCGGCCGGTGCGCACGTCGTACTTCCCGATCGCCATCAGCGCCAGGTAGCTCGCCATCGGCTCGGGGCTGTGCCAGGAGAAGGTGGTGCGCCCGGCGCGCGTCGTGGTGCTCTTCAGGGTCCCGTTGGAGACGGCCGTCAGGCCCTCGGGGACGGTGACCTCGACGTCGTACGCCGCCTTGTCCGACGGGTGGTGGTTGCCGGGGAACCAGGCCGCCGACCCCGTCGGCTCGCCCACCCCCAGCGCCCCGTCCGGGGTCGGCAGCCAGCCCTCGTGGGAGCCGTCCGCGTCGGTGATCCGCTCGGGGACGCCCGCGTAGTCGACGACGGCCCGGAAGGTGCTGCCGCTCTTCAGCTCGCCGCGCGGGCGCAGCGTCAGCTCCCGGCCCGAGCGCCGCACGGTCGCCCGCTCGCCGTCCACGGTGGCCCCGCGCACGCTCATCCCGGCGAGGTCCAGGTTGAACGCGCTCAGGTCCTGGGTGGCCTCGGCGGTGATCTCGGCGCGGCCGGTGAGCCGGCGGGTGGCCGGGTCGTAGTCGAGGGTCAGGCCGTAGTGCCGGACGTCGTAGCCGCCGTTGCCGAGCCGGGGGAAGTACGGGTCGCGGGCCCCGGCCGCGCCGGGGGTGCCGTCGACGCCCGTGCAGCCGGCGGCCCCGGCGAGGAGGAGCGCGACGGCGGCGCGTACGTACGTGCGAAGGTCCGGGGCCACGTGCACGATCCTATGCACGGGCCACGGACCTCCGCTCACGCGTTCAGGTGCCGCGCCGGGGGCGTCAGCGGCCCAGGGACGCGACGCCCGCCTGGGCGAACTTCTCGTCGAGGTCGCCGGAGGGCGCGCCCGCGACACCGACGGCGGCGATCGGGGCGTTGTTCGCGGTCACCGGGGCGCCACCGGCGAGGAACAGGGTGTTCGGGATGTCCTTCAGGGTCGGCGCATTGGTCAGGCGCTTGGCCAGCTCCGAGGTCGGGGCGTTCCAGGACACGGCGGTGTACGCCTTGCGGACGGCCGACTCCGGGGACTGCGGGCCGGCACCGTCGCCGCGCAGGGTGACGATGGTGTTGCCGTTGCGGTCCACGACGGCGACGGAGACGCGCTGGTTCTCCTTCTTCGCGGCGTTCAGGGCGGCCTGCGCGGCCTTCGTCGCGGCCTCCACCGTCAGGTGGGTGGACGTCGTGGTGTTGCCCCGCGCGGCGGTGGCCGCGGCCGGCGCGGCCTCGGGGGCGGCGGCGTTGGCGGAGACGGCACCGAAGGTGCCGGCGGCCAGGGCGGCGGCGGTGGTGGCGCCGAGCAGGATCTTCTTGGTGCGGTTCATGCCGGGGCTCCTGAAGGAAGAGTGAGGAGTTCTGGGTGGCCCGGCGGGTTCGGGGGGATCCCGCCGGGCTCTGACATCCACTCTCGGGCCGGATCCGGGCCCGTACGGTCGGCCCAGCGGCTGCCCTCGGCGCGCGGTACGGACGACGCCCGGGTCAACCGATCGGCTGATGCCGCCGTGGTCCTCTCGGGTCACCATGGAGAAGAAGGACCAGGTCAGAAGCGAAGGTGAGGCGGAGAGGTGGGGCGAGGGTGAGGGACGAGCGACAGCACGAGCACGACCCGGACGCCCGCTGGCTGGCCCGGGTCATGCACGCGGTCTTCTACCTGCTGCTGGCCGCGTCGCTGACCCGCTACCTGCTGCGCCACCCCTGGGAGGGCCGCTCCCCCTGGATCCTGGTCCTGTGCGCGGTGCTGACCGTGCTGTACGCGGTCGGTGCGGTGTCCGGCCCCCGGGTCGCCCCGCGGCGGCTGGCCTGGCTGGGCGGGGTCGTCGTCGTCTGGATGGTCCTGGTGATCCTGGCCCCCAGCTTCGCGTGGTGCGCGGTGCCGCTGTTCTACACCGGGCTGCGCACCCTGCCCGAGCGGGCGGCCATCCCCCTGGTGGCCCTGCTCACCGCCTTCGTCGTCGGCGCCCAGCTGCGCCTGTCCCACCGCGACTTCGACCCGGACCTGGTGGTCGGCCCGCCCGCGGTGGCGGCCATCGCCACCGCGGTCTTCGTACACGCCCAGCGCCTGGCCGCCCGCCAGCGCGCCCTGATCGACGACCTGATCCGCACCCGGCGCGAACTGGCCGCCACCGAGCGCCGCGAGGGCACCCTCGCCGAGCGCCAGCGGCTGTCCATGGAGATCCACGACACCCTGGCCCAGGGCCTGTCCAGCCAGCGGATGCTCCTCCAGGCCGCCGAGCGCACCTGGGACGGGGACCCGCCCGCGGCCCGCACCCACGTGCGCACCGCCGCCTCCATCGCCGAGCACAACCTCGCCGAGGCCCGCCGCTTCGTCCACGACCTGGCCCCCGCCGACCTCGCCGAGGGCGGCAGCCTGGAGGCCGCCCTGAGCCGCCTGGCCGCGCGCGAGTCGGCCGGCTTCCGGGCCGACGGCACCCCGCTGGCCCTCCCCGACCGCGTCCAGTCGGCCCTGGTCCGCATCGCGCAGGGCGCCCTGGCGAACGTACGGGAGCACGCGGGGGCGAGCACGGCCGCGCTGACCCTGTCGTACCTGGACGACCAGGTGCTCCTGGACGTGGCGGACGACGGCCGCGGCTTCACCCCGTCGGCGACGGCGCCCCCGGGCGCCCGGGGCCACGGCCTGCCCGCGATCGAGGCGCGGGTGCGCCAGCTGGGCGGCACCCTGACGATCGAGTCGGCCCCGGGCGAGGGCACGGTCCTCTCGGTCGCCATCCCCCTGACCACACCTCTCCGGGAGCACCGATGACGGTACGCATCCTCCTCTGCGACGACCACGTGGTGGTCCGCGCGGGCCTGCTGGCACTCCTGGGCAGCGAGGACGGCTTCGAGGTCGTCGGCGAGGCGGGCAGCGGCGAGGAGGCGGTCGCCATGGCGGCGAAGCTGGCGCCGGACGTGGTGCTGATGGACCTCCAGCTGGGCCCGGGCATGGACGGCGTGGAGGCCACCCGCACGATCGCCTCGCCGACCGTGCGCGTCCTGGTCCTCACCACGTACGACACGGACGCGGACATCACCCGCGCGATCGCGGCCGGGGCGACGGGCTACCTGCTGAAGGCGGAGCGCCCGGAGGAACTGTTCGCGGCGATCCGCGCGGCCTCGGAGGGCCGCACCGCCCTGTCGGCCCCGGTGGCGAGCCGGGTGATGGACCGGATGCGGGGCGCGGCGGGCCCGACCCTGACCGACCGCGAGTCGGAGATCCTGGCCCAGCTGGCACAGGGCCTGGGCAACCGGGAGATCGCGCGGGCGCTGTTCATCAGCGAGGCGACGGTGAAGACGCACCTGGGCCGCATCTACGCGAAGCTGGGCGTGGACACGAGGGCGGGGGCGGTCTCGGTGGCGAAGGAACAACGCCTGCTGCCATAGGGCGCGGGCGCCGGGGTCCTCCCCGGCTCTCCGGCCCGCGCGCCACGGGCCCCCCACCCATGACACCATCACTGACGTGCTCGACATCGGCTACAGCCTCTCCCGCCGCTTCCCCGACCCCCCGCAGACGGACTACCGCACCGCGGACGTCCACGCCCTGCGCCACGACCTGTTCTGCGGGGACGTGTACCTGGCCGACACCAAGGCGGACCGCGAGGTGTCCACGGCCTGGGGATGGGTGCCGGTGCTCGACTTCGCCTGGGCGCTGTGCGACATCGTGGAGCGCCTGGACGGCGACCCGCGCGGCAGCCGCGCCTCGCGGCCGCAGTACGCGGAGCTGGACTTCACGGAGTCCACGGACCGGATGCTCTTCGAGCGCCGCTTCGGCTGGGTGGACGTGGAGTCGGACTGGATGGCGTCCGACGAGCCCCCGCTGACCTTCTCCCACACCGAACTCCGCCGCGAGGCCCGCGACTTCCTGCACGACCTGCTGGCGGACCTGACGGACATGCACGAGCCCCTCGCGGACAACCCGGCGATCTGGGACCTCCAGGCGAGGTTCCCGAGGGTGTCGTAGGGGGTGCGCGGCCGGCGCTGGCAGGTCACCCCGGGCCATCGACAGAGCCCGGCCGTCGGTTGGGTCCCGGACAGGATCTCCGGGCCGCCCCCGGACAGACCGGGGATGCAACCATTCCCTACAGAGCTGGAACCCCCGGAAGCCAACCGCGCACCCCGCCCCCGACCCTAGACGCGCCCACTGACAACGGGGCCGTGGGCCTGGGCCACCCCGGCTTCACTGCGCGGGAAGCTGGTAGCTGAGGACGAAGGCGTCGGCGGCCATGAGGGTGTCGCAGACCTCCACGGCGCGCCCCTCGGTGTCGTACGCGGTCCGGACGAGATGGAACACGGGCACGCCGGAGGCGAGTTGAAGGGTCCGGGCTTCCCGCGGGGTGGGCATCCGGGACCGGATCTCCTCGTCGAAACGATCCAGACGGTGCCCGCTCTCCTCCAGCCGGGCGTAGATGCCGCCGGGCCCGGGGTTGGGCTCGGTGATCGCGGTCCCGCGCACGATGTCGAGGGGAAGGTAGGAGGCCGCGAACTCGACCGGCCGCCCGTCGACGAGATACCGCCGACGCCGGACGAGGACCTTGCGAGACGACCCGAGCCGGGCGGCGACGTCGGCGGAGGGCTTCTCCTCCCCGACCTCCAGACTGTCGACCTCGGAACGCACCCCGGCGGCTTCGGCCTCCACGGTGAAGGCGGACTTGCCCTGCTCGCGGTGGCGTCGGGCGAACCGGTCGGAGGCGAGACGCCGCAGCGGGGGCCGGAGCCGTACGAAGACGCCCTTGCCGTGCTCGGACACGACGAGCCCCTCGCCCTGCAGAACGGACAACGAGTTGCGCACGGTCATCCGGGAAACGCCGTAGTGCTCGACGAGCTCGCTCTCGGACGGCAACTTCTCGCCCTCGCCCAACCGTCCCTTGGCGATGGCTTCGCGCAGCTGGTCGGCGATCTGACGGAAGACGGCGCGATCGCTGGCGGGGTCGAGGGGACCGAGCAGACCAGAGGGAAGAGCCATGCCGTACTCCTTGGGGCTTGGTTGGGGCTCGGGAGCCGAGATATCCAGATATCTAGACAAGTAGAGAAGCAGAATCGCTAAAGTACAGAAACCCGACCCCCCTGGACCGGCAGGACGGAGGAACGTGAGCACCGGCACGAACACCGGCACGGCCACTGACCGCCCGCACTCCGTCAGCGTCGCGGGCGTGATCGTCGACGACGCGGACCGCGCGCTCCTGATCAAACGGCGGGACAACGGTAAGTGGGAGCCGCCCGGCGGCGTGGTCGAACGCGACGAAACCCTCCCCGACGCCCTGCAACGCGAAGTCCTGGAGGAGACCGGCATCAAGATCGCCCTCCCGGCGACCCTGACCGGCGTCTACAAGAACATGACCGGCCTGATCGTCTCCCTGGTCTTCCGCTGCGAGGCCATCGACGGAGCTCCGACGACCGGTGACGAGACCCGCGCACTGCGTTGGGTCACCCGCGAGGAAGTGGTCGAGCTGGCCGACGAGGCGTACGCGATCCGCGTCCTGGACGCACTGGACCGCACGACCCCGCCGGCAGTCCGCGCACACGACGGCGTTCGACTCATCTAGCACGAGCCCCGTGAAAACCCGGTCCACGGACCGCCTACCTGCACGGAGTAACTTGTATGGACGAGTATATGAGTGAGGGATCGAGGGCCTGGAGAGTCTGGGGCCTGATCTGCCCCGGCGCCCCGGAAGAAGTGGCCCGGGCCCGCCGCTGGACGCGCGACGTCCTACGAGAACACCCGAGGGTGGATGACGCGGTCCTGGTGGTGAGCGAACTGGGGACGAACGCGCTGAAGCACACGGCGAGTACGTCCTTCCGCGTCACGCTCGCGCTGGGCGAGACCGGACTACGGGTCGCCGTGACGGACGGCGGCGGCTGCCTGTCGGGGCCAGAGGTCTTGAAGGCCCCGCAGGAGTCGGACCACGGCCGGGGGCTGAGCATCGTGTCCTTGCTCGCGAGCGTCGCAGGCGGGGGCCTGGAGATCACCGGCGACGCGACGGCCGGCCGGACAGTGACGGCGGAGTTCCCGTGCTGAGGCCGCCGCGGTTCCTGTGCGAGTTCGAGGCGACGCGCAACGGTGCGGTGGTGGCCGAGGCGTCGATCGGGGTGCAGTCGGCGGACGAGGCGGTGCGCTGGCTGCGGATCTGCGTGGAGACGGCGCTGCACGCGCTGGAGGGCAAGGCGTTGTCGAGGGCGACGGACTTCCTGGCGACGCTGCACGAGTCCGAACGAGCCCTGGAGGCAGGCAAGTCGGTAAACCTGTCGATGGCCCAGGAGGGCTTGTCGATGGGGTGGACGGCGAGTCCGATAACAGCGGAAAAACGAACAGGACGTCCAACCTGGACATGACCCTACGGGCGGCCGACCGAACAGCGGCACCTTCGCTGCGAGAAGTCGCTCGGGCAACAACCTGGCCGCAGGAGCACGGCCACGCGGTTCAGCGAGAACAGTGCGGGAATAGGAGACGCCAAGCAAGGCGCGAGAGTACCCTGAGCACGTGACAGAGAGCCTCGAAGTTGCACTCCAAAAGCGCGTTGACCTTGACCAATACGAATCCAACAAGAGGCTACTATTCGCACTGCAACTCACATTCGATATCGAGGATATCAACACTGCGGCCGCCACGGCATTGACAGACGCAGGGAACGATAAAGCCTGCGACCTCCTCTACATTGACCGCGATGGCGGGCGTGTAGTACTCGCTCAAGGCTACGAGGCCCAGAACACTCAAAAGCTTCAGGCACCTGCAGGCAAAGCAGCAACTCTCCACCAGGCAGTTAATTGGTTGTTCAGCAAGAAACTGCCGGTCGGGGTACCCGAAACTCTACTCGGAGCCTGGCGGGAACTTCACGACGCCCTCGACGCTGACGCCATCGGCGAGGTAGAAATCTGGTATGTTCACAACCTCCCGGAATCTCAACAGGTAACTCAGGAGATCAACGTAGCTAGCGAGGCGGCATTCCAAATGCTACGCCAGAGCTATCCTGACGGAGAATTCAACGTATCTGGGACAGAGCTGGGTCGTCACCTACTGTCTCGCAGGTACGAAAACTCTCAGGCCCCAATTCTCGTGTCAGATACCTTCAGGATCGATGTCCCCGGGGCTTTTGAGGAAAGTGGCACTAATTGGACAGCCCTGTGTACCAGCGTACCAATCAGCTGGCTTCATGAGAGGTACAAGGAACACGAGGCCGGTCTTTTCTCTCCCAACGTTCGCGACTACCTGGGAAGCAGTCGATCTAAAGGGAATATCAATAACGGGATCCAGGAGACCGTTCGTAGCGAGCCGGCAAATCTTTGGGCATACAACAACGGCATTACAGCACTAGTCCACGACTTCCAAGTGATTGACACGAATACCCTTGAGATCACTGGGTTGGGCATTGTCAACGGAGCTCAGACCACAGGCGCGATCGGCTCTGTACCAGCTGGCGAGCTTGGCAAGGAAAGTCACGTACTCGCCCGCTTCATCCGCTGCGACGATCCGGAAACCGTAAGGAGCATCGTCCGCTTCAACAACCGGCAAAACCCCACGCGTGCCTCAGACTTCCGTAGCAACGACGGCATCCAACGGCGCCTCGTTGAGGAGTTCGTCAGACTGGGCGTCGTTGGCTATAACGGGGGGCGGCGCGGAGGTGCGGAAGATGTAATCCGTCGACCGGGCGAAAATCAACTCACCGCAGAGGCAGCCGCCCAGGCACTCGCAGCTTTTCATGGCGCGTCTCACACCGCGTATCACGAGAAGAGCAAGATCTGGGAGCAAGACGACATCTACAGCCGCGTCTTCCCTGAGCGTGTGACAGCTGAGCACATCGTGTTCGTCACGAGCCTGATGCGCGCGATTGAGACGGAGAAAACCAAACTCACCCGCATCGAGGCCTCTGACAGACTTCAAGACGAAACGGATCTGTTCGAGTGGCTGAGCCTTCGCGGATCAATCGTATTGGCTGTTGAGGCGATCGGTGCCGTACACGAGACTCTGATTGGCACGGCTGTCGCAAATCCTCATTCTCTCCGTTTCAAGAAAAATCTGAACATGTCTAAAGCCGCCCAAGCATGGGAGCCTGTGGTCGAATCGCTGCTTGCCTTCGCCCCGGATCAGCTGCGCAGCCCGTTGGTGACATCTACCGCGCTACGAAACCGGGCAGCAGTCGACCTGGCCGTGAAGAGCTTTCGAGCCCAAGTGAACTCAGCTCGGAAGCACAGTAAAGGCACATTCGAGGCCTTCGCACAGCATGTTCTGTACTAGATCCTGTACCCGAGCTGACCGGAGGGCGGCTGCGTGCGTATCGACCGGCAACACGAGCCGCTCTCCGACGAGGAGTTGGAGCCGTTCCTCCAGTACCTCCACCGTTTCGCCCGGCACGGCCTCGACATCTTTTCGCTGTTGAAGGTGGGTGGCCCCGAGTACTCCTGTTACGTCACCCTGTCGCGAACTCCGGAGGCGGGAGTCGACTCCGACGCCTACCGATGGCCGTAGCCGGCCCCAGACACACGAGGACCCCGGCGCGACTTCGGTCGCGCCGGGGTCCTCGCGCGTACGGGGCCGGGCGCGGTCGTCAGGGCTCCCCGCCCCCCCCCTTGACCTCAACCCCGCTTGAGGTCACACGCTGTTCCCCGTCAGCGTCAGCGCACCCCTCCGGTGCGCGTCGTGTCGCGTACGTACACGTACACGTACGTACGCAGCCGTACACACAGGGGAGCCCCACATGCACGCCATCCGTCTCCACTCCTTCGGTCCCGCCGGGAACCTCGTGTTCGACGAGGTGCCCGATCCCGTGCCCGGGCCCGGGCAGGTGCGGGTCGTCGTGGCCGCCGCCGGGGTGCACCTGCTCGACACCGCGCTGCGCGAGGGCATGACCGGGCCCTTCCCCGCCCCCGTCGAGCTGCCCACCGTCCCCGGGCGCGAGGTCGCCGGGACCGTGGACGCCCTCGGTGAGGGCACCGACCCCGGCTGGCTCGGCAAGCGCGTGGTCGTCCACCTCGGGATGGCCCCCGGCGGGTACGCCGAGCTCGCCGTCGCCGACGCGGACCGGCTCCACGAGCTCCCCGACGGGCTGGGCGCGGCCGAGGCCGTCGCCATGATCGGGACCGGTCGCACCACCCTGGGCATCCTCCAGTTCACCCCGCTCGGTCCCGATTCGGTGGCCGTCGTCCCCGCCGCCGCGGGCGGCATCGGCACCCTCCTGGTGCAGTACGCCAAGAACGCCGGCGCCACCGTCGTCGGCCTCGCGGGCGGCCCCGCCAAGGTGGAGCTGGTCCGTGCGAACGGCGCCGACCTCGCCGTCGACTACACGCTCCCCGACTGGCCCGAGCGCGTCCGGGAGTTCCTGGGCGACCGCCGCGCCACCGTGGTCTACGACTCCGTGGGCGGCGACACCGGGCGCGCCGCCGTCGACCTGCTGGGCGAGGGCGGGCAGCACGTGGTGTTCGGCTGGTCCGGCGGGGGCCTGCACGACGGCGGGCCTCTGACCTTCACCGACGAGGAGCTCGCCGAGCGCGGCATCACCTCGCGGGGCGTGCTCGGCCCCGTGATGATCCAGAAGGCCGGCGGGGACGTACGCGCCCTGGAGCTGCGCTCCCTCGCCGAGGCCGCCGCCGGACGGCTGCGCCCCGCCGTCCAGGAGTTCCCGCTGTCCCGGGCCGCCGACGCCCACCGCGCCCTGGAGGGCCGGGGCACGGTGGGGAAGGTGGTCCTGGTGCCCTGAAAGGGGGTCCTGGGGGGGCGGCTACGAGCCCAGGCGCGTCAGTGCCTCGTCCGTCAGCCGGTACACCGTCCACTCGTCCTGCGGCCGCGCACCCAGCGACTTGTAGAAGTTGATCGACGGGGTGTTCCAGTTCAGTACGGACCACTCCAGGCGCTCGTACCCCCGCGCCACGCAGATCCGCGCCAGCTCGGTCAGCAGCGCCTTGCCGTGCCCGCCGCCGCGCAGCTCGGGACGGACGTACAGGTCCTCCAGGTAGATCCCGTGCACCCCGCGCCAGGTCGAGAAGTTGAGGAACCACAGGGCGAAGCCCGCGACCTCGCCGTCGTCCGTCTCGGCGACGTGCGCGAAGGCCGCGGGCCGCTCGCCGAACAGCGCCTCGCGCAGTTGCTCCTCGCTGGCGCGGACCTCGTGCAGGGCGCGCTCGTACTCGGCCAGCTCGCGGACCATCCGGTGGATGGCGGGGACGTCTTCGACGGTGGCTTCACGAATCATGGCCGCAGGGTAAGCCGACCGCGCGCACCGGCGCCGTACCGTCTCACGCCCAACTCCCGCCTTTCCCACGCCCACCTCACCCCCGCCCCAGCAGCACCTCCGCGATCAGCAACTGCTCCTCCTGGAGCCCCTCCTCGCCGTCCTCCACGTCCCACAGGCTGTTCTGCAGCACCCGCCCCAGCGTCCAGGCCCGCGCCCGCTCGCGGTCCAGGCCCAGCTCCCCGGTCAGCGCGTCGAAGCGCCAGCGCACGTCGGCCGGGTCGAAGCGGTTGTCGAGGGCGGGCATCAGGTCGAAGCCCGGGTCGCCGGCGAGCGGCTTGGGGTCGATGGCGAGCCAGGGCTCCCGGTCGGCGGCCAGGACGTTGTCGAAGTGCAGGTCCCAGTGGAGCAGCCGGTCGCCCGGCTCCGCGACCACCTCGCGCACCGCCGCCGCGCAGTCCCGCAGCACCCGCCGCTCCCGCTCGTCGCCCAGCGCCCGCAGCGCCCCCGGCACGTCCGCGAGCATCCGCTCGGCGATCGGGCCCAGGCGGCGCCGCATCCCGTCCGGGGCGCGCACCGCGACCAGCCGGGCGAGCAGCCCGGCGAGCACCAGCACGGCCTCGTGGACGTCCTCCAGGTCCGACAAGTGCCGCCGCTCGTCGAGTCGTTCGAGCAGCAGCGCGCCGGAGTCCGGGTCGTCGTCGAGCAGCCGGACGATCCCGTCGCCGTCCCACAGGCGCAGCCCCGGCCCCTCGGTCTCGCTCTCCTCGTCGGGCAGCTGGAGCTTGAGGGCGGCGCGGGTGCCGTCGGCGGCGGCGACCGGCAGGACGAGGGAGGCCATCCCGTGCATCGACGGCCCGGTGACCTCCAAGCCCCAGCGGGCCAGGTGGTGGGCCGCCAGCTCCGGCAGCGCCTCGACGAAGGCGCGGCCGCGCTCGCCGTTGTACTTGATCTGGGTACGGACCAGCTCTTCCGGAATGTCGATCACCCCCGGATCGTAGATACGTGGGTGAATCTCCGCATGGACTCGTGGGTCAACCGCCGCACGCGCACCCTCCGGCACCGCGCGCGCCGCTGGATCACCGGCGCCCCCGGCACGTACCTCTGGCTGGCCGCGCTCTTCGTGACGGCCGTGGCGGTGCACCACATGTCCCCCGAGTTCGAGGACGAGTTCCTGCGCCAGCGCTCCACGAACATCCACGAGCTGACGTCGAAGCCGGTGCGGGTGCTGATCTCCAGCGCGTTCTGGCTCGACGGCGGCGGCTGGCTGCCGTACGCCGCGCTGTACACGCTCTTCCACGCCCCGGCCGAGCACTGGCTGGGCACCCGGCGCTGGCTGGGCGTGGTGGCGGCCGCGCACGTGCTCGCGACGCTGATCAGCCAGAGCGTGCTGGCGTGGGCGATCCGGCACGGCCACGCCCCGGCGGGTGCGGCCAACACCCTTGACGTGGGCGTGAGTTACGCGCTGGCCGGGGTGGTGGGGGTGCTGGTGTACCGGCTTGCCCCGCCGTGGCGCTGGCTGTACCTCGCGGTCGTGCTCGTCGTGTACGCCACCCCGCTGCTGAGCAGCGTCACCTTCACCGACATCGGGCACTTCACCGCGCTGCTGATCGGCCTGGGCTGCTACCCGCTGACCCGCGGGCGGCCGGGCGGCCCCTGGGACCCGGCCGCCTGGCTGCGCACGAAGTCCGGCGGCCGGCTCACTTCACGCCCGCGGCCGTGAGCGCCTTGCCGAAGGCCGCCGCGTCGTAGAGGGCGTTCTGGTCGGCGGGCTTCTTGCCGTCGATCAGCACGGTCGGGGTGGAGTCGTGCCCGGAGCCCTCGAAGGCCTTCTCGGCCTGGGCGACCCAGTCCTTGTACGCGGAGGTGCGCACGGCCTTGTCGAAGGCGGCGCCGCGCAGCCCCTCCACCTGGTCCGCGATCTTCAGCAGGAAGTCGGGCGTGTACGCGTCCGTGGCCTCGTCCTCCGGCTGGGCGGCGAACAGGGCGGCGTGGAACCGGGCGAAGTTCCCGGTGCCGGAGTCGGCGGCGGCCCGCAGCGCGTTGGCGGCGTTCACCGAGCCGCTGCCGCCGAGGTTGCGGTCCAGGAAGGAGGCGATGACGTACTCGACCTTCACCTTGCCCGCGGCGGCGGCCTGGGCGAGCGCGGTGGCGCCGCCCTTCTCGAACCGGGCGCAGAACGGGCAGCGCGCGTCCTCGTGGACGGTGACCGTGTGCGGCGCCTTCGGGTCGCCGACGACGATCTTGGCACCGTCGGCCTTCGAGGGCAGCTTGGCCAGCAGCGCGGTGTCACCGGCCGGCTTCACCGGGAGGTCGGCGGCGGTCTTCTCCGTACCACCGCCACCGGAGCCCCCGGAGGAGCAGGCCGCCACGGAGACTCCGAGGGCGACGGCGACGACGAGTGCCGCGGCGGCGCGACGGGGGCGGCGGAGGACCATGGGGGGGTTCCCTTCGGGGCGGCGGAGCGTGGACGACGAGGCGTGGACGACGGAGTACGTACGACCGGACGGCCGAATGCCACCCTATGCACCGTTTGCCCTCCGCCCCAGGAACCGAAGGCCCGCGCCCCCGGGACCAAGGTCGTGCCGGTCAGCGGCCCGTCCAGTACTCTCCCGGCCCATGAGCACCGTCAACGGCGGCATATCGTTCTGGTACGCCCAGGAGGGCGCCCCCGCCCCTCGCGAACCCCTGTCCGGCGACACGACGGCAGACGTCTGCATCGTGGGCGGCGGATACACGGGCCTGTGGACCGCGTACTACCTGAAGAAGGCGGTCCCCTTCCTCAACATCACCGTCCTGGAGGCCAGGTCCTGCGGCTACGGGGCGTCCGGCCGCAACGGCGGCTGGCTCTACAACGGCATCGCGGGCCGGGGCCGTTACGCGAAGCTGCACGGCCAGGAGGCCGCGGCCCGGCTGCAGTCGGCGATGAACGCCTCGGTGGACGAGGTCGTCGACGTGTGCGCGGCCGAGGGCATCGACGCGGACATCCACAAGGGCGGCGTGCTCGAAGTGGCTTACACCCCGGCGCAGTTGGCCCGGCTCAAGGACTTCCACGCGACGGAGACCGCCTTCGGCGAGAAGGACCGCGCGCTGTACGGGGCGCGGGAGACGGCCGAGCGGATCAGGATCGCGGGCGCGGTCGGCTCCACCTGGACCCCGCACGGCGCCCGGCTGCACCCGGTCAAGCTGGTGCGGGGGCTGGCGGCGCGGGCCGAGGAACTGGGGGTGACGATCCACGAGTCGACCCCGGTGACGGAGATCCGCGCCAAGCACGCGGTGACCCCGTACGGAACGGTCCGGGCGCCGTACGTGCTGCGCTGCACCGAGGGCTTCACCGCCTCCCTCAAGGGCGAGCGCCGCACCTGGCTCCCGATGAACTCCTCGATGATCGTCACCGAGCCGCTCAGCGCGGCCCAGTGGGACGAGGTCGGCTGGGAGGGCGCCGAGACGCTCGGCGACATGGCCCACGCGTACATGTACGCGCAGCGCACCGCGGACGGCCGCATCGCGCTGGGCGGGCGGGGCGTCCCGTACCGCTACGGCTCGAAGACGGACAACGACGGCCGCACCCAGCCGGCCACCGTCGAGGCGCTGCGCGAGATCCTGACCCGCTTCTTCCCCGCGCTCACCGGCATCGGCGTCGCCCACGCCTGGTCGGGTGTCCTCGGCGTCCCGCGCGACTGGTGCGCCACGGTCACCCTGGACCGCTCCACGGGCCTGGGCTGGGCGGGCGGCTACGTCGGCTCGGGCGTCACCACCACCAACCTGGCGGCCCGCACCCTGCGCGACCTGATCCTCCAGGACTCGGGCCAGTCGGGGCCGACGGACCTGACGACGCTGCCCTGGGTCGGCCACAAGGTCCGCAAGTGGGAGCCGGAGCCGCTGCGCTGGCTGGGCGTCCGGACGCTGTACGCGGCGTACCGCCGGGCGGACCACGCGGAACTCACCACCCACACCCCGACCTCCCACCCCCTGGCCACCTGGGCGGACCGGATCTCGGGACGGCACTGAAACGGGCAGCGGGAGCGCACAAGGACCCCGCCGCGACCGAAGTCGCGCCGGGGTCCTCGCGCACCGAGCCCCCTGTCGGGTTCGAACCGACGACCCCCGCTTTACAAGAGCGGTGCTCTGGCCAACTGAGCTAAGGAGGCAGCCGGGCCAGTGTAACCGGGCCGTGCGGGCGGGCGGCCGGAAATTTGGTGGGTCTGCGGCTACTGACAGAACGGACACCGGCGGGTAGCGTCGGCTCCGGTTCACCCAGGTGGACTAGACCTCAGTCCTTCCTTTACTCGGATCGTCCGGCACGTTCCTGCCGGTGAAGGGACCCATCACCATGGCCACTGTCACGTTCGACAAGGCGACCCGGATCTACCCGGGCTCCGACAAGCCCGCCGTCGACCAGCTGGAGATCGAGATCGAGGACGGCGAGTTCCTCGTCCTCGTCGGCCCCTCCGGCTGCGGCAAGTCCACCTCCCTGCGCATGCTCGCGGGCCTGGAGGACGTCAACGGCGGCGCGATCCGCATCGGCGACCGCGACGTCACGCACCTGCCGCCCAAGGACCGGGACATCGCCATGGTGTTCCAGAACTACGCGCTGTACCCGCACATGACCGTCGCCGACAACATGGGCTTCGCGCTCAAGATCGCCGGCGTCAACAAGAGCGAGATCCGCGCGAAGGTCGAGGAGGCGGCGAAGATCCTCGACCTCACCGAGTACCTCGACCGCAAGCCGAAGGCGCTCTCCGGCGGTCAGCGCCAGCGCGTGGCGATGGGCCGCGCCATCGTGCGCGAGCCGCAGGTCTTCCTCATGGACGAGCCGCTGTCGAACCTGGACGCCAAGCTCCGCGTGTCGACCCGTACGCAGATCGCGAGCCTCCAGCGCCGCCTCGGCATCACCACCGTGTACGTCACGCACGACCAGGTCGAGGCCATGACCATGGGCGACCGCGTGGCGGTCCTCAAGGACGGTCTGCTCCAGCAGGTCGACTCGCCGCGCAACATGTACGACCGCCCGGCCAACCTGTTCGTCGCCGGCTTCATCGGCTCCCCCGCCATGAACCTGGTCGAGGTCCCGATCACCGACGGCGGCGTGAAGTTCGGCAACAGCGTCGTCCCCGTCTCGCGCGAGGCCCTGAGCGCCGCCGCCGACCGGGGCGACCGCACCGTGACCGTGGGCGTCCGCCCCGAGCACTTCGACGTCGTCGAGCACGGCGGCGACGCCGCGCGGACGCTGTCCAAGGACACCGCCGACGCCCCGGCCGGCCTCGCGGTCTCGGTCAACGTCGTGGAGGAACTCGGCGCCGACGGCTACGTGTACGGCTCGGCCGAGGTCGGCAGCGAGTCCAAGGAGCTCGTGGTCCGCGTCGGCGGACGCCAGGTCCCCGAGAAGGGCACCGAGCTGCACGTCGTGCCGCGCCCGGGCGAGATCCACGTGTTCTCGACCTCCACCGGCGAGCGCCTGAGCGGCTGACGAGCGGCCGGCAGTACGGTCAACTGGCCCGCGGGGCCCCGCACTTCGGTGCGGGGCCCCGCGGCCGTCCCCGGAGGATGTCGACAAATACCCCGGCACACCGGCCAATTCGGACCCGGTTCGTCAACACCCGATTCGAAAAGGGGCATCGAACCATCGCCCGCAAGAGTGACTAAATGTCGCCATATCATCACTGGCCGCTACGCTCACGTGCGTGACCCATACAGCCCGCCGCATCGGCCGCACTCTCGCCTTCGTCCTGCCCGTCGTCCTCGTCCTGTCCGGAACGCTCGCGGTCACCGCCGTTCCGTGGGCCGGAACGCAGTCCACCGGCTCGCAGGTGCTCACCGCTTCCTCGAAGGACGTCTCCGTACGGGCCAAGTCCCGTACCCCGCAGGATATTCTCCGCGACCGGCTCCTCGCCGAGCTTCAGGAGAAGGACCCCGGCGTCGCGTTGACGCACCTCCAGCGCGAGGTCGAGGCACGCCCCTCGCTCGCGCAGCACTGCATGTCGATCGCCCGCGCCCTCGGCCGCGCCGCGGTCCAGCACTACGGTCCCACCCGCGCCCAGTCCTACTCGCGCCCCGTCTGCGACACCTCGTTCGCCTACGGCGTCGCGCACGAAAGCTGATCCATGCGCGGTGCGCATATCGTTCCGGTATGCATAACTCTCCGACGCAGGCCGTGGTCCTGGCGGGCGGCCAGGGCTCGCGCCTGCGCCCGTACACCGACGACCGCCCCAAGCCGATGGTCGAGATCCCCGGGACGGGGACCCCGATCATCGGCCATCAGCTTTCCTGGCTGGCCGCCGAGGGCGTCACGGACGTCGTGATCTCCTGCGGGCACCTCGCCGAGGTCCTCCAGGACTGGCTGGCCTCCGCCGACCTCCCGCTGCGCGTGACGACCGTCGTCGAGACGGAGCCGCTCGGCCGGGGCGGCGGCCTCAAGTACGCCGCCGCGCACCTGCCGCACCCCGACCAGCCGTGGTACGCGACCAACGGCGACATCTGGACCCGCTTCTCGCTGCGCGAGATGGCCGCCTTCCACGACGAGCGCGACGCCACCGCCACCCTGGCCCTGGCCCGTCCGCGCATTCCGTGGGGCGCCGTGGAGACCGACGCGTTCGGCCACATCACCGACTTCATCGAGTCGCCGCCGTCGCCGTACCTCATCAACGCCGGCGTGTACGTCTTCTCCGCCGCCTTCACCGGCCTGCTGCCGGACGTGGGCGACCACGAGCGCACCACCTTCCCGCGCCTGGCGCGCGAGCGCAGCCTCGCGGGCTTCCCGCTGCCCCAGGGGGCCTACTGGCGGGCCATCGACACCGCCAAGGACCTCACGGAGGCCGCCAAGGAGCTGGCCGCCACCCAGGGCTGAGGCCGGCCGCCGTACGAGCCCGTACGAGCCGTACGAAGAGGGCCCCACCGGAGACGTCCGGTGGGGCCCTCTTCGTACGCGCGACAGCCGGGGCGGTCAGCCCAGCAGGCCGCCGATCGGGTTGTGGTTGTTGTTGCCGCCACCGCCCGAGGAGCCCCCGTCGTCCCCGCCGCCGGTGCTGCCGTCGTCGGCGCCGCCCGAGCCGCCGCTGGAGGTCGGTCCCGCGCTGGAGGACGGCGGCGGGGCCGGGCGCTCGTGCTGCGGCGGGCGCTGGCCGGTGCCCTGGGTGGCCGAGGGACGGGCGTCCTCGACGCGGCCCGTCTCGCGCACCGCGCCGGCCGGGGAGGACGACTTGGCGCCCTTGGGCTTCCGGCCCTCCGCCGAGGCGGACGGCTTGGGCTTCCCGGTGGCCTCGCGGGTCGCCCTGCGGGCGCCCGGCTCCTGCGGCAGCGGCTGGCCGGGCAGCTGGTTGGTCGGGTCCACGTTCGGCCCGGGGACCGTGACCATCTCCTTGTTGCGCACCGCCCCGCCCAGCATCGAGCCGATCAGCAGGGTCAGGCCCACCACGATCGCGGCGGCCAGCGCCCCGCGGCGCAGCACCCGGCGGCGCAGCTGCCACAGCTCGGAGCGCGGCCCGAGGGTGCGCCAGGCCTCGCCGGACAGGCGCGCGTCGATCGAGTAGACCGGCGCGCCCGCGATGATCAGCGGCGACCAGGCGGCCAGGTAGATGATGTCCGGCGCGTCGTACGCCGGGACGGTCTTCCAGCTGACGGTGAGGATCAGGGCCGCCGACAGCAGCGTGCCGAAGACCGCGGCGACCCGCTGCCACAGCCCGAGGACGGTCAGCACGCCGACGACGACCTGGGCGAAGGCGACGGTGAGTCCGGCGCCCACCGGGTGCGACAGGGCGAAGTCGCGCAGCGGCTCGGCCAGCGCCCAGGGGTGCAGCGAGGTCAGCCACTTGACCATGGAGCCGCGCTCGCCGCCGTCGAAGTAGACGGGGTCGCAGAGCTTGCCCATGCCCGCGTAGATGGAGATGAAGCCGAGGAAGACCCGCAGCGGCAGCAGCACCACGCCCAGGTTCATCCGCCGGTCGGGGTAGAAGGCCGCCGCGCGGTCGGCGTCGGCGCGCCGGTCGTCCCGCGCGGCCTCCGGCTCGTCCTCCTGCTCCTGGTACGCGGCCTGCCGGGCGTACGCGTACTCCTCGTCGACGCTCTCGGCGCGCCGCATCGGCGGCAGCAGCGGGGGCGGCTCGGAGCTGCGGGGCCCGACGACCACGGGCGTGGGCATGGTGTCGTCGCCGTAGTCCGGGTAGTCGGCGTAGCCGGTGTCGAGGTCGATGCGCGGGATGACCTGGGTGGCTCCCGCGTCGAGCGTCCCGGTGGCGGTCGAGGTGCGCACGGCCTGGAGCAGGCCGCTCGCGCCGGAGTCCCCCGGCGCGCTGCGGCCGCTCCACACGACGGGCGCGCGCCGCCGCACCGGGCCGCCCACCACGGGCGGGCGGGTGCGGCGCGGCGCGGCACTGGGCGCGAGCTGCACCCGGAAGCTGGCGTGGTTCACGATGACCTGCGCGGGATCGCAGTCCACCTTGACCATGCTCAGCGCAGGCTGGTCGTCGAACCCGGTCCCGGGCGTTCTGGTGTCCACACTCATCTAACCGAGTGACGCGGGTTTAGGACACTGCCTTGACGGCCTCCAAATGTCGGAGGCCCGTCAAGATCACGCCTCGCGGGCGGCGGGCTCAGGCCCGGCGGCGGGCCGCCTCGTAGAGCACCACACCGGCCGCGACACCGGCGTTCAGCGACTCGGCGCCGCCCGGCATCGGGATGCGCACGAGGAAGTCGCAGGTCTCGCCGACCAGCCGGGACAGGCCCTTGCCCTCGGAGCCGACCACGATCACGACCGGGCCCTCCAGGGCCTCCAGCTCGTGCACCTCGACGTCGCCGTCGGCGGCCAGGCCGACCACGGTCAGGCCCGCCTTCTGGTACGCCTCCAGGGCGCGGGTGAGGTTGGTGGCGCGGGCGACCGGGGTGCGGGCCGCCGTACCGGCCGAGGTCTTCCAGGCACCGGCGGTCATGCCGGCCGCGCGGCGCTCGGGCACGACCACGCCGTGACCGCCGAAGGCCGCCACGGAGCGGACGACGGCGCCCAGGTTGCGCGGGTCGGTGACCCCGTCCAGGGCGACCAGCAGCGGGTCCTCGCCGTCGTCGAAGGCGGCCGCGACCAGGTCCTCGGGGTGCGCGTACTCGTACGGCGGGACCTGCAGGACCAGGCCCTGGTGGTTGAGGCCGTTGGTCATGCGGTCCAGCTCGGGGCGCGGCGCCTCCATGATGTGGATGTTGCCGCGGCCGGTGGCGAGGTTCAGGGCCTCGCGCACGCGCTCGTCGTTGTCGATGAACTGCTGGACGTAGAGCGTGGTGGCGGGCACGCCGTCGCGCAGCGCCTCGAAGACCGGGTTGCGGCCGACGACCATCTCCGACTGGCCCTTGCCGCCGCGCCGGACCACCGGGCGGCGGGCCGCCTGCTTGGCCTTGGCGTTGGCGACGCGGTTCTTCGCGTGTCCCTTGCGGGCGGAGGCGGGCGGGGTCGGACCCTTGCCCTCGAGGCCGCGGCGCCGCTTGCCACCGCTGCCGACCTGCGCGCCCTTCTTGTTGGACGTGCGGCGGTTCCTGCGCTGGCTGTTCCCGGCCATGACCTACCTGTTTCCTCAATCAAGCCTGTGTACGTACGTCAATAAGAAGTGTGCCGCCCGGCGCACCGGGCGGCACATTCGGTGGGCCCTAGCGGGGCCCCAGGGTCCAGCGGGGGCCGTCGGGCGAGTCCTCGATGACCAGTCCCGACTGGTTGAGCTGGTCGCGGATGGCGTCGGCGGTGCCCCAGTCCTTGCGGCCGCGGGCCGCCTCGCGCTGCTGGAGCACGAGGCGCACGAGCGTGTCGACGACCCCGTGCAGGTCCTCGCCGCGGTCCGCCTCCCCCGCCCACTGCGGGTCGAGCGGGTCGAGCCCGAGGACGCCCAGCATGGCGCGGACCTCGGCGAGGCGGGCGACGGCCGCCTCCTTGTCGTCGGCGGACAGGGCGCTGTTGCCCTGGCGGACCGTGGTGTGCACGACGGCGAGCGCCTGGGGCACGCCCATGTCGTCGTCCATGGCCTCGGCGAACGCCGGGGGCACCTCGGCGGCGGGCGCGACCACGCCCCCCGCCTTCTCCACCACGCGCTGGGCGAAGCCCTCGATGCGGGCGAACGCCGACTCGGCCTCGCGCAGCGCCGCCGGGCTGTACTCGATCATCGAGCGGTAGTGCGGGGTGCCCAGGTAGTAGCGCAGCACGATGGGGCGCCAGGTCTTGACCATCTCGGAGACGAGCACCGAGTTGCCGAGCGACTTGGACATCTTCTCGCCCGCCATCGTCACCCAGGCGTTGTGCACCCAGTAGGCGGCGAAGGCGTCGCCGAAGGCCTTGGCCTGGGCGATCTCGTTCTCGTGGTGCGGGAAGATCAGGTCGAGCCCGCCGCCGTGCACGTCGAAGGCGCTGCCCAGGTACTTGTGCGCCATGGCGGAGCACTCCAGGTGCCAGCCGGGGCGGCCGGGACCGAACGGGGTGTTCCAGTACGGCTCGCCGGGCTTGGCGGCCTTCCACATGGCGAAGTCGCGCGGGTCGCGCTTGCCGCTGATGCCGTCCTCGGCGGGCTGGATCATCTTGTCCAGGTCCTGCCGCGACAGCGCCAGGTACTGCGGGTACGAGCGGACGTCGAAGTAGACGCTGCCGTCGGCCTCGTACGCGTGACCGCGCTCGATCAGGCCCTGCATCATCTCGACCATCTCGGTCACGTGCCCGGTGGCGCGCGGCTCGTAGGTCGGCGGCAGGCAGCCGAGGGCGGTGTAGCCGTCGTTGAAGGCGCGCTCGTTCTGATATCCGATGGACCACCACGGGCGGTCCTGCTCGGCGGACTTCGTGATGATCTTGTCGTCGATGTCGGTGACGTTGCGGATGAACGTGACGTCGTAGCCGCGGTACTCGAACCAGCGGCGCATGATGTCGAAGTTCAGCCCGGACCTGATGTGCCCGATGTGCGGGGCGGCCTGCACGGTCGCGCCACAGAGGTAGATCGAGACACAGCCCGGCACGAGCGGGGTGAAGTCGCGGATCTGCCGGGCGCTGGTGTCGTACAGGCGAATAGTCACCCCTCCAGGGTAGTGGCCCCGGGGCACTGCCCCGCGACTGTCGGGGTCGCGGGGGGCACTTCGTTACCGACGGGTGCCGTCAGACGCCGCCGACGACCTTGCGCGGGGTGATCCGTACGACCACGCGGGCGTCGTCGTCCACCGAGGACGGGTTGAACTCCGCGTACTTCTTGCCGGTGTACTTCACCGAAAGCTCGTCGATGAGCTCCTGGCCGCCCTCGGTGGTCAGCTCGGCCGTGCCCCGGATCTCGGCGTACGAGTAGGGGGCGTCGAAGGGCTGGAGCAGCACCGTCACGCGCGGGTCGCGGCGCAGGTTCTTCTCCTTGCGGCGGCCGACCGTGGTGGAGATCAGGACGTCGTCTCCGTCGCGCTTGACCCACACCGGCGAGACCTGGGGGCTGCCGTCGGGCTGGATGGTGGCCACGTTCACGAAGCTCGGGCCGTCCAGGAGTTCCTTGAGCTTCGGGCTCAGAGTGGCGGACACGGTGGGGTGCCTCCCTCGGTGCGGGGGTGGATGGGGCGGAACGGGTGGTCCTGCCGACCATCCCTACCCCACCGTGCGCCGTTCATCGGTTCAGGACGCGCGGTAGACCAGGGCCGTGGCGATCGCGGCCAGCCCTTCGGCCCTGCCGGTCAGGCCCAGGCCGTCGCTGGTGGTGCCGGAGACCGACACGGGCGCGCCGACGGCCTCGCCGAGCGCCTTCTGCGCCTCCTCGCGCCGCTTGCCGACCTTGGGCCGTACGCCGACGACCTGGACGGCCACGTTGCCGATCTCGAAGCCCTCGGCGCGCACGATCCGGGCGGCCTCGGCCAGCAGGGTCACGCCGGAGGCGCCGGACCACTCGGGCCGGTCGGTGCCGAAGTGGGCGCCGAGGTCGCCGACGCCGGCCGCCGAGAAGAGCGCGTCGCAGGCGGCGTGGGCGGCGACGTCGCCGTCGGAGTGCCCGGCCAGGCCGTACGCGGAGTCCTCCCAGAGCAGGCCCGCGCACCACAGCGCGCGGCCCTCCTCGAAGGCGTGCACGTCGGTGCCGATGCCGACGAGCGGGATCAGGGGTCGGTCAGAAGCCATCGTTGGCCCTCCGTCGTGCGAGTACCGCCTCGGCCAGCACCAGGTCCAGCGGCCGGGTCACCTTGAACGCCTCCTCGTGGCCGGGCACGACCACGACCGTGCCGCCGAGCCGCTCGACCATGCTCGCGTCGTCGGTCACCTCGCCGGTGACCGTCGTGTGGGCGCGCAGCAGGGTGGCGTGGTCGAAGCCCTGCGGGGTCTGCACCGCGCGCAGCCGGGCCCGCTGCGGCGTGGCCACCACCGGCTCGGGCGCGCCGGGGGCGCCCGGCTCGACCTCCTTGACGGTGTCCGCGAGCGGCAGCGCGGGGACGACCGCGACGGCCCCGTCCCGTACCGCCTCGATGACCGCGTCGACGGTGTCGACCGGCACCAGCGGGCGGGCCGCGTCGTGGACCAGGACGGTGGTGATGCCCTCGGGCAGCGCCTCCAGGCCCAGCCGGACGGACTCCTGGCGGGTGTCGCCGCCGGGCACGACCAGGTAGTCGGTGCGCTCGGGCAGGGCGTGCTCGTCGAGCAGGTGCTTGACCTCGGGGGCGCCGTCGGGCGGGGCGACCACGACGACGAGGGAGACGGCGCGCGAGGCGGCCATGGCCCGGACGGCGTGGATGAGCATGGGGGTGCCGTTCAGCGCGCGCAGGGCCTTGGGGGCTCCGGGGCCGAGGCGGACGCCGCGTCCGGCCGCCGGGATGACGGCGGCGGTGCGGGACGGGCGCTCAGGGTCTGACATCGGTTGCACTCCGGCAGGTTTGTTTCCTCGGCCGACATGGGTATGGCCTGGAAGAGTGCCGGGCGCGGCCCTTGACCAGCCCCTTCCGTGACGAGCTGGTCGAGACGAGCTGCGCCGGCCGTCCGGGCCCGGCACTCCAGGGGTGTACGAGGGTACGAACATGCCGCAGCGCCCGGCGACAGGGCTGCGTCACACAACAACACAGCATGTCAGCGGGCACCGCGGCATGATCACGAGCTGATGCCTCGTGCCCCGCCCGACGGCATCCTTCAGGGGGATGTCGTACGGAACGGGGTCGGCGGCTCAGGTCAGGAGGCGAGGACCTCGTCGAGCAGCGCCTCGGCCTTGTCCTCGTTGGTGTTCTCGGCGAGCGCCAGCTCGCTCACCAGGATCTGGCGCGCCTTCGCCAGCATGCGCTTCTCACCTGCGGAGAGACCGCGCTCGCGCTCGCGGCGCCACAGGTCGCGCACCACTTCGGCGACCTTGATGACGTCGCCGGAGGCGAGCTTCTCCAGGTTCGCCTTGTAGCGGCGGGACCAGTTCGTGGGCTCCTCCGCGTAGGGTGCACGAAGAACCTCGAACACCCGGTCGAGCCCGTCCTGCCCGACCACGTCGCGCACTCCGACGAACTCCGCATTGTCCGCTGGCACACGAACAGTCAAGTCGCCCTGGGCGACCTTGAGCACCAAGTAGGTCTTGTCCACGCCTTTGATCTGGCGAGTTTCGATGGCCTCGATCAGCGCGGCCCCGTGATGGGGATAGACCACGGTGTCGCCAACCTTGAACGTCATGTGACAGGTACCCCTTCCGTGGCTATCCAGGGTAACACGGATACGGCTTCTTCTGAATGGCGTTTTCGCAGGTCAGGGCATATCTCGGGGCTTGACAACAGCAACAGGAACGTGCTGCGGAGGACTCCCGGAACACAAGGGGAAGCCGGTATTCGCAGGTCGGAGCGGCTGCGCGGGCGCGACGAAACGGGCACGCTACAACCACCCGGACGGGGCCCCAAGTGGCCGAACGTCCCGATTTGCCGGGTTCCGATCGCGTCACTTCCCGTACTCCGTTCGGATGTCGATCATCCGCGCGGACCCCCGGCGCCGAATCCGGAATTGATCAACGGGAAGCCCGCCGGGACGTTTTCCGTAAGGAATGCGGGGCGCGCGTTGAATTGATCAAGGCGGTTATGTGAACGCGGGGCGCGACGCCGAGATCCGGACGGACACGTTCGAGCCACCGCACCGACCTGCCGCGCCGTAGGGGCGGGTCGGGTGCGGAGGCGTGGGGACGGCTCGGTAACCTAAGGCCGCTGACACACCCTTAGCTGACCTTTAGCCGCTTCGTACGGCCCTGTCGGCTCCGTGCAGCCCGCCCAGCCGTCCGTAGTCCGTACGTCCAAGGAGATGCCGCCGCCGTGAGCCGCAGCCTTCGACGCGGCGCCCTCGCCGCCACCGCCCTCGTCTTCTCGCTCGCCTCGCTCTCCGCCTGCGCCGCGGGCAACGACGCGCAGACGCTGGGGGTCAGGCCGGACAACGCCGCCACCTCGGTCGGCGACGTCAAGATCCAGAACGCGGTGGTGATCACCCAGCCCAAGGCCGACGCCGAGGGCCCCGCGGTCGTCTCCGCCCGCCTGTTCAACAACAGCGCCCAGAAGCAGACCCTGGACGGGATCACCCTCCCCGGCTCCAGCGCCACCGTGAAGCTCACCCCCGCCAAGGGCGAGAAGGCCGTCGAGGTCCCGGCGCACGGCTCCGTCCTGATCGGCGGCGAGGGCAACGCCTCCGCCGTCATCGACAACGGCCGCGAGGCCGCCAAGAACGGCAACGCCCAGGAAGTCGTCTTCCAGCTGAGCGAGACCGGCGAGGTCAAGCTCCGCGCCTTCGTGGTCCCGGCCACCAGCTACTTCGAGGGCTTCGGGCCCAGCCAGCTGCCCGCCGCCCCCGAGCAGAAGCCCTCCGGGAAGCCGTCCGACGGCGCCTCCGAGGGCCCCTCGGGCAAGCCGTCCGACGGCGCCTCGAACAAGCCGTCCCAGGGCACGTCCCAGGAGCCCGGCGACGCCGCGTCGTCCTCCACGGGCACCGGTCGCTGACCGCACGCGCCCCGTACGCGCGTGAAGGGGCCCGGGCCGCGGCCGCGCGAAGCGCCGGGGGCCGATAGGATCACCCCCGGGGCGAGCAGTCGGGGTAGGGGGGGGTGGGGGGCAATTGTTTG
>NZ_JBEOYE010000016.1:0-119876 GCF_040296945.1 Streptomyces sp. NPDC001941 | reverse complement strand
GGTCCGTACGGACCGCGGCGCCCCTTGGCGTTCGTATGACTAGTCCGGCCGCGGAGTGGGCCGTACGGGGGACGGGTAGGGCTGGGGCGGCACCGCCCCCACGCCCGGGGGCGGACCCGTCCCCACGCCCCCGAAAGGCCTACCGCGCATGGCTCAGCCCTTCGTCCTGCCCGACTTCTACGTGCCGTACCCGGCGCGCCTCAACCCCCATCTGGAGCAGGCCCGTTCGCACACCAGGCAGTGGGCGCGCGGCATGGGGATGCTGGAGGGTTCCGGCATCTGGGAGGAGAGCGACCTCGACGCGCACGACTACGGGCTGCTGTGCGCCTACACGCACCCCGACTGCGACGCCGAGGTCCTGTCGCTGGTGACGGACTGGTACGTGTGGGTCTTCTTCTTCGACGACCACTTCCTGGACATCTTCAAGCGGACGCTGGACCGCGAGGGCGGCAAGGCGTACCTGGACCGGCTGCCCGCCTTCATGCCGATGGACCCGGACGCGGGCTTCCCCGAGCCGGCCAACCCGGTGGAGGCGGGCCTGGCGGACCTGTGGCGGCGGACGGTGCCGGCCATGTCCCCGGCCTGGCGGGCCCGGTTCGCCGAGTCGACGCGGAACCTGCTCAACGAGTCGCTGTGGGAGCTCTCGAACATCAACGAGGGCCGGATCGCCAACCCCGTCGAGTACATCGAGATGCGCCGCAAGGTGGGCGGCGCGCCCTGGTCGGCGGGCCTGGTGGAGTACGCGGCGGGCGCCGAGGTGCCCGAGCGGGTGGCGCGCTCGCGTCCGCTGCGGGTGCTGACCGACGCGTTCTCGGACGCGGTGCACCTGCGCAACGACCTGTTCTCGTACCAGCGCGAGGTCGAGGACGAGGGCGAGAACAGCAACGGCGTGCTGGTCCTGGAGAAGTTCCTGGGCTGCACCACGCAGGAGGCCGCGCAGGCCTGCAACGACCTGCTGACCTCGCGGCTGCACCAGTTCGAGAACACCGCGCTGACCGAGGTGCCCGCGCTCTGCCTGGAGAACTCGCTCGACCCGGCCCAGTGCGCGGCCGTGGCGGCCTACGTGAAGGGCCTGCAGGACTGGCAGTCCGGCGGCCACGAGTGGCACCTGCGCTCCAGCCGGTACATGAACGAGGGCGCGGTGAAGGCGAGTTCGCCGTACGAGGGGATCCTCGGCACCTCCGCGCTGGACGTGCGCACCCTGTTCGGACGGCCCGCGGCGGCCCGGCTGCGCACCCTCACCCATGTGCCGCACGAGCGCGTCGGCCCCTCCCGGCTCCCGGACTTCGACGTGCCGTTCACGCTCTCGCTGAGCCCGCACCACCAGGACGCGCTGGAGAAGTCCGTCGACTGGGCGGCGAGGACCGGGCTGCTCGGCGACATCTGGGACGAACCGATGCTGCGCGGCTTCGACTTCGCGCTCTGCGCGGCGGGCCTGGACCCGGATGCCACGCCGGAGGAGCTGGAGCTCAGCTCCGAGTGGCTCACCTGGGGGACGTACGGCGACGACTACTACCCGCTGGTCTTCGGGCGCCCGCGCAACCTGCTGGGGGCCAAGCTCTGCACCGACCGGCTCAAGGAGCGGATGCCGCTGGCCGACCCGGCCGCCGGGCTCGCCGGGGCGACCACGCCGCTGGAGCGGGGCCTGGCCGACCTGTGGGCGCGCACCGCGGGACCGATGGACCCGGAGGCCCGGGCGCAGTTGCGGGACGCGATCGCCTCGATGCTGGACAGCTGGCTGTGGGAGCTGCACAACCAGGCGCAGCACCGGGTGCCGGACCCGGTGGACTACCTGGAGATGCGGCGCGCCACGTTCGGCTCGGACCTGACGATGGCGCTGTGCCGGCTGCGCCACCGCGACCGGCTGCCCGCCGAGGTGCTGCGCAGCGGCACGCTCCGCTCCCTGGAGGGCGCCGCCGCCGACTACGCGTGCCTGCTCAACGACGTGTTCTCGTACCAGAAGGAGATCGAGGTCGAGGGCGAGGTGCACAACGGGGTGCTGGTGGTGCAGAAGTTCTTCGACTGCGACTACCCCACGGGCCTGCGGATCGTCGACGACCTGATGCGCGGCCGGATGCGCCAGTTCCTGCACGTGAAGGCGCATGAACTGCCGTTGCTGTGCGCGGACTTCGGACTCGACGAGGAGGGCAGGGGCGCCGTCGCGGTGTATGTGCGCGAGCTGGAGGACTGGCTGGCGGGGATCCTCAACTGGCACCGCGGGGTGCGCCGTTACGGCCCCGAGGACGTGGCGCTGGTGGCGAACGCCCCGCTGCGGGCCGGGGCCGCGTTCGTGCCGGGGCCGACCGGGCGGGGCACGGCGGCGGCCCGGGTGCGGGAGCTGCTGACGCCGTAGGGACGGCCGCGCCGGGGGCCGCGGGTGCGGCCCCCGGATATCAGCCCTGGTCGCCGCGCCGCTGCTGCCGCTCCGCCGTGCGCGAGCCGCGCAGCTGGTCCAGTTCGCGGCGCTCGCGCTTGGTGGGGCGGCCCGCGCCCCGGTCCCGTACGCCGGCCAGCGCCACGTGCTCGCGCGGGGGCGGCGGCGGGCTGTTGTCCACGTACGCCTCGGCGGCGACGGGCGGGCCGACGCGCTTGCTGTGCAGTTCACGGACCACCACGATGCGCTCGCGGCCCTCGTGGAAGACCCGCACCTCGTCGCCCGCCTTGACCGACTGGGCGGGCTTGACCCGGTCGCCGTTGACCCTGACGTGCCCGGCGCGGCAGGCCGCCGCGGCCTGGGAGCGCGTCTTGGTCAGGCGGACGGACCAGATCCAGCTGTCGACCCGTACGGTCTGCTTCGCCTCGGTTGCCATGGACCGACTGTAGGGCCTCAGCCCTGCTGGAAGAGCTCCGCCGGGAGCGGCTTGAGCAGTGCGTAGAGGTCGTCGGTGATCGGCCGGTCCCAACTGGCGATCGTGACCAGGACGTTGTCACTGCGGTCGAACTGCACGCAGGAGATCCGGGTCTCGGAGAGCTTCAGGCGGCGCACGATCAGCAGGTTGTCGCCCTGCATCACCGGCACGTCCTCGGAGCCGGTGACCTCGACGGGCTCGTCGTTCTCCAGGGCGGCCAGCAGCTGCGCCACCTCGAAGGGCACCTGGCCCTCGCCGAGCTCGCGCGCCGGGGAGCCCTCGGGCAGGTTGCCGATGATCATCGCGGGGCCGCGGCCGCCGAACAGGTCGTACCGGAGGAAGACGCCCTGGCAGCTGCCGTCGGGCGCGGGCAGCAGGCCGGCACCCAGGTTCCCGGGCCAGTCACCCGGGTCCATGGCCAGGACGTCGAAGTCCGGGCCCGCGGGAGTGGCGGAGCTGCGGCGGCGGAGGAAGGACATGCCGCCATGGTACGGGTACGGGCACCATGCGTGACGCCGGGGCCCGGCCCCGTCCGGGCTCGTGCGGGGCCGTCCCCGCGCACCGGGTCCAGGTCGGCAGCGGACCCGGTGCGCGGGGCCCGGACGTCAGGTGTGGACGCCCTCGCCCGGCTGGCGCGGCAGCAGTCCCGGCAGGCCCACCCGGTCGGTGCCGAGCTTGCGGAAGGCGCCGGAGAGCAGCAGCTCCACGGCCCGCTCGCGCGACCCGAGGTCGGTGGCGATCCGGTCGTTGTCGTAGCCCTCGGCGGCCAGCTCGGCCGCCTGCTTCTCCAGGGCGGTCAGGTCGTCCGAGCCGACGGCCCGCAGCTGCAGCGGGCGCAGGCCGGAGGCGGCCAGCTCCTCGCGGGCCCGGGCGGCGAGCGCGTCGGCACCGCACCCCACCGCTCCTTCCAGGCCCCGCATGAGCAGGTCGGCCGCGTCCTGCGGCAGCCCGGCGCGGCTGAGCGCGCAGCCGTGGTCGACCATGGCGAGCGCCAGGTCGTACGCGGCCGGGGAGCGCTCCAGCTGCTTGACCGCCTCGCCCATCAGGGACAGGCTCTCGGCGCCGGTGGTCACCTTGGCCGCCGCGTACAGCGCGCGGCCGATCGCCCCGGGGGTGCCGAAGCGGCGGGCCAGCTCGATGCCCTCGCGGGCCATCGCCGTCGCCCCGGCCGGGTCGGTGTTGGCCGTGGCCTGGGCGAGCAGCAGCCGCCAGGGGCACCACATCGGGTTGCGCATGGCGCGCGGGTCGAGCCGCCGGCCGACCGCCCGCAGCCGCCGCTCGGCCTCGGCGCGCATGCCCTGGGCCAGCAGCAGCTCGGCGTAGACCGTCTCGGAGTCGGGGTAGGTGACCGCGCCCGGCACGACGCTGCCGTAGTTGTACGTGTCCGCGAGCTGCCGGGCCTCGTCGACCCGGCCGCGGGCGAGCAGGATCTGCATCAGGATGCCGAGCGCGAACCACTGCGCGGGGATGCGCTGGCCGACGCGGTCGGCGACCCGCAGCCCGCTGTGCACCAGCTCCTCGGCCTCGGTCAGCCGTCCGCGCTGGAAGCGGATGAAGCCGAGCAGGGTGAGGCCGAACGACAGGTGGGCGCCGCGCCAGCCCTTCCGCTCGCACTCGGTGATGCCCTGGGTGAACAGGTCGTCGGCGCGGCCGGGCTGGTCGCAGTACATGAAGGTGAGGGCGACCATGACCGGGACCTCGAAGCCCCAGTTGTCGTCGGTCCAGGGCAGTCCGCCCTTCAGGGCCTCCTCCGCGTAGTGCAGCGCGGTGGTCGCCTGTTCGCCGCGGACCATGGCGTCCCAGGCGCGCAGGCCCAGGATGTAGCGCTCCTCCTTGCCGCGCCCGGTCAGGTGCTCGGCGAGCCGGGCGAGCCTGCGGGAGCGGGCCGGGGAGTCCTCCTCGTCGGCGCGGAAGGCGCTCCACTGGAAGGTCTCGCCCTGCATCCGCAGCCGGGTGCGGGCGCTGGTGGAGCGCTTGGCCTCGGCCGCGACGACCTCGGCGGCCTCCTTCATCCGGTCGGCGTGGCCCAGGGCCTGGCCGAGCCGGGAGGTGATGGCCTCGCGCAGCTCGGGGGCGAGCTCGGGCTCCTCCAGGGCGGCCTTGAGGTGGTTGACGGTCGTCGCCGGTTCGGTGAGCAGCGCGGAGCAGCCCAGCTCGAACAGCACCTGGGCGCGGTCCTGCAGGGCGGGCGGTTCGCGCAGCGCGCGGGCCAGGCAGCGCCGGGCGGCCTCGGGCGCACCGGCCCGCAGGTACTCCCCGGCGGCGGCGCGCAGCTGGGTCACCGCCCAGCCGTCGTTGTCGGGGTGGATCTCCAGGATGTGCCGGGCCGCGGCGGTGGGGCCGTGCCCGGCCTCGGTCACCGCGTAGGCGGCCTGGCCGTGCATGGCGACGCGGATCGCGGCGGGGATGGCCCGGTAGACGGTGGTGCCGACCAGCGGGTGGAAGAACTCCAGCTTGGAGGTGTCGGGCTGGACCGGGGCCAGGACGCGGGCCTGGCGGAGCCGGTCGGTGGCGTCGACGGCCTCCTCGACGCCGAGGCTGGCGACCCCGGCGGCCCAGTGCGGGTCGGCGTCGGTGCCCAGGACGGCGACGGCCCAGGCGAGCCGGACCGCGGACGGGCCGAGCCGCTCCAGCCGGTCGAGCAGTCCGCTGCCGCGCAACGCCGAGGCCATTTCCCGCAGTTCGGCCGCGTTGGCGTACTGGGGCTTGATGCCCTGGTCGTTGATGCGGGCGACGAGCTCGACGGCCTCGTAGGGGTTGCCCGCGGTCAGGGCCCAGCACTCGCGGGAGAACAGGTCGTCGGCGCCCTCGCCCAGGGCGTGCCGCACGAGGCGGCCGACGCCGGACGGGGACAGCGCTTCCAGGTCGATGGGGCGGGAGCCGTGCCGCAGCGCGAGGTTGCGGAACTCCGTCCCGTACTTGGGCAGTTCCTCGGGGCGGTAGGCGAGGACGACGAGCATCGGCAGGTCGGCGGCGCGCAGCGCGAACGCGGTGAGCCAGTTGAGCGACTCGTCGTCGGCCCAGTGCGCGTCGTCGAGGATGAGCACGACGGGCATCCGCTCGACGGCGAACCGGGTGACCACCCAGTCGAGGCCGTCGCGGACACCCTGCGGGTCGGGCGAGGCGTCGCCGGAGCCGGCGATCAGCCCGACCGCGGGGGCCACGATGTCGTACCAGCTCCCCAGTATCCTGCGGTGCTCCTCCTCGGGCGTCGCGGCGAGGACGGGTTGCACCAGCTGGCGTACGACGTGGTAGGCGACCCCCTGCTCGGCCTCGTTGCCCCGGCCGGAGATCACGGTGCAGCCGCGGGCGAGCGCCTTGCGGCGCACTTCCGCGACGAGCGCCGTCTTGCCGAGACCCGCGGCACCGGAGATCACCAGGACGCCGCCGCTGGGCGGACCCCCCTCGTCCTCCGCGGTGCCGCACAGGTCGTTGACCATGCCGTCGAACTGGACAAGTGCCTCTTCGCGCTCGAACAGGATCCGGCGCGCGGACCTTCCCCGGCCTCTCACGTCCGCCATCGCGTACCTCTCTGGGACATAGAACCGAGCCTACGCTTGCGGGCAGACAGCGTGACACTGCTCAAGCGCTTACGGTCGCGATAGCGAGCAAGTTCATCAATTTCAGGCGAAGTCGAAGACAACGGTGTATGGGGACCTGGCCCGCGCATATACAAAGAGCGCGCGGCTCGGGCAATGCGCCGCTTGAACGCTCGGCGAGCACCGGCGCACCATGAGAGGCCTCCCGCGCCGACGGTTCTGCCGAGACCGTCTCTGTGGCCTGAAGGGAGGGGCCGATGTCCCGCAGGATGACGCCCCGTTCAGCTCTGTCCCCCGTCCCCTCGAACCACGTACCCCCCGCCTCACCGTCCCCCACCCCCACGACCCCCACCACCCCCGCCTCCCCGCCTCCCCTGACGTCCGTTCCCCAACAGGGCGCCACGAGCGCCTCGTTGGCGGCGGACCACGCGTCCGACGACTCCCCCACCGCCGAACACCCCCGCAGCGGAAGGAAGTCGGCCCCACCGGGGCGTCGCACGTCGCCCCGTACCGAACTCGTCGACCTGCCCTTCGCCGCCCGCGCGCACCCCGGGCACGCGGCGGCGGGCGCGCACACGCTGGACTGGCTGCACCGCTTCGGGATGCTCACCTCGGAGCGGGCCACGGCCGAGTACGACGCCATGGGCCTGGAACTGCTGATGGCGTACTTCTATCCGCACGCCGACGAGGGCGAACTGGCCCTGGCGACCGACCTCAACGCCTGGTTCTTCGTCTTCGACGACCAGTTCGACGGCGACCTCGGCAAGCGGCCCGACGTGGTCGCGCGCGAGGTCGACTCCGTACTGCGCGTCCTGGACGGCGAGCCACCCCTGCCGGGAGAGGTGCCCGGCCCGCTGGCCGTGAGCTTCGCGGAGCTGTGGGGCCGGGTCGCCGACGGCCGGCCGCTGCTCTGGCGGGAGCGGTTCCGCGAGCACTGGCGGGCGTACCTGAAGGCCTACCACTGGGAGGCCCTCAACCGCACCCGCAACGGCACCCTGTCGCTGCCCGGCTTCCTGCGCGGGCGGCGCGACTCGATCGGCGTGCAGCCCTGCCTGGACCTGGTCGAGCGGTGCGGCGGCTACACGCTCCCCCGCGAGCTGCACGAGGGCGTGCCGCTCGCGGAGATGCGGCAGATCACCGCGGACGTGGTGATCTTCGTCAACGACATCGTCTCGGTCGACAAGGAACTGGCGGCCGGCGACGTCAACAACAGTGTGATCATCCTCCAGCGGCGCGACGCGACCAGCCTCGACCAGGCGGTGCGGCGGGTGGCCCGGCACGCGGCGAACCGCGTCGCCCGGTTCCAGAAGCTGGCGGGCACGCTGGACGCGGAGCTGACCGAGGCCGGACTGACCGGCCGGCTGCGCGAGCAGGTCGCCGACTACGTCGGGGGCATGCGCGCCCTGATGAGCGGCAACCTGGCCTGGTCGCGGGGCACCGCGCGCTACGACGCGTCCGGCATCGCGGCGGTCAGCAGCGGCAGGCTGCGGCCGTGGGCCCATCTGGTGAAGGAGGACGTGGGCTAGGACTCCAGGATCCAGGGTGGGGTGAGGCGGCCGGGTCCGATCCCCGGCCGCCCCACCCCGCGCCCGATCCCCCTTCGCATCCATTGCAAGATCATGAACAGCACCTTTCAAGTCAAGGTCATAAAGCATTTGATGCCTACGATCCTCAGGTCCTGCCACTGACTTCTCTTGGACCTGACTCATGACACCTCCCCTGCCGCGCCGACGCGTCCTGCTCGCCGCCGCCACCGCCACCGCCCTCTCCCTGCTCGTCGGGGGCTGCGGTCTGACCGGCGACGACCACCGCATCCGGATCGGAGTGTCCGGCGACTCCACGGAGTGGGACGTGCTGGCGAAGGAGGCGAAGAAGGAGGGCCTCGACGTCGAGGTGGTCGTCTTCGACGACTACTCGCTGCCCAACAAGGCGCTCAGCGCGGGCGACCTCGACCTCAACGCCTTCCAGCACCTGGTCTTCCTCGCCCAGTCCAACGAGGAGAACGGCACCGACATCGTGCCGCTGGCCCCGACCGTCGTGGTCCCCCTCGGCCTGTACTCCGGCAAGCACCGCAAGGCCGCCGACCTGCCCGACGGCGGACGCGTCGCACTGCCCAACGACCCGGCCAACCAGGGCCGCGGCCTGCGCGTGCTGGAACAGGCCGGGCTCATCCGGCTGAAGCCCGGCACCGGACTGTTCGCCACCCCGGACGACATCGCCGCCAACCCCAAGCACCTCGAGCTCACCCCGATGAACGCCCAGCAGACGCCCCGGGCCCTGAAGGACACCGACGCGTCCGTCATCAACGACGGCGTGGCGAGCCTGGCCGGCATCGACGCCAAGAGCGCGCTGTTCAAGGACGACCCCAAGAGCCCGGCCACCGTGCCCTACCTCAACGTCATCGCCGCCCGGGCGGGCGGGGAGGACAACGCCGACTACCGCAGGATCGTGGAGCTGTACGCCTCCGCCCCGGTCCAGGCGGAGGTGCGCCGCTCCAGCAACGGCACCGCCCACCACGTCGAGCTGTCCGGCGCCAAGCTGCGGGCCGAACTCGACCGTGTCGCGAAGGAGTTGAAGCGATGAGCCCGCAGGGGACGGCGCCGTACGACGAGCAGGCGGCCGCGCGGCCGCCCGGGCCGCTCATCGAACTCCTCGGCGTCTCCAAGGACTTCCCCGGCGGGACCCGGGCCGTCGACGACGTCACGCTCGGCGTGGAGACGGGATCGGTCTTCGGGATCGTCGGCCACAGCGGCGCGGGCAAGTCCACGCTGCTGCGGCTGGTCAACAGCCTGGAGACGCCCAGCGCCGGGCGCGTCCGGGTCGGCGGCCGGGACCTCGCCGAGCTCGGCGAGCGCCAACTGCGCGGCGTGCGGCGGGAGATCGGCATGATCTTCCAGCAGTTCAACCTGTTCCGCTCGCGCACCGTGCTGGGCAACGTGCTCTACCCGCTGCGGCTGGCCGGGACCGGCAAGGCCGAGGCCCGCCGCCGCGCCGAGGAGGCGCTGGAGTTCGTGGGCCTGGCCGGGCACGGCGCGCGCCACCCCGAGCAGCTCTCCGGCGGCCAGCGCCAGCGGGTCGGCATCGCGCGGGCGCTGGCCACCCGCCCGGGGATCCTGCTGTGCGACGAGGCGACGTCCGCGCTCGACCCGCAGACGACCGGCGAGGTGTTGGCGCTGCTGCGGCGGGTCAACGCGGAGCTGGGCGTGACCATCGTGCTGATCACGCACGAGATGGAGGTGGTGCGGGCGCTGTGCGACCGGGTCGCGGTGATGGAGGACGGACGGGTGGTGGAGAGCGGCGAGGTGTACGAGGTGTTCGCGCGGCCCCGGCACGCCACGACCGCCGCGTTCGTCGGCTCGGCGCTGCACGGCGCGCCGGACGGGGAGCAGTGGGAGCGGCTGCGCGACCGGTACCCGGGGCGCCTGGTGACCGTGCCGGTGGTCGACGGGGAGCCGGTGATGGCGCGGCTCTCGCCGCTGCTGCGCGAGCGCGGCGTGGACTTCACGCTGGTGCACGGTGGCGTCGGCGAGGTGCGGGGCCGGCCGCTGGGGAGCGTGACCCTGGAACTGCGCGGCGGGGAACGGGACGTCGAGGCGGTGGCCGCCGAACTGGCCGCCGCGGGTGAGCTGTCCGGGGCGGGTGCGCGATGAAGGCCGACTGGACCACCTTCTGGCCCAAGGTCGTCGACGCGACCGGCGAGACCGTCTACATGGTCCTGGTGACCCTGGCCCTGTCCACCGTGGGCGGTCTCGCGGTGGGCCTGGCCCTGTACGCCACCCGCAAGGGCGGGGTGCTGCCGAGCCGTCCGGTGCACGCGGTGCTCGGGCTGCTGATCAACGTGATCCGCCCGGTGCCGTTCATCATCGCGATCGTGGCGCTGGCGCCGGTGACCCGGGGCGTGGTCGGCACGATGATCGGCACGGACGCGGCGATCTTCCCGATGACGATCGTGGCGACCTTCGGGGTGGCCCGGATCGTGGAGTCCAACCTGCTGTCGGTGGAGCCGGGCGTGATCGAGGCGGCCCGGTCCATGGGCGCGGGGCCGCTGCGGATCCTGCTGACGGTGCTGGTGCCGGAGGCGCTGGGGCCGCTGGTGCTCGGCCTGACGTTCATGCTGGTCGCGCTGATCGACTTCTCGGCGGTGGCCGGCACGGTCGGCGGGGGCGGGGTGGGGAACCTGGCGATGACCTACGGCTACCTGCGCTTCGACACCTCGGTGATGGTGGTGACCGTACTGGTGCTGATCGGTCTGGTGCAGCTGGCGCAGCTGCTGGGCAACCTGGTGGCCCGGCGGGTGCTGCGACGCTGAACGGGCGCCTCGGAGGGGTGCGGGTCCCCGGCGCGCGGGGGTGCTGGCATCCGCTGCACCGTCTCCATGGGCGGCTTGCGGGTCCCCGGCGCGCGGGGGTGCGCCGGGGACCGTACGAGGGTGGCGGCGGGTTCCGCGCGGCGCCGGGGTACCGTCGAGCGGAACCGCCAGGTCCGGGGGCTGACCACCCCTGACACCGACGGCAGCTCGAACGACACCGCAACGACGTGGGGGAAAGCCTCGTGACCGAGGAACGGATACTGGCCGTGTGCCGCACCAGCTGGGAGTACCGGGGCGTGGACGGCCCCTCGGTGCGGGCCTGGCTCGACGAGCTCGCCGGGCGGCTGGCCCTGGCCCGGGAGTCCGGGCTCGGCACCGAGTCCGTGGTCGGTGACGACGTGCGGGCCTTCGCGGCGCGCTGGGCGCGCGAGCGGGTGCCGTTCGGGCGGCGCCTGGTGCGCATGGTGTGCCTGGGGACGGCCGTCCTGGGCGTGATCACCCTGCTGTCGTTCCTGCTGAACGCCACCACCCTGCTCCCGGTGGAGCCGTCGCGGCTGGTCTTCCTCGCGATCCTCGCCGTCGGCATGGTCCTCACCGAGCTGCGGCGCGACGAGCGGGGCGCCCGTGCGGGCTGGGCCGCCACCGTCATCGGGGCGCTGGCGGCCGGGGTCCTCGCCGACCGGCTCGTCGACGACGCGCCGCTGTTCCACGTGCCCCTGTGGGGCGCGGCCCTCCTGCTGCTGCCCGGCCTTCCGCACTGGTACGCGGACGCGCGCGGGCGCCGCGCCCGGTCGGCGCCCCGCGACGACGGCTGACGCGGCCCGCGCGGGGCCGGCCCGCGAGGGCGGCCTACGTCAGGTCGAACTCGCCCTCGCGGGCGTTGACCACGAAGGCCCGCCACTCGGCGGGGCTGAAGATCAGCGACGGGCCCTCGGGCCGCCGGCTGTTGCGCATGGCGATGAAGCCCTCGACGAAGGCGATCTGGACGTCTCCCGTCCCCTGGCTGCCCGACTGCCACTGGGCGTTGCTCAGGTCGAGGTCCGGCTTGTCCCAGCCCGAGACCCCGGCCTCGGCGGTGATCGTGCTCTCGGCCACGTCCGTGCTCCCTCCCGTTGTCGTCCGGGGCTCACCCTAGCGATCGACGTGGCCCGCGGACAGGCCACGGAAGGGGGACCCGGGCCCGTCCGCGCCGACGCGGGAGGTCAGGAGCTCGGCGGCTCCGAGCCCACCAGCCACATCGCGAAGAACTGCGAGCCGCCGCCGTAGGCGTGGCCCATGGCCCGGCGCGCCCCCGGCACCTGGTGCTCCCCGGCGAGGCCGCGGACCTGGAGGGCGGCCTCGGCGAAGCGGATCATGCCGGAGGCGCCGATCGGATTGGTGGAGAGCACCCCGCCGGAGGGGTTGACCGGCAGGTCGCCGTCGAGCTCGGTCACCCCGGCCTCGGTGAGCTTCCAGCCCTCGCCCTCGTCCGCGAAGCCCAGGTTCTCCAGCCACATCGGTTCGTACCAGGAGAACGGCACGTACATCTCGACCGCGTCGATCTCCCGGCGCGGGTCGGCGATCCCGGCCTGCCGGTAGACGTCGGCGGCGCAGTCCTTGCCGGCCTGCGGCGAGACGAAGTCCTTGCCCGCGAACATGGTCGGCTCGCTGCGCATCGCGCCGCCGTGCATCCAGGCGGGCGGGCGCGGCGAGCGGCCCGCGCCCGCCCGGTCGGTGAGGACCATGGCGCAGGCCCCGTCGGAGGACGGGCAGGTCTCCGAGTAGCGCACCGGGTCCCAGAGCATCGGGGACGCCTGGACCTTCTCCAGGGTGATGTCGTGCTCGTGCAGGTGCGCGTAGGGGTTCTTCAGGGCGTTGCGCCGGTCCTTGTAGGCGACGAGGGAGCCGACGTGGTCGGGGGCGCCGGTGCGCCGCATGTAGGCGCGCACGTGCGGGGCGAAGAAGCCGCCCGCGCCCGCCAGCAGCGGCTGCTGGAAGGGGACGGGCAGGGAGAGTCCCCACATGGCGTTGGACTCGGACTGCTTCTCGAAGGCGAGGGTGAGGACGGTGCGGTGGACGCGGGAGGCGACCAGGTTGGCGGCGACCAGGGCGGTGGAGCCGCCGACGGAGCCGGCCGTGTGGACGCGGAGCATGGGCTTGCCGACCGCGCCGAGGGCGTCGGCCAGGTAGAGCTCCGGCATCATGACGCCCTCGAAGAAGTCGGGCGCCTTGCCGATCACCACGGCGTCGACGTCGGCCCAGGTCAGCTCGGCGTCCTCCAGGGCGCGCACGGCGGCCTCGCGGACGAGTCCGGCGAGGGAGACGTCGTGCCGGGCGGCGACGTGCTTGGTCTGGCCGACCCCGACGACGGCCACGGGCTCAACGGACACGGGTCTCTCCTTCCAGGACGGCGACCAGGTTCTGCTGCAGGCAGGGCCCGGAGGTGGCGTGCGCGAGAGCGCGGTCGGACTCGCCGCGGTGGATGCGGGCGGCGGCCTCGCCGAGCCGGATGAGTCCGGCGGCCATCATCGGGTTGGCGGCGAGCGGGCCGCCGGACGGGTTGACGGCGACCTCGTCGCCCAGCTTCAGCGCCTTGCGCAGCACGACCTCCTGGGAGGTGAACGGCGCGTGCAGTTCGGCGGTGTCCACGGGGCGTTCGAAGGCGCCGGCGCGCTCGGCGGCGAGCCGCACGGACGGCGAGTCGGTGAGGTCGCGCACGCCCAGCGAGTGCGCCTCGATGCGGTGGTCCATGCCGCGGATCCAGGCGGGCCGCTCGCACAGCTCCCTGGCCCGGTCGCCGGCGGCGAGGATCACCGCGGCGGCGCCGTCGCCGACGGGCGGGCAGTCGCCGGTGCGCAGCGGCCGCACCACGTAGTCGCCCTGCGGGCGGGCACCGGTGACCTGGGCGTGCGGGTTGGCGGTGGCGGCGTCGCGGCTGCGGGCGGCGACGGCGGCCAGGGCCTCCTCGTCGGTCTCGCCCGCGTCGATGAGGGACTGGGCCTGGAGCGCGGCGAGGGCGACGGCGTCGGGCCAGAGCGGGGCGACGTAGTACGGGTCGAGCTGGCGGGTCAGCACGTCGCGCACCGAGCCGGGCGAGGACTTGCCGTAGGAGTAGACCAGCGCGGTGTCGGCGGTGCCGGTGAGGAGCTTCACCCAGGCCTCGTACAGCGCCCAGGCGCCGTCCATCTCGACGTGCGACTCGGAGATCGGCGGCCAGGCGCCGACGCCGTCGAGGGTCATGGTGAAGGAGAAGGCGCGTCCGGCGAGGTAGTCGGAGGAGCCGGAGCAGGTGAAGCCGATGTCGGAGGTCTTCAGGCCGGTCCGCTTCAGGACCTGGTGCAGTACGGGCATGACGAACTCGACCTCGGAGAGTTCGTCGGTGGTGCGCACGTGGGCGCTCTGGGCGAACGCGACGATGGCCACCTCTCGCATCTACACCAGCTCCTTGTACGTGTCGTAGTCGGCGTCCGGCTCGCCGGTGGGCCGGTAGTGGTCGGGGTAGCGGGCGCCCTCGGTCCACACCGGTTCAACCCGCAGGCCCATGCGGACCTGGTCGTAGGGGATGCCGGCGATGCGCCCGTGCAGGGCGAGGTCGGCGCCGTCCAGGGCGATGTGGGCGTAGACGTAGGGCAGTTCGATGTCGAGGTTCTTCGCCTTGACGTTGACGATGCAGAAGGTGGTGACGGTGCCGCGGGGGCCGACCTCGACGCGGTCGGTGGTGGCGACGCCGCAGGTGGGGCAGGCGCCGCGGGGCGGTACGTACACCTTGGAGCAGGACGGGCAGCGCTCGCCGACGGACTTGCGGTCGGCGAGGGCGTGGATGTACGCGCTCTGGGCGCGGCCCGGCGAGTAGGTGTAGTCGAGCCGGGCGGGGGCGACGATGCCGGTCACCGCGGACTCGAACTCCCCGTCGTGCGGGGCGGGTTCGGCGCCGGGGGCGCTCTCGTGCGGTTCGAAGCAGGCGATGTCGGTGATGGCGCCGGTACGTTCGGCGGCCCAGCGCACGCGCACCCGCATCCCGGTGGAGACGGCGTCGGGCCCGGGCGCGTCCAGGGCGTGCAGCAGGGCGGTGTCGGCGCCGTCGAGGCGGACCAGGACCCATGCGAACGGGCGGTCGAGGGGCTGGCCGCGGCGGGGCTCGGGGTTCCAGGCCCAGGTGGTGACGGTGCCGGTGGCGCCGACCTCGACGAGGTCGCGCAGTTCGGCGGCGGTCACGGGGTCGTACTCGACGGGCGGGACGAGGACCTTGCCGCCGTCCGCCTTCACGCCGAGGACGACGCGCTCGCGCAGTCCGGTGAGGAAGGCGGACTGGACGGGCCCGAGGGAGCGGGTGAAGGGGAACTCGACGACCAGCGGGGCGCGCAGGAGTTCGGGGGACATGCGGGGTCCTTTCGGTGGGGATGGGGTGCGGCGCGCGGGGCGGTACGGGTGCGGTGCGCGGGCCGTCGCGGGCGGCGGCCCGCGCAACGGGGCCGGGCCGCCACGTCAGGACCGGGTGAACCGCGGCGGCCGCTTCTCGGCGAACGCCTTCGCCCCTTCCTTGGCGTCGGCCGTGTCGAACACCGGCCAGCCCCGCTTGAGTTCGGCCGCGAGGCCCTCGGTCTCGCTCAGCTCTGCGGCCTCGTAGACCGACGCCTTGACCGCCTCGACGGCCAGCGGTCCGCAGGCGTTGATCTGTTCGGCGATCTCCAGGGCCTTGGCCAGCGCCTCCCCCTCGGGCACCACGTGCCCCACCAGGCCCACCCGTTCGGCCTCCCGCGCGCTGTACGCCCGTCCGGTCAGCAGCATCTCCAGCGCGTGGGTGCGCGGGATCTGGCGCGGCAGGCGCACCGTGGAGCCGCCGATCGGGAACAGGCCGCGCCTGACCTCGAAGAGGCCGAAGGTCGCCGACTCCCCGGCGACCCGGATGTCGGTGCCCTGGAGGATCTCGGTGCCGCCGGCCACGCAGTACCCCTCGACGGCCGCGATCACCGGTTTGCGCGGCCGGTGGTGGCGCAGCATCGCCTTCCAGTGCAGGTCCGGGTCGGCCTTCATGCGGTCCCGGTAGTGGTCGCCGTGCATGCCGCCGCCGGCCAGGGCCTTGAGGTCCATCCCGGCGCAGAAGGACCCGCCCGCCCCGGTGAGGACGACCGAGCGGACGCCGTCGTCGGCGTCGGCCTCCAGCCATCCGTCGTACAGCCCGACCAGCATCGGCAGCGAGAGCGCGTTCTTCGCCTCCGGCCTGTTCAAGGTGAGCACCAGTGTGGCGCCCTCGCGCCGCACGTCCAGGTGTTCCGTACCACCCATTCGCCTGCCTCCCGTCTCAAGACCTAGAACAGGTTGCAGTAGGTGCGGGCCCAGTTCAATAGTTTCCTGACACTCAGTCAGATTCTTCTGCGGCACCCCTTCCCAGTTGCCCCCTTCGGCGCTCTAATGACCGCCACGCCAGTACGGCCCGGGGGGCGTCGCACCACTTCCGAAGTCGGTCCGGTGTCAGGAGGAGCGGTGGAGTACAACCTTGCCGACCTGTTCGAGTCGATCGCCGACGTGGTCCCCGACCGCGAGGCGCTCGTGTACGTCGACCACCCCGGCACCGGGGCGGAGCGCCGGCTCACCTACTCCGAACTCGACGCCGCCGCCAACCGCGTGGCCCACCACCTCATCGACGCCGGCCTGAAGCCGGGCGAGCACCTGGGACTGCACCTCTACAACGGCATCGAGTACCTGCAGACGGTGTACGGCGCCCTCAAGGCGCGGCTGGTCCCGGTCAACGTCAACTACCGGTACGTGGAGGAGGAGCTGGTCTACCTCTACCGCGACGCCGACCTGGCCGCGCTGGTCTTCGACGCCGAGTTCACCGGGCGCGTCGCCGGGGCCCTGCCGCACACCGACAAGCTGCGCCACCTGGTGCGCGTGGGCACCCCCGCGCCGGACGCGCCCGCCCTGGACTGCGTCGCGTTCGCCGACGCCGAGGCCGCCGCCTCCCCGGAGCGCGGCTTCCCCGAGCGCTCGGCCGACGACCTGTTCATCATCTACACCGGCGGCACCACCGGCATGCCCAAGGGCGTGATGTGGCGCCAGGAGGACCTGTTCTTCGCCGGGCTCTTCGGCGGCGACCCGGCGGGCGAGCCGGTCAAGCGGCCCGAGGAGCTGGCCGAGCGGGTCGCGGCGGGCGGCGCCGGGATCACCTTCTTCCCCACGCCGCCGCTGATGCACGGCACGTCCACGCTCACCTCCTTCATCGCCTTCGACTACGGGCAGCGGGTGGTCATCCACCGCAAGTACGTGCCCGAGGAGGTGCTGCGCACCATCGAGAAGGAGAAGGTCTCCAGCGTCTCGCTGGTCGGCGACGCGATGCTGCGCCCGCTGGTGGACGCGCTGCACGGACCGCTCAAGGGCACCGACCTGTCCTCGCTGTTCAGCCTCTCCTCGTCCGGGGCGATCATGTCGGACACGGTGCGCGCCCAGTTCCAGGAGCTCGCCCCGAACGTGCTGCTGCTCAACAACTTCGGCTCCAGCGAGTCCGGTTCGAACGGCAAGGCCACCGACGACTCGGGCCCGGAGAAGGGCTTCCGCCTGGAGGTCAACGAGCGCACCCGGGTCGTCGACCCCGCCACCTACGAGGAGGTCGCGGTCGGCGAGGTGGGGCGGCTCGCCCAGCGCGGGCACGTACCGCTGGGCTACTACAACGACGCGGCCAAGACCGCCGAGACCTTCTTCCAGAAGGACGGGCTGCGCTGGGTGCTGCTCGGCGACATGGCGACCGTCGACGAGCAGGGCATCGTGACCGTCCTGGGGCGCGGCTCGCAGTGCATCAACACCGGCGGCGAGAAGGTGTACCCAGAGGAGGTCGAGCAGGCCCTCAAGGCGCACCCCGACGTGTACGACGCGCTGGTGGCGGGCGTGCCGGACGCCCGGTGGGGCAACCACGTCGCGGCCGTGGTGCAGTTGCGCGAGGGGGCCGCGCCGCTGGACCTGGAGGCGCTCCAGACGCACTGCAGGACCCGGCTCGCCGGCTACAAGGTGCCGCGCCAGCTGGTCCTGACCGACCGGATCCAGCGCTCGCCCAGCGGCAAGGCCGACTACCGCTGGGCCCGCTCGGTGGCCACGGAGCGGGACGAGGCGGCACGCGCCGGGTCCTGAGGTCGGGCGGCTACTCGCCGCCGACGGTGACGGCGCGGGACTCGGCGGCGGGGCCGTCGAGGAAGCCGGTGACGGTGCGGCGGAAGGCGTCGGGGTCGTCCACCCACGGGAAGTGGCCCGCAGCCTCCTGCACCGCGGTCCCGGCGCCCGGCAGCAGGCGGGCGAGCTGCGCGCAGCGCTCCGGGGCGGGCCCTCCGTCGTACTCCCCCGCGAGCACCAGGACGGGCACGGCGAGGGTGGCGAGGGCCGCGCGGGCACCAGGGCCGCTCCCGGTGCACCTCGCCCGCCGCGTCCCACTCCTCGTCGCTGACCACGATGCCGGCTCGCCCTCCCCCCGTACCAGGTAGGAGAGCTCGGTCGCGTCGGGGGCGCTGAACAGGGGCATGGCGGTGATCCTCACAGGCGGCCCCGCGCGGGGGCAACGGGATTCGCCCAGGGCGTGCTGCCGGACGTCTTGACAGGCCGTCGGCGGGCTTGGATTACTGATCCCGGACAACTCGACCGAATGATCGGTTGTCCGCTTTGCCGTGGATGACACGTGTATCGGGACGGGAGTGGCGGGATGTCGGAACTGCTGGACGCCGGTGAGCGACTCGACCGCGAGGGGCTCGCCTCGCTCCAGCTGGAGCGCCTGCGGCACACCTTGCGCCACGCCTACGACAACGTGCCCTTCTACCGCGCCTCGTTCGACGCGGCCGGCCTGCGCCCCGAGGACTGCCGCTCGCTGGCGGACCTGGCCCGCTTCCCGTTCACGGTCAAGACCGACCTGCGGGACAACTACCCGTTCGGGATGTTCGCCGTCGAGCAGTCCGAGGTGCGCCGCGTGCACGCCTCCAGCGGCACCACCGGACGGCCCACCGTCGTCGGCTACACCCAGCGGGACCTGGACACCTGGGCGGACGTGGTGGCCCGCTCGATCCGCGCGGCGGGCGGCCGGCCCGGCCACAAGGTCCATGTCGCCTACGGCTACGGCCTGTTCACCGGCGGGCTCGGCGCGCACTACGGCGCCGAGCGGCTCGGCTGCACCGTGATCCCCGCCTCCGGCGGCATGACCGCGCGCCAGGTCCAGCTGATCCAGGACTTCCGTCCCGAGATCATCATGGTGACGCCCTCGTACATGCTCACCCTGCTCGACGAGTTCGAGCGCCAGGGCGTGGACCCGCGCTCCACCTCGCTGGAGGTCGGGATCTTCGGCGCCGAGCCGTGGACGGAGGCGATGCGCGCCGAGATCGAGGAGCGGTTCGCGCTGGACGCCGTGGACATCTACGGGCTCTCGGAGGTGATGGGCCCGGGCGTGGCGCAGGAGTGCGTGGAGACCAAGGACGGGCTGCACCTGTGGGAGGACCACTTCTACCCGGAGGTCGTCGACCCGTTCACCGGGGAGGTGCTGCCCGACGGGGAGCGGGGCGAGCTGGTGTTCACCTCGCTGACCAAGGAGGCGATGCCGGTGATCCGCTACCGCACGCGCGACCTGACCCGGCTGCTGCCGGGGACCGCGCGGGTGTTCCGGCGGATGGAGAAGGTGACCGGGCGCAGCGACGACATGGTCATCCTGCGCGGGGTCAACCTCTTCCCGACCCAGGTCGAGGAGATCGTCCTGGGCACGCCCGCGCTCTCCCCGCACTTCCAGCTGCAGTTGACCCGCCGGGGGCGCCTGGACGCCCTGACGGTACGGGTGGAGGCGCGGGCCGACGCCACCCGGGACGAGCGCGAGGCGGCGGCCCGGGCGGTGGCGTCGGCGGTCAAGGACGGCATCGGGGTGTCGGTGGGCGTGGAGGTGGTGGACCCGGAGACGCTGGAGCGCTCGGTGGGCAAGTTCAAGCGGATCGTGGACCTGCGCGAGCGGCCCTGAGCCCTTCCCGGGCGGGACCGGCCGGGAAGGGCTCAGGCCAGCCGGTCCCGCAGCTCCCGCTTGAGGATCTTGCCGCTCGCGTTGCGCGGGAGGGCGTCCACGAACACCACGCGCTTGGGGGCCTTGAAGGACGGCAGCCGCTCCCTGGCGTGCGCCACCAGCTCCTCCTCCGTGGCCTCCGCGTCCCCGCCGGTCACCACCACGGCCGTCACCGCCTCGATCCAGCGGTCGTCGGGCAGCCCCACCACCGCCACCTCGGCCACCGCCGGGTGCGTGTGGAGGACGTCCTCGACCTGGCGCGAGGCGACCAGCACGCCACCGGAGTTGATGACGTCCTTCACCCGGTCCACCACCGTGTAGTAGCCCTCGGCGTCGCGCACCGCGAGGTCGCCCGAGCGGAACCAGCCGTCCCGGAAGGCCTCCTTGGTCTCCTCCGGCTTGCCCCAGTACCCCTCGCACAACTGCGGTGAGCGGTAGACCACTTCACCGGCCGTCCCGTCCGCCACCTCCTCACCGTCCTCGTCCACCACCCGGGCCCGGACGTGGCGCACCGGGCGGCCGCAGGAGTCCATCCGCCCGTCGTGCTCCTCGGGGCGCAGCACGGTGGCGAGCGGGCCGATCTCGCTCTGTCCGAAGCAGTTGTAGAAGCCGAGCCCGGGCAGCCGGGCGCGCAGCCGCTCCAGGACGGGCACCGGCATGATCGAGGCGCCGTAGTACGCCTTGCGCAGGGCGCCCAGGTCCCGGGTGGCGAAGCCCGGGTGCCGGGAGAGGGCGATCCAGACGGTCGGCGGCGCGAAGAGCGAGTCGGCGCGGCCCGCCTCCACCAGGTCCAGGATCCGCTCCGGGTCGGGCGCGTCCAGGATGGTGTTCTCGGCGCCCACCGCGAGGTAGGGCAGCAGGAAGACGTGCATCTGGGCCGAGTGGTAGAGCGGCAGCGCGTGCACCGGCCGGTCGTCCTCGTGCAGGTCGAGCGCCTCGATGGCGCTCGCGTACTCGTGCACCAGGGCCCGGTGCGTCATCATCGCGCCCTTGGGGTCGGCGGTGGTGCCCGAGGTGTAGAGCAGCTGCACCAGGTCGCGGGCGTCGCGGTCGGGGTCGTACGGGCGGGGCTCGGCCAGGTCCGCGAGCAGCGAGTCGTCGGCGTCGCGCAGGGCCCGTACGGCGAACTCCGCCGGGACGTGCGGGGCGAGGCCGGGGTCGGCCAGGACCAGGGAGCTGCCGGACTGGCGCAGGACGTACGCCAGGTCGTCGCCGGTCAGGTGGTGGTTGACCGGGACGTGGACGAGCCCGGCGCGGGCGCAGGCGAGGAAGGCGACGAGGTAGGCGTCCGAGTTGTGCCCGTAGGCGGCGACCCGGTCGCCGTCGGCCAGGCCGCGCCCGGCGAGGCCCGCGGCGGCGGTGGAGACGGCGGCGTCGAGCTGGGCGTAGGTCCAGGTGCGGTCGGCGTAGCGGACGGCGGTCCGGTCGGGCACCCGCCGGGCGGTGCGGCGCAGCACGCCGTCGACGGTGGCGGCCAGGAGGCGGTCGGGGGCCGGGGCCTTGGGTTCCATGGCGGGATCCTGGGCGGGCGGGGCGGGGGCGGTCAAGACATGGCGCGCGGGCGGGTCCGGGTGGCGGTGCGCCGCCGCGCCGGGGCACCGTCGTCCCGGGCCGTCGTACGGGCGTCCGGCGCGCCGTCGGGCGCCGTCGGCGCGCACCCGGATGCTTACACGTGACAAACCCCGTCGTGCACGACTGTTGACATGCACCCCACAGGGCTGCGTGCATGGTCCACGCACCGGAGCCACCCACCGTCTCCCCCTCCCGGGGAGACCCAGCCCCGCGTTGGGAGACACGTTGTTCTTCCGCACCCGAAGCCACACCCGGCGACCCGCCCGACGACGCGCCCGGGGGCGCACGCGCCACGGCGTCGTCGCCGCCGTCGTGCTCGCCACCACCGCGCTCGCCCTGCCCGCGCCGGCCGTCGCGCGCGGCCCCGACCACCACCCGTCAGGCGGCGGCCTGTCGGCGGTGATCCGCTACACCGAGTACGGCATCCCGCACATCGTGGCCAAGGACTACGCGAACCTGGGCTTCGGCACCGGGTGGGCGCAGGCGGCCGACCAGGTGTGCACGCTCGCCGACGGGTTCCTGACCGTGCGCGGCGAGCGCTCGCGCTGGTTCGGCCCCGACGGCGTCCCGGACGGCTCGCTGTCGTCCGCGACCCGGAACCTCTCCAGCGACCTGTACTTCCGGGGGGTGCGCGACGCGGGCACCGTCGAGAAGCTGCTCGCGCGCCCCGCGCCGGCCGGTCCGAGCGGCCACCTCAAGGACCTGATGCGCGGCTGGGCGGCGGGCTACAACGCCTGGCTGAAGCAGAACCGGGTCACCGACCCGGCCTGCGCGGGCGCCCGCTGGGTCACCCCGGTCACCGCCCTGGACGTCGCCCGCCGCGGCTTCGCCGTGTCGGTGCTGGGCGGCCAGGGCCGCGCGGTGGACGCCATCGCGGCCGCCGCGCCGCCCGCCGCCGGGGCCCCGGCACAGGCCCAGCCGCGGCCGGGCCGCGCCGCCGAGGCGGCCCGGGAGCTGTTCGACCAGGCGGACGCCGACATGGGCTCCAACGCGGTCGCCTTCAGCGGCGCCGCCACCGCCGACGGCCGCGGGCTGCTGCTCGGCAACCCGCACTACCCGTGGCAGGGCGGGCGCCGCTTCTGGCAGTCGCAGCAGACGATCCCCGGCGAACTCAACGTCTCCGGCGGCTCGTTGCTCGGCACCACCATCGTGAACATCGGCTTCAACGACAAGGTCGCCTGGAGCCACACCGTGGCCACCGGCGTCACGCTCAACCTGCACCAGCTGGCCCTGGACCCGGCGGACCCGACCGCCTACCTGGTCGACGGCCGGCCGGAGCGGATGACCCGGCGCACGGTGACGGTGGAGACCAAGGACGGCCCGCCGGTCACCCGTACCCAGTGGTGGACGCGGTACGGGCCGGTGGTGACGGGCCTGGGCGCCCAGCTGCCGCTGCCCTGGACGGCCACGACGGCGTACGCGCTGAACGACCCCAACGCCACCAACATGCGCGGCTCGGACACCGCCCTCGCCTACGGCAAGGCCCGCTCGACCGAGGACGTCCTGGCCGGCCTCCGGCGCACCCAGGGCCTGCCCTGGGTGAACACCGTGGCCGCCGACTCCTCGGGGCACTCGCTGTTCGTGCAGGGGCAGGTGCTGCCGCGGATCACGAACGAGCTGGCCGCGCGCTGCTCGACCCCGCTGGGCCGGGCGACCTACCCGGCGTCCGGCGTGGCCGTCCTGGACGGCTCGCGCGCGGACTGCGCCCTGGGGTCGGACCCGGACGCGGTGGAGCCGGGGGTGTTCGGCCCGTCGCGCTGGCCGGTCCTGAAGGACGCCCCGTACGCCGAGAACTCCAACGACAGCCACTGGCTGGCCAACGCCGATCACCCGCTGACCGGCTTCCAGCGGATCTTCGGCCCGGAGGGCACCGCCCGCTCGGCCCGGACCCGCGGCGCCGTCGAGGACGTCTCGGCGATGGCCGCGCGCGGCGGCCTCACCGTGGCCGACCTCCAGGCGCAGCAGTTCACCGACCGGGCGCCGGTGGGCACCTGGGCGGCGGCGGACGTGGCCCGGGCCTGCCCGGCGGCGCTGCCGGACGAGCCGGCGGCCTGCGCCGCGCTGGCCGGCTGGGACCGCACGATGCGCACCGGCAGCCGCGGGGCCCTGCTCTTCGACCGGTTCTGGCGCGCCCTGACGACGGCCGTACCGGCCGCGCAGCTGTGGAAGGTGCCGTTCTCGGCCGCCGACCCGGTCCGCACCCCGAACACCCTGAACACCGACGCGCCGGGCTTCGCCGCGGCGCTGCGCACGGCGGTGTCCGAGCTGCGCGCGGCGGGCATCGCGCCCGACGCGCCGCTGGGGGCGCACCAGTTCGTCACGCGCAACGGCGAGCGCGTCCCGGTCGGCGGGGGCACCGAGGCGCTGGGGGTGTGGAACAAGGTGGAGGCCACCTGGAACCCCGCGGGCGGCGGCTACACCGACGTGGTGCACGGCTCCAGCCACATCCAGGCGGTCGGCTGGGACGGCGGGCGCTGCCCGGTGGCCCGCACCCTGCTCACGTACTCCCAGTCGTCCAACCCCCGCTCGGCGCACTACTCCGACCAGACGGCGCTGTTCTCGGCCGGGCGGATGGTGACCTCGCGGTTCTGCGAGCGGGACATCCTGCGCTCGCCGCGGCTGAAGGTGGTGTACGTCAGGGGGTGAGGCGCCGCACGGCGTTCACGGCCTGGACGAAGTGGACCGGCTCACGGGCTGAACGACAGGAACACGAACGCCGCGAACAGCGACAGGTGGACGCCGCCCTGCAGCAGGGTGGCCCGCCCCGGCACCACGGTCAGCGCGCTGACCACGGCGGTCAGGGCGAGCAGCACCATGTGGGTGGCGTCCTCCCCCAGCACCAGCGGCCCGGACAGCCAGATCGAGGCGAGCGCGATGGCCGGGACGGTCAGGCCGATGCTGGCGATGGCGGAGCCGTACGCGAGGTTGAGGCTGGTCTGCATCCGGTCGTCGCGGGCGGCCCGCACGGCGGCGAGGGTCTCGGGCGCGAGCACCATCAGCGCGATGATCACGCCGACGACGGAGTTGGGCAGGCCCGCGTCCTTGACGGCCGACTCGATGGTCGGCGACACCAGTTTGGCGTTGCCGACCACCGCGACGAGCGCGGCGAGCAGCAGGCCCACGCTGAACCAGGTCGCGCGGGCGGTGGGCGGCGGCGCGTGCTCGTCGGGGTCGCTGCGCCCGCGCTCGCGGCGCACCGGCAGGAAGTAGTCGCGGTGGCGCACGGTCTGCACGCCGACGAACAGGCCCCACAGGCAGAGCGAGGCGACGGCGGCGAAGGCCAGCTGGGCGCCGGTGAAGGACGGGCCGGGGTTGGTCGTGGTGAAGGTCGGCAGCACCAGGGTCATGGTGGCGAGCGTGCAGACGGTGGCCAGGGCGCCGCCGGAGCCCTCGGCGTTGAAGACGGCGACGCGGTTGCGCAGCGCGCCGACCAGCAGGGCGAGGCCGACGATGCCGTTGCAGGTGATCATGACCGCGGCGAAGACGGTGTCGCGGGCGTACGTGGACGCCTTGTCGCCGCCGCCCGCCATCAGCGTCACGATCAGGCCGACCTCGATGACCGTGACGGCGACCGCGAGGACCAGGGAGCCGAAGGGCTCGCCGACCCGGTGGGCGATGACCTCGGCGTGGTGCACGGCCGAGAGGACCGCGCCGATCAGGGCCGCGCCGATCACGGCGACCGCGAAGCCGGGGAGGTCCCGGCCCCAGGCCAGTACCAGCGCGACCAGCGCCGCGACGGGCACCCAGGTGGTCCACTGCCTCATCGGCCCCGCCGTACCCGCGCTCATGGGGGCCACGCTGCCAGCAGTGCGCGCGGGCCGCGCGCACTGCTGGGCCGAACGGGCCGCCGGGCGGCGCCGTCAGAGCGCCCGTTCGTGGCCCTCCCAGTAGGGCTCGCGCAGCCGGCGCTTGTAGAGCTTGCCGTTGGGGTCGCGCGGCATGGTCTCGATGAAGTCCACGCTCTTGGGCCGCTTGTAGCCGGCGAGGCGCTGCTCGCAGTGGGCCAGGATGGCCGCCGCGAGCTCGGGTCCCGGCTCCTCCCCGTCGGCCGCCTCCACGACGGCCTTGACCTCCTCGCCCCAGTCGGCGTGCGGGATGCCGAAGGCGGCGGCGTCGGCGACGGCGGGGTGGGTGAGCAGGGCGGACTCGATCTCGGCGGGGTAGATGTTGACGCCACCGGAGATGATCATGTCGATCTTGCGGTCGCGCAGGAAGAGGTAGCCGTCCTCGTCCAGGACGCCGAGGTCGCCGACGGTGAAGAAGTCGCCGATCCGGTTCTTGCGGGTCTTGGCCTCGTCCTTGTGGTAGCTGAAGCCTCCGGTGCTCATCTTCATGTAGACGGTGCCGAGCTCGCCGGGCGGCAGCGGGTTGCCGTCGTCGTCGTAGACGGCCAGTTCGCTGATGGGCCAGGCCTTCCCCACGGTGCCGGGCTTCTTCAGCCAGTCCTCGGCGGTGGCGAAGGCACCGCCGCCCTCGCTGGCCGCGTAGTACTCCTCCACGCACCGCCCCCACCACTCGATCATGGCGCGCTTGACGTGGTCGGGGCAGGGCGCGGCGCCGTGGATGGCGTGCCGCATGGAGGAGACGTCGTAGCGGTCCTTGACCTCCTGGGGCAGCGCGAGCAGCCGGTGGAACTGGGTGGGGACCATGTGGGTGTGGGTGCAGGCGTGCGCGTCGATGAGGCGCAGCATCTCCTCGGGCGTCCAGCGGTCCATCAGCACGACCGGGTGCCCGATGTGCAGGGCCGCGCCCGCGAACTGCAGGACGGCCGTGTGGTAGAGCGGCGAGCACACCAGGTGGACGTTGCCGTCGAAGGGCTTGATGCCGAAGATGCCGAGGAAGCCGCCGAGGTAGCTCTCCTCGGGGAGCTTGCCGGACAGCGGGCGGCGGATGCCGCGGGGGCGCCCGGTGGTGCCGGAGGTGTAGTTCATGACCCAGCCGAGGGTGCGCTCCTCGGGCGCCGAGCCCGGCTGTCCCGCCAGGAGTTCGGCGTACGGCCGGAAGCCCTCGGCTGTCCCGACGCCGTAGCGGTGGGTGGCGGGGAGCCCGGCCTCGTCGGCGGCGGCCCGGGCCGCGTCGGCGTACCGCTCGTGGGCGATGAGGACCTTGGCGCCGGAGTCGGCGACGATCCAGGCGATCTCGGGCCCGACCAGGTGGTGGTTGACGGGCACCAGGTAGAACCCGGCCTGGGAGGCGGCGAGGTAGGCGGTGAAGAACTCGACGCCGTTGGGCAGGACGACCGCGAAGGCGTCGCCCTTCTCCAGGCCCGCCGCGCGCAGCCCGTGCACCAGCTGGTTGACGGCCGTGTGCAGGCGGCCCGCGCTCCACGGCTCGCCGTCGGGCGCGGTCAGGACGGTGCGGTCCGGGTCGGCGGCGGCCTGGGCCCAGAAGCCGTTGGGCGGTTGCGTCATGACGGGTCCCTTCCGGCGATGCGGTTGATCCGGTCCACGGCGCGCTCGAAGCCGCGGGTGAGGTCGTCGACGACCTCCTGGACGGAGCGTTCGGAGTTCATGCGGCCGACGATCTGCCCCACCGGGGTGCCGAGCAGCGGGGCGACCTCGTACTTCTGGATGCGCGAGACGGCCTCGGCGACCAGCAGTCCCTGCAGCGGCATCGGCAGGGTGCCGGGCCCGGCCGGGTCGTCCCAGGCGTCGGTCCACTCGGTGCGCAGCTGGCGGGCGGGCTTGCCGGTCAGGGCGCGGGAGCGGACGGTGTCGCCGGACCCGGCGGCGAGGAGCTTGGCGGTCAGGGCGCGCGAGTGCAGGTCGGCCTCGGTGGTGGTGAGCCAGAGGGAGCCGAGCCAGACGCCCTGGGCGCCCAGCGCGAGCCCGGCGGCGACCTGCGCGCCGCTGCCGATGCCGCCGGCGGCGAGCACGGGCAGCGGGTCGACGGCCTCGACGACCTCGGGGGTGAGGACCATGGACGCGATCTCGCCGGTGTGGCCGCCCGCCTCGTAGCCCTGGGCGACGACGATGTCGATGCCCGCGTCGGCGTGGTGGCGGGCGTGCCGGGCGCTGCCGGCCAGGGCGGCGACCTTGACGCCGTGGGCGTGGGCGCGCTCGACGACGTCGGCGGGCGGCGAGCCGAGCGCGTTGGCCAGCAGCTTGATCGGGTAGTCGAAGGCGACGTCGAGCTGGCTGCGGGCGACCTCCTCCATCCAGCCGGTGATGCGCCAGCCGGAGGCCTCCCCCTCGGCCAGCGCGGGCACGCCGTGCTTGGCGAGGGTGTCGCGGACGAACGCGCGGTGGCCCTCGGGGATCATCGCCTCGACGTCGGCCTCGCTGACGCCCTCGACCTTCCTGGCGGGCATCACCACGTCGAGCCCGTAGGGCAGTCCGTCGGTGTGCTCCTGCATCCAGTCCAGGTCGCGGGCGAGGTCGTCGGGGGCGGTGTAGCGGACGGCGCCGAGGACGCCGAAGCCGCCCGCCCTGGTGATCGCCGCGGCCACCGCCGGGAACGGCGTGAAGCCGAAGAGGGCGTGCCGGATGCCCAGGGACTTGCTCAGCTCCGTCTCCATGGGGCGCAGGATGCCGCAGGGCGCCGGACGAGGGAAGAGATTTTCTGATGCTGCGTCAGATTCTTTCCGGCACCTCCCCCGCTCCTCCCCGGCCGCCGCGCCGCCGCCGACCGCCCCCGCCCTGGTAGGAAGGTTCCACGCGGTGCGCACGGGACCGCGGGGGTCCACCGGGGAGGCCGGGATGACCGAGGACGCGACAGCCGGTGCGGGACCGACCCGGCGCCAACTGGGCAGCAGGGCCCTGGCCCTGGGAGGAGCGCTGGTGACCGGAACGGCTCCACGGGGCGCCATGGCCGACGACGGCGGGCGGGCCCGCCCGCCGCTGCGGCACGGCACCCCCGAGGAGGCCGGGCTGCTCGGGCACCACCTGGACCGGCTGGTCGAGGACTTCTCCGCGTTCCTCGGACCCTCCCCCCGCCACCCGTGGTGCGCGGGCGCGGTGCTGCTCGCGGGCCGGGGCTCCACGGTGGCCCTGCACCACCCCGTCGGCCACGCGCTGCGCTACTCCCACTACGACGAGCGGACGGACTCCGGGGTGGAGCTCCCCGCGGACCGCAGGGTGGCGATGACCCGGGACACCGTCTTCGACCTGGCCTCCGTCTCCAAGCTGTTCACCGCGATCCTGGCCGTGCAGCAGATCGAGCGCGGCGCCCTGCGCCCGCGCGACCGGGTCGCCGCCCACCTCCCCGGCTTCGCCGCGGCCGGGAAGCAGGACATGACGATCCATCACCTCCTCACCCACACCTCGGGGTTGCGCTCCTGGCTCGCGCTGTACCGCGAGCCCACCCGGGAGGGACGGCTGCGACTCCTCTGCAACGAGGCGCCGTTGAGTCCGCCCGGTACCGCGTACCTCTACTCCGACCTCAACCTGATCACCCTCCAGCTGGTCCTGGAGAAGGTCACCGGACGGACCCTGGACGTCCTGCTGCACGAGGAGGTCACCGGACCGCTCGGCATGCGCCGCACCCGCTACGCCCCGCCCGCCTCCTGGCGGCCGGGCATCGCCGCCACCGAGGACTGCCGCGCCCCCTGGTCGGGCCTGGAGCGCGGCCCGGTGCGGGGCGAGGTGCACGACGAGAACGCCTACGCCCTGGGCGGGGTGGCCGGGCACGCGGGCGTCTTCTCCGACGCCTGGGACCTCGCGGTGCTCGCCCGCACCCTGCTGGACGGCGGGGCGCACGGCCGCGCCAGGATCCTGCGGCCGGAGTCGGTGGAGCTGGTGTTCACCGACGTCAACACCGCCTTCCCCGGCCACGCGCACGGCCTGGGCTTCGAGCTCCACCAGCACTGGTACATGGGCGCGATGGCCACGCCCCGCACCGCGGGCCACACCGGCTTCACAGGCACCGGCCTCGTCGTCGACCCGACCACGGACTCGTTCCTGGTGGTGCTCGCCAACTCGGTGCACCCCGTGCGCACCTGGCGCTCCGGCTCCGCGCCGCGCGTCGCCGCGGCGAACGCCCTGGCCCGCGCGGTGCCGGTGCGCCCGCCCCGGGGAGGCGCCGCCTGGTTCGCGGGCACGGCCGGGAGCGCCGCCGCCACCCTGACGCTGCCCGGGCTCGACCCGCACGGGGACGGGGCGCGGCTGGAGTGCGACCTGTGGTGGGACACCGCGCCGGACGCGGAGGCGGTGTTCCTGGAGGCGTCGGCCGACGCGGGCGCCACCTGGGCGCCGGTGCCCTTCACCTCCGTACGCCCCGGAGGGCGGGCCACCGAGCACCCGGACGGCTCCGCGGCGGGCTGGTCCGGGCGCGCCTGGCACCGGGTCGCCGCCGGGCTCGGCGCGTGGCGCGGCCGACGGGTGCGGCTGCGCTGGCGGTACGCGAACGGCGGGCCGTACGCGGGACGCGGGGTGTACGCGACCGGGCTGCGGGTGCGCGAGGGGGCGCGGGTGCTCTTCGACGAGGAGCGGCCCGGGGACGCACGGCGGATCACGGCGGCGGGGTGGACGCGGTCGCGGGACTGAGGCCCGCGCACGGGTGCGGCGGGACCCGGGAGGGGCCCCGCGCGGGGACGGTGCGCGGGGCCCCTGCGGCGGGCGCCGCCCCGCGAACCGGCCCGTGCGGGGGTGTCCGGTCGTTCGGGGGGCGGCGCCAACGAGGCGGGCCCGGACGGCGGTCTGCGGAACCGCCCGGACCCGCCTCTCCCCACACCAACGCTCAGACGCGCTGCCAGAGAGCCGGTACGTTGGGCGGCTCCCAGCCCGTCTGGGCCTGGTGGCCCTGGAGGCAGCGGTAGCTCGCGCCGCCGTAGGTGACCGTGGCGCCCACCGCGTAGACGGTGCCCGCCGCCCAGGTGCCGCCGGGCTCGCCCGGGTCACCCGGGCCGGGCCCGGGGCCCGGGTCGGTGGTGGTCTTCAGCGTCAGGCCGTACGCGCTCAGCAGCGGGTTGACCGGCTGGTAGAACGTGGTCCCGCCGGAGGAGCAGTTGCCCGAGCCCCCCGAGGTGACGCCCTGGGCCTGGCTGCCGGAGATGAACGAGCCGCCGGAGTCGCCCGGTTCGGCGCACACCGAGGTCCGGGTGACGCCGCTGACCGTGCCCTGCGGATAGGTCACCGAGGTGTTGTGCTGCTGGATGGTGCCGCAGTGCCAGCCGGTGGTGGAGCCCGAGCGGCACACCGACGAGCCGACCGGGGCCTGGGTGGACCCGGCGACCTGGACGTTCTGGCCGCCCGAGCCCTTGACGTAAGGGGTGGCGGTCCAGCTGGAGTTGACGGCCACCCAGGCGATGTCGTTGCCGGGGAAGGTCGAGCCCTGGAAGGAGCCCTGGGCCACCTGGTTGTAGCCGCTGGTGCTGGTGCCCGCGGTGCCGCAGTGACCGGCCGTGGCGAAGCCCTGCTGGGTGCCCCGGGTGACCGGGAAGCCGATCGAGCAGCGCCCGCTGCCGTTCATGTAGTACGCGTCGCCTCCCCTCAGGTCGTAGAGCGTGCGGGGCCGTTCGGCCGACACGGCGATCCGCACCGACGACGGCGACAGTCCCGCGGCGCGCACGAACGCCCGGCCCGCACCGGCCTCCACCGCCTGCACGACCACCGTGTTGGCGGCGACGTCGACGTACCAGACGGGCGCGTCGGCGGTGCGCGCGGGCGTGGCGGCCCGGTCGAGATCCGCCTTGACGGCGTCGAGTTCGGCGAGGGTGCGGCCCACCACGGCCGCCTTCGCGCCGGCGGCCTCGATGGTGCGCGCGCCCGCCGCGTCCGTGGTGGCGACGGTCAGGCGCGCGGAGTCGGCGCCCGAGACCCAGGCGCCCGCGAAGGCGTCCCCCAGGCCGAGCCGCAGGCGGCCCGCGACGGCTCCCGCCCCGGCCTCGTTGACGAGACGGCGCTCCGCCTGGGCGGGGGTCAGGCCCAGGTCGCGCCGCATGGCCCGGAGCAGCTCGGGGGAGGCGCGGTGGACGGCGAGGGTGTCGGCCGCGGTGGGGGCCGCGGCGGTGGCGGAGTTCGGCACGGAGGAGAGTGCGAGTGCGCCCGCGGCGGCGAGCGCGGTACACACGGCTCTGGCGTGTCTGCGGAACATGGGGGAGTTCTCCTGGGTTCCTGGATCCTGGGTCTCGGACGCGCGGTGCGGCCGGCGCAGTGGGGGTGCGTACCGCCGCGGTGGTGCGGACTTCTCCGCTCCGAAACCCTAGGGACGCCGGGGCGCCGCCCAGAAGATGTCAGTCGGCCCCCTGCATCGCGTTATGGAGCACCCCGGCGCCGCCGTGCGCGGGGTGCAGCATGCCGACGCCGTGCCGCCGGGCCTCGGCGTGCGCCTCGCGCGCCCGGGCGAGCACGGTGGGCGCGATCTCCGCCGCCGCTCCCGCGGGCGACCAGCCGAGCCACTGCCGCCAGCTCAGCGGCGACCCGGCGAGCGGCCGGACCGCGACGCCCTCGGCGCCGGGGAAGGTGGCCCGGCAGAAGCCGACCGCGCGCCCGACCCGCACCAGGTGGACGCAGGACCCGGCGTCCGTCTCGTACAGCCGGCCCGGCGCGCACCCGGCCTGGGCGCAGGCGGCGGTGACGCAGTCGGCGAAGCACCCGTCGCCCGGCACGGCGGCCCAGGCCGCGCCCGCCAGGTCGGTCAGCGCCACCTCGGAGCGCCCGGCCAGCGGGTGTCCGGCGGCGACCATGGCGAGCACCGGGTCGTCGGAGACCTCGCGCCACTCCACCCGGCCGCTCTCCGGGGGCGTGGCCGCGCCGCAGGTGCCGACCAGGGCGAAGTCGAGGCGGCCCTCGGCGACGGTGGCGGCCAGTTCGCGCTCGGACCAGGAGGTGAGGGTGGTGACGCGGGTGCCGGGGTGGTCGGCGGCGAGCCGGTCGAGCAGTCCGCCGAGCGGGGCGCCGTGGCTGCCGGCCAGCCGCAGGTCGCGCCAGCCGCCGCGGCCCGTCCGGGCGAACTGGACGGCCTGCTGCTGGAGTTCGGACACCGCGGGCAGGACGATCCGGGCCCGGTCGAGCACCATCTCGCCCAGGGCGGTGGCGCGCACGCCGCTGCGTCCGCGCTCGAAGAGCGCTCCGCCCAGGGTGCGTTCGATGCGTTTGAGCTGGGCGCTCAGCGCGGGCTGGGCCAGGCCGAGCGCGGTGGCCGCCTTGGTGAGACTGCCGGCGTCCGCGATCGCGCGGATCGTTCTCAGGTGCCGAAGTTCCAGGTCCATACGGTCGAGCTTGGAGCGCCGTTCGCACGGCGGCAATACTCTGGTCCAGACCTGTTGAACCGGCTGTGGTAATAGGCCTCGCGCCCGGAACCGGCCTCAGCCGTAAGGGAGTTCAGCTCCTGCGGTGGTACGCGAGCAGCGCCAGCGCGGCCCCGGCCGCGCCCACCGCCAGGGTGCCGCCGCGCGACTTCACCGACAGCACCGCCCAGCACGAACCCGCGCTGAACATCGAACCGGTGCTGAGCCAGGAGCCGATCGAGAGGGCGGACAGGGCCGAGCCGATGGACCCGGCCGACAGGGCGGAGCCGACCGAGCCCACGGAGAGCACCGAGCCCACGGACCCGACGGACAGGATGGAGCCGGCCGAGCCGATGGACAGGATCGAGTCCTTGGACCACAGGGACCACTGGGAGCCGTGGGCGTCGAGCGCGGACGCACGCCGGTGAGTCATGGACCCCATCCTGCCGTCAGCGGCCCAGGACCGCCATCGCCGCGTTGTGCCCGGGCACCCCGCTCACTCCCCCGCCGCGCACCGCGCCCGCCCCGCACAGCAGCACGTTGGCGTGGCGCGTCGCCACGCCCCAGCGCCCGCCGCCCTCCTCCGCGTACGGGAAGGACAGGTCGCGGTGGAAGATGTGCCCGCCGGGCAGCCGCAGCTCGCGCTCCAGGTCCAGCGGGGTCTTGGCCTCGATGCAGGGCCGCCCGTCGGCGTCGGTGGCCAGGCAGTCGGCGAGCGGCTCGGCCAGGTGCGCGTCCAGCTCGGCCAGGGTGGCGTCGAGCAGGGCGGCGCGGGCCGCGTCGTTGTCCCGCGCGAACAGCCGCGCCGGGGCGTGCAGGCCGAAGAGGGTGAGCGTCTGGTGGCCGCGGGCCGCGAGGTCGGCGCCGAGGATGCTCGGGTCGGTCAGGGAGTGGCAGTAGATCTCGCTGGGCGGCGCGCCGGGCAGCCGCCCGGCGGCGGCCTCCCGGTGGGCGGTGGCCAGCTGCTCGTACCCCTCGGCGACGTGGAACGTCCCGGCGAACGCCTCGCGCGGGTCCACGGACGTGTCGCGCAGCCGCGGCAGCCGGGTGAGCAGCATGTTGACCTTCAGCTGGGCCCCCTCGGCGGGCTCCGGGTCCGCCTCCCCCAGCAGCGCGGCGAGCGCCTGCGGGGAGGCGCCGACCAGGACGTGCCGGGCCCCGACGGTCCCCTCCCCCGCGTCCGTGCGGAAGGACACCTCGGCCCGCTCGCCGTCCGTCGCGACGGCGGTGGCCTCGTGGCCGGTGGCGAACTCGGCCCCGGCGGCGCGGGCGGCGTCGGCGAGGGCGTCGGTCAGCGCGCCCATGCCGCCGACCGGGACGTTCCAGTCGCCGGTGCCGCCGCCGATGACGTGGTAGAGGAAGCAGCGGTTCTGCACCAGGGAGGGGTCGTGGGCGTCGGCGAAGGTGCCGATCAGCGCGTCGGTGAGGACCACGCCCCGCACCAGGTCGTCGGCGAAGTGCTCCTCGACCGCCGCGCCGACCGGCTCCTCGAAGAGCATCCGCCAGGTGTCCTCGTCGTCCACCCGCGCCCGGAGCTCCGCGCGGGCCGGCAGCGGTTCGGTGAGGGTGGGGAAGATCCGGCGCGCGGCCCGCGCGGTGCGCCCGTAGAAGCCGCGCCACGCCTCGTACTCCCGGTCGGACCCGGTCAGCGCCTCGAACGAGGCCCGGGTGCGGTCCTCGCCGCCGCCCACCAGGAGTCCGGTGGGGCGTCCGCCGCGCACGGCGGGGGTGTACGAGGAGACGTCCCGCCGCCGCACGGCGAACCGCAGCCCCAGCTCGCGCACGATCTTGTCCGGCAGCAGCGAGACCAGGTAGGAGTAGCGCGAGAGCCGGGCCTCCACCCCGGCGAACGGCCGGGTGGAGACGGCGGCGCCCCCGGTGGCCGGCAGCCGCTCAAGGACCAGCACGGAGCGCCCGGCGCGGGCCAGGTAGGCGGCGGCGACCAGGCCGTTGTGCCCGCCGCCCACGATGACGGCGTCGTACGAGGCGCGCGAGGGCGCGGGGGACTCCATGGGCTCTTGGTAGCACGCGGGGCGCGGGGCCGCACAGACCCCACCGGACGCCCCGGCCCGCTCAGCCGTCCCGGTCCGCTCCTCGTGTCCCGCCCTCGCGCAGGGCCGCCACCCTGCGGTAGAGCTCCACCGCCTCCGTGTGGTGCCCGAGCTGCTCCAGGCAGTGCGCCTCGTCGTTGCGGCTGGCCAGGGCGTCCGGGTGGTCCGCGCCCAGGACCCGTTCGCGGGCCGCGGCGACCTGGCGGTAGACCTCCAGGGCGTCGGCCCAGCGCCCGAGCCAGCCGAGCCCGACGGCGACCTCGCGGCGGCTGACCAGGGTGTCGGGGTGGTCGGGGCCCAGCACCCGCTCGCGCAGCGCGCACACGTCGCGGGACTCGACGAGCGCCTCCTCCCAGCGGCCCAGCCGGCCGAGGTTGACGCCGAGGCCGTGCCGGGCGCGCAGCGTCTCCGGGTCCGCCGGGCCGGCCGCCCGGGCGCGGGCGTCGACGAGGTCGCGGTACACCTCCAGGGCCTCGGCGCTGCGGCCTAGGCGGCCCAGGCTGATGCCCACCTCGTAGCGGGCGGCCAGGGTGTCGCGGTGGTCGGGGCCCAGCTCGCGGGCGCGCGCGTCGGCGACCTCGCGGTAGGTCCCCAGGGCGTCCGTCCAGCGGCCCAGCTGGCCCAGGGTGTAGGCGACCTCGTAGCGGGTGACCAGGGTGTCGGGGTGGTCGGGGCCGAGCAGCCGGGTGCGGGCGTCGGCGACCTCGCGGGCCATCCGGTACGACTCCTCCAGGCGGCCGAGCCGGGAGAGGTTGAAGGCGAGGTTGTGGCGGCAGCGCAGGGTGTCGGGGTGGTCGGGTCCCGCGGTGCGCTCACGGGCGGCGAGCACGGCGGCGTACACCTGGTGCGCCTCGAAGTGCCGCCCGAGCCGGCCCAGTACGTACGCCGTCTCCTGCCGGGCGGCCAGTGTGTCGGGGTGGTCGGAGCCCAGGGTGCGCACCCAGCCCTCGGCGACCCGGCCGAACTCTCGCAGCGCGTCGGCGGCCCGGCCGGTGCGCGCCAGCGTGAAGCCGACCTCGTAGCGGCTGGCGAGGGTGTCGGGGTGGTCGGGCCCCAGCGCGTGCTCGCGCTCGGCGGCCACGGCCCGGTGCACCTCGCCGGCCTCCTCCCAGCGCCCGAGCCGTCCCAGGCTCAGCCCCGCGTTGTGCCGGCCGGCCAGGGCCGACAGCAACTCCGGCGAGGGGGTGGGACGTTCGGCGCGCGGGCCCGGCGCGGGCACGTCGGTCGCGGTGGTCCACTCGCCGGTCAGCCCCGCGCTGGGGTCGTACGGCGTGGGGCGCCCGAGCGCTCCGGCGGCCTTGCGGCCGGTGGTCATCCCACGGGTCCAGGACGGCAGCCGGCGCCCGGGCGCCTCGGTGCGCACCGTCGGGGCGTACAGCGGCGCGCCCGGGCCCGGGCGGGCGGCGGCGATCCTGCGGCGCAGCTCCTTGGCGTCGGACGGGCGGTCCTCGGGGGTCTTGGCGAGCAGGTCGAGGACGACGCGCTCCAGGTAGGCGGGCAGGTCGGAGCGGTGGGTGCGCAGCGGCTCGGGCGGGGTGTCGCGGTGGCCGACGAGCACGGCCCAGGCGTCGTCGAACTCGAACGGCGGGACGCCGGTGGCGATCTCGTACAGCACGCAGCCCAGCGAGTACAGGTCGCTGCGGTGGTCGACGTGGGTGCCGCCGATCTGCTCGGGCGACATGTAGTGCGGGGTGCCCATGGCGATGCCGGTGCCGGTCAGGCGCGAGGTGAAGCCGATGTCGTGGCCGAGGCGGGCGATGCCGAAGTCGCAGATCTTCACCGAGCCGTCGGTGAGCCGCATGATGTTGGCGGGCTTCAGGTCGCGGTGGACGATGCCCTGTTCATGGGTGTAGCCGAGGGCGTCGGCGACCTGTTCGGCGATCTCCACGACGTCGGGGACCGGCAGCGGGTCGCCCTGGTTGTCCTCCAGGATCTGGCTGAGGTTGCGCCCTTCGAGCAGTTCCATCACGAGGTAGAGCACCCCGTCGTACTCGCCGAAGTCGTGCACGACCGTGACGCCCCGGTGCTGGAGCGAGGCGGCGACCCGGGCCTCGCGCCGGAAGCGCTCGCGCAGCACCCGCACGAAGGACTCCTCCTGCGGCTGCCGGCCCAGCGGCTTGAGGCACTTGACGGCGACGCGCCGCCCCAGCGACTCGTCGACCGCCCGCCACACCTCGCCCATGCCGCCGCGCCCGATGAGTTCGAGCAGCCGGTAGCGGCCCTGGATCAGCCTGGTGTCCCCCATCGCGCGCGCTCGCCCCCGTCGCTCGTGTGCGCCCTCCCCGGACCGTCCAGTATGGCCGTGCCCCGGTCCAGTTTGTACGGGGCGGGCCGCGCGTCGGGCCCCAGTCTGGCCACGGCGCCCAGGATGTGCCCGGGCGGGAGTTGCCAGCGGAGCCTGGAGGGGATGGTGCGCAGCAGGTTGGCGGTCGCGGTGAGCCGGTACGTGACGGTGTCCGCGTCCGGCACCGGGCGTCCGTACAGCGCGTGGGCGAAGCCGGGCAGCGCCTGGTAGGCGAGCGCGGAGACGTGCCGCCACAGGAGTGCGCGGGCGGGCACCAGGAGCGGGGGGACGGGCGGGCGGCGCAGGAAGGCGTCGACCTCGCGCGCGTCCCGGCCCGCCTCCAGCTCCGGCTCCATCTGCCGGAAGTACTCGGCGAGTTCGGCGGTGCTGGCGGGCACGTCGGCCACCGGGAGGCCGACCAGCCGGGCGCTGCGGCGGTGCTCGTCGACGTAGGCGTCGGCGGCCGCGTCGTCCATCGGGAAGCCTGAGCGCCGCAGGACGCTGACGTAGGAGTCGGTCTCGGCGCAGTGCACCCACCGCAGCAGTTCGGGGTCGTCGACGCCGAGCAGCCGGTGGATGCGCCGCACCCGGGCCCCGGCCTTCTCGGCCGCCTCGGTCGTGCCGTACGTCAGCGTGCCCACGAAGCCCGCGGTGCGCAGCAGCCGTCCCCAGGCGTCCTTGCGGAAGTCGCTGTTGATCATCACGCCGCGCACCGCGACGGGGTGCAGGGCCTGGAGGTACAGGGCCCGCACCCCGGCGATCCACATCACCGGGTCGCCGTGGCAGTTCCAGGTGACCGAGCCGGGTCCGAAGATCCCGGGGTCGGGGGCGGCGTCCGCCCCGGTGGCGGGCGGGTCCGTGCGGTGTCCGGTGGTCATGTCACCGTCGTACCCGCGGCATCCCCAGGCCGATCCAGGAGATGATCTCGCGCTGGATCTCGTTGTTGCCGCCGCCGAAGGTGAAGATGACCGCCGAGCGGTAGCCGCGCTCCAGCTCGCCGTGGAGGACGGTGCCCGCGGAGCCCTCCTTGAGCGGGCCTGCCGCGGCGACGACCTCCATCAGCCAGGCGTAGGCGTCGCGGCGCGCCTCGGAGCCGTACACCTTGACGGCGGAGGCGTCCTGCGGGGTGAGCGTGCCGGTCTGGACGGCGTTCACCATCTGCCAGTTGAGCAGCTTCATCGCGTCGAGCCGGGTGTGCGTCATGGCGAGCCGCTTGCGCACCCAGCCGAGGTCGATGACGCGGCGTCCGTCGGCCAGCTTGGTGTCGCTCGCCCAGCGCTGCACGTCGTGCAGGGCGCGGATGGCCATGGTGCCGTGCGCGGCGAGGGTGACCCGCTCGTGGTTGAGCTGGTTGGTGATCAGCCGCCAGCCCTGGTTCTCCTCGCCGACGCGGCGGGAGACCGGAACCCGGACGTCCTCGTAGTAGCTGGCGGTGGTGTCGTGCGAGGCGAGGGTGTTGATCAGGGTGCAGGAGTAGCCGGGGTCGGCGGTGGGGACCAGGAGCATGGTGATGCCCTTGTGCGGCGGGGCGGCCGGGTCGGTGCGCACGGCGAGCCAGACCCAGTCGGCGGTGTCGCCGTTGGTGGTCCAGATCTTCTGCCCGTTGACGACGTACTCGTCGCCGTCGAGCACGGCGCGGGTCTTGAGCGCCGCGAGGTCGGTGCCCGCGTCGGGCTCGCTGTAGCCGATCGCGAAGTCGAGCTCGCCGGAGAGGATCCCGGGCAGGAAGAAGGCCTTCTGCTCGTCGGTGCCGAACCGCATCAGGGTGGGCCCGACGGTGTTCAGCGCCATCAGCGGCAGCGGCACGTTCGCCTGGGCGGCCTCGTCGAAGAAGATGAACTGCTCCATCGGGGACAGGCCGCGCCCGCCGTACTCCTCGGGCCAGCCCACGCCGAGCCAGCCGTCGGCACCGAGCCGGCGGATCGTCTCGCGGTAGAAGCGCTTCTGGGACGCGGGGTCGGAGTAGCGCGCGTACGCGTTGTCGGGGACCAGCTCCGCGAAGTACGCGCGCAGTTCGGCGCGCAACTGCTGCTGCTCAGGCGTGTATTCGAGGTGCACGGCCCCTCCGTTGCTCGCGGCGTCGACGGCGGGCGCAAGAGTAGAACCTGTTGCAGGAATCCGGAAGGGGTACGGACGGGCGGGGTACGGACGGGGATCGAGCGCGGTACGAGCGCGGTACGAGCGCGGTACGAGCGCGTTACGGCCGGGCCGGGCCGCCCGGTCTCAGGGGAGCAGCTCGTCGAGCGCGGCGCGGGGCCCCTTCTCGGCGATGCGGCGCTCGGCCCAGGCGAGGTTCTCGGGGGTGACGTCGCGGCCGGAGGCGAGCACCAGGTCCTCGGCGCTCACCTCGCCCTCCGACCCGGTGTGCAGCCTGCTGTCGGGGGTCACGGAGTCGTCGCCGAAGCCGTTGTCGGGCTGGGTCATGGGCCCTCCTCGCTGGTGCGCGCGGTGCGCGCCGGTCCTGGGGACCTCCTCATTCTCCGGCGGCCCGCGCGCCCCCGCATCCGCTGCGGCGCGCGCCCCGCCCCTCACCGTGCCGCGTACCCGCCGTCGACGAGGTGGTAGCTGCCGTGCACGAACGAGGCCCGGTCCGAGAGCAGGAAGGCCGTCAGCTCGGCGACCTCCGCGGCGGTGCCCAGGCGCCCGGCGGGGTGCAGGGAGACCAGGTAGTCGCGGACCCCCCGGTCGGCGTCGCCCAGCAGCGGCGTGTCGACGAACCCGGGCCCGACCGCGTTGACGCGCACCCCGCGGGGCGCGTACTCCAGCGCGGCGGTACGGGTCAGGCCCAGCACGCCGTGCTTGGCGGCGACGTACGCGGCCGAGCCGGCGAAGCCGCGGGCGGACAGGATCGAGGCCATGTTGACGACCGCGCCGCCGCCCGCGGCGACGATCGCGGGCAGCTCGTAGCGCAGCGAGTAGAAGACGCCGGTCAGATTGGTGTCCAGGACCCGTTTGAAGTCCTCGACGTCGTACTCGCCGGTGGGCAGGCTGGGGCCGCCGATGCCCGCGTTGTTGACGGCGAGGTGCAGGGCGCCGTAGGTGTCGACGGCGTGCCGGACGGCGCGCTCCACGGACGCCGGGTCGGTGACGTCCACGACGACGGCGCTGGCCCGCCACCCCTGGTCGGCCAGCTCCCCGGCCGCCTCCCGCGCTCCCGGCCCGCTCACGTCGGCCACCACGACGCTCGCCCCGGCGGAGGCCAGCCGGGACGCCACGGCCCTGCCGATGCCGGAGGCCGCCCCGGTGACCAGTGCCGTCCTGCCCGTGAACTCGCTCATGCGCGTACGGTACGTCCGCCATGCCCGATTCCCGGGCCGCCGCGACACCGCCCGGGCGCCGTGTCGGTTCGGGTCAGCCGGCCCCGTCGGGCCCGGGTCAGCCATCCGCCCCCGGGTCCGGCTCCGCCCGGGCCAGGGCCGCCGCATCCCGCAGCGACAGCCGGCGGCCCTCCTCGTACGCGCTCGCGTACTCCCGCTCCGTGAGGGAACCGCGCACCTCGCGCTCCGCGCGCGCCCGGATCCCCGCCTCGTAGCCCGGCACGTTCGGGCGGAAGCCCCAGCCCCCCGGGCGGGCGGTCTCGGCGTCGTGGGCGCCGAGGAGGGCGGCGCCCCGCGCGGGGCCGCCGGTGCGGGCCGCCGTCCAGGCCGCCAGCGGGAGCTGGCCGACGATCAGGTACGGGGCCACCAGGTAGGCCAGCGACTCCAGTTGGACCAGCGCCGTGCCCAGGCGCCGGGCCGCCCCGGTCCAGTCCTCCTCCAGGCAGTCCAGCCAGGCGTGCATCCCCGCCACCAGGCCCGTGAAGAGGCCCGGGGTCTCACGGGCGAAGTCCCGTTCCGTGGCGTGCAGTTGCTCGCGCGCCCGGTCCGTGCGGGACGTCATGCCGTAGTGCTGCGCCAGCAGCAGCCGCGCCGTGCTCACCGCCTCCACGTTGTAGTGGGACGCCTCCCGCGCCGCCTCGGCCAGCAGGCGCTCCGCCGCCGCCCGCTCCTCGTCCGTCCCCGCCGTCGCCAGCCGCACCGACGCCAGCCGCGCCTTGAAGACCGGGACCTGGGAGTGCGCCCCGATCCCCTCCGCCGTCTCCATCGCCCGCCGGAAGTCCCGCGCGGCCCGCCGGTAGTGGCCGGCCGCCTCGTTCGCCTCGCCGCGCGCCGCGTACGCCTCCGCGACGCCCCAGGGGTCCCCGGCCTCCTCGAACAGGGCCAGCGCCTCGTCGACGTCCCCCGGGCCGCCGCCCAGCAGGCGGCCCCGCAGGAAGAGCGTGAACGCCAGGTCCCAGCCCCGGTGGTGGGCCCGGCAGTCCCGCGCGGCCCGGTCCAGGGTCTGCGCCAGCGAGGCGTGCTCCCCCGTCATCAGGAGCGCGAAGTACCACATGATCCCGGGCTGCCGGGTGTTCTGCGGCATGCCCGGGCGGTACGCCTCCACGATCGCCTCGAGCCGCGCCCGCGTCCCCGGGTCCGTCAGGGCCGTCGCGCCCTCGCCGCCCTGGCTGGCCAGCAGCTGCATCCGCACGCCGCGGCGCGCCTCCCACAGCACCTCCTCGGGCCAGGGCGGCGCGGTGTCCGTGCAGCGCGGCACCAGCGGGGTGGCCCGGCGCAGCGGCGGGGCGAACGGGTCGGGGCCCAGGGAGGCCGCCGTCTCCGTGCCCGCCCGGGCGTCCGACTGGTGGCCGAGGAGCTGCCAGAACCAGCCCGCCGACAGCGCCAGGCAGAGCGCCTCCTGTTCCTCGCCCAGCTCGGCGGCGGAGCGGAACGCGGCCCGCAGGTTGTCGTGCTCGGCCTCGAACCGCCGCAGCCAGAAGCCCTGTCCCGGCCCGCGCAGCAGCAGGTCGGCGGTGCGGGCGAACTCCCGGTAGGCGACGAGGTGGCGGCCGGCCGTCGCCCGGCGCTCCCCCGCCCGCTCCAGGTGCTCCGCCGCGTACTCGGCGATCGTCTCCAGCAGGCCGTAGCGCATCCCGGTCTCCGCCGAGGGGACCGCCGTCACCAGGGACTTGTCCACCAGGCGCACCAGGACGTCGAGGACCGCCGCCCCGTCGAGCGGGGCCGCCCCGTCGGGCGCCGGGTCCGCGCAGACCTGCCGCAGCTCCTCGGGGCCGCAACCGCCGGAGAAGACCGACAGGCGCCGCAGGACCGCGCGCTCGTCCTCGTCGAGCAGCTCCCAGGACCAGTCGACGACCGCGCGCAGGGTCTGCTGGCGCGGCAGGGCGGTGCGGCTGCCGCCGGCCAGTAGCCGGAAGCGGTCGTCGAGGCGGTCGGCGATCTGGCGCGGGGTGAGGGCCCGCAGGCGGGCGGCGGCCAGTTCGATCGCCAGCGGCAGGCCGTCCAGGCGGCGGCAGATCTCCGCGCACGCCTCGGGGTCCTGGCAGGGGGTGAAGCCGGGGCGCGCGGAGCCTCCCCGGTCGGCGAGCAGCCGCAGCGCGAGCGGGTCCGGCAGCGGCTCCAGGGTGCGGGTGAACTCGCCCGGTACGCCGAGGGGTTCGCGGCTCGTGGCGAGGACCGTCACCCCGGGGCAGCGGGTCAGCACCGTCTCCGCCAGGGTCGCGGCGGCGTCCAGGAGGTGTTCGCAGTTGTCCAGAACCAGGAGCAGCCGGCGCGGCGCGCAGTGCTCGACCAGCTGCTCCAGCGGCGCCCTGGGGGTCCCGTCGGTGGCGCCCCAGCGCAGCGCCTCGCGCCCGCCCAGGGCGGTGAGCACGGCTTCCGCCGCGTCCGACGGGCCGCGCACGGGGGCCAGTTCGGCCACCCAGACGCCGTCGGGGAAGGGCACGGCGGCCGGGGCCGGGGCCGCGGCGGGGCGCGTCGTCGCCGCTTCGGCCGCCTCCACGGCCAGGCGGGTCTTGCCCACTCCGCCCGGGCCGAGCAGCGTCACCAGGCGACGGGTGGTCAGATCCTCCGCCAGGAGCGCGAGTTCGGGATCGCGGCCGATGAAGGAGGTGAGCCGGTCCCGGAGGTTGGTGGCGCGGGGCGGGGTGCGCGGCGGGGGTACGGGAAGCGCGTCCGGGGTGCGGTCCGGTTCCCGCTGGAGCAACTGGGCGTGCAGCGAGCGGAGTTCCTCCCCAGGGTCCGTGCCGAGGGCCTCGGCGAGCCGGGTGCGCACCTCCTCGTACGCCCGCAGCGCCTCGGCCCGGCGTCCGGCCGCCCGCAGCGCCCGGATGCGCAGGGCCTGGAGCGGCTCGTCCAGGGGCTCGGCGGCGGCCAGCGCGTCGAGTCCGGCCAGTCCGTCGAGTCCGGCCAGCGCGGCCCCGGGGCGGCCGAGGGCGACCTCGGCGGCCAGGCGGTCGCGGCGGGTCCCGGCGCGGCGGCGCTCCATCCGCACCACGAGCGGGTCGCCGTCGCGGCCCGGCAGGTCGGCGAGGGCCGGTCCCCGCCACAGGGACAGTGCCTCGTCGAGGAGCCGGGCGGCGGTGCGGGCGTCGCCCCCGTCGAGCGCGGCGGCTCCCTCGCCCGCGAGGCGCTCGAAGCGGAAGAGGTCGACGTCCTCGCGGCCGGCGGCGAGCCGGTAGCCGCCGGGGGCGGAGGTGACGGCGTCCTTGCCGAGGGCCCGGCGCAGGCGGCCGACCAGGGCCTGGAGGGCGGCGGGTTCGTCGGCGGGCGGGGTGTCGTGCTCCGTCCAGACGTGGGCGGCCAGCGCACCGGCGGGGACGAAGCGGGGCTCGGCGGCGCCGGACGCGGCCTCGGCGGCCAGGGCGGTGAGCAGGGCGCGCAGGCGGGGGCCCTTGAGGTGTGCCTCGCCGCCGTCGGGGTGGTGGGCCCGGGTGGGGCCGAGGATGCGGTAGCGGAGGGTCACGCGGACATTCTTCCCGAAGCCCCGCGCCACCGAGGCCGCGGGCCTGGTCGAGGACCACCCGGCTCCCGGACGGGACCGGGTCAGGGCCGGGTCAGGGCTGTCACGTCAGGACCGCCCCGACCCCCGGACGGGCCCAGGTCAGGACCGCCCCGCCCCCCGTACGGGACCGGGGCAGGACCGCCCCGACTCCCGCCCGGCCCCTCCCGCGCCCTCAGGCGTCGGGCGGGTGGGAGGTGGCCCGTGGCAGACGTACCACCGTCCGGGCCCCGCCCCCCTTGGCGTGGGAGAACTCCACCTTCGCGCCCAGCACCTCCGCCTGGCCGACCACGATCGTCAGCCCCAGGCCCTGTCCCCTGCCGCGGCCCGGGTCGCCGGTCCGGAAGCGCTGCGGGCCCTGCTCGATCAAGCCGTCCGGGTAGCCGGGGCCGTGGTCGCGGACCTCGACGCTCGGGCCGTTGACCGTGACGGTGACCGGGGGCGCCCCGTGGCGGTGGGCGTTGCCGACCAGGTTGGCCAGGACGCGGTCGAAGCGGCGCCGGTCCGTCTCCACCCGGGCGTCGCGCAGGATCCGCACCTCCACGTCGAGGCCGGTGGCCCGTACCGCCCGCTCGGTCATCGGCCCGAGGTCGTGCTCCGCCAGCTCCGGCGTCTCCACGCCCGCGTCCAGGCGGGAGATCTCCAGGAGGTCCTCGGTCAGCTTGTGCAGCGCCCGCAGCCGGTCGTTGATCATCTCCTTGGGGCGGCCCTCGGGCAGCAGCCCGGCGGCCGCGAGCACCCCGGTCAGCGGGGTGCGCAGCTCGTGGGCGACGTCCGCGGTGAAGCGCTTCTCGCCCTCCAGACGGGCCTGGAGGGAGCCCGCCATCGAGTCCAGCGCCGTCGCCACCGCGAGCACCTCGTCCCTGCTGTCGCCGCGCCCGCCGTCGGGGAGCATCCCGACGCGCGCGTCCAGGTCTCCGTCGGTGATCCTGCGCGCCACCTCGGCGGTCGCGGCCAGGCGCCGGCTGATCCGCACCGCGAGGAACAGGCCCGCCAGCGCGACCAGGCCCGCCGCGAGCAGCGACGAACCGATGATCGCCGTGTCGGTGTCCCGCAGGTGGGAGCGGGTGCTGCCGTACGGCACCCACACCGCGAGGGCCCGTCCGTCGGCGGGCGCGGCGGCCCACATGACGGGCTTGCCCGCCCGGCTGCCCACCATGCTGCCGCTCTCCCCGCCCCGTACGAGCGCCCTCAGCCGGTCCGGGAGCTCCCTGGGGTCCACCTCGACGGCCACCGCGCCGCTGGAGGTGCCGTAGGTGTACTGCACGGAGGCCTCGTCCAGGGCCTTGCGGGCGTCCGCGCGCAGCTGGCCGACCGTCTGCTGGGCGACCACGTTGTGCACCAGCGTGCCGAGCACGATCGCGACGGCGCAGCAGACCGCGGTGGTGGTCGCGGCGATCGTCCAGCGGAGGCTGGAGGCCCAGCCGGGCCGGTAGCGGTAGAGGTTCACAGTTCGCTGCGGGGACAGGGCTCGTCCGCCTTCTTCAGCGCCGGGCAGTCGTCGAGGGTGAGGCCGCCCAGGCTCATCTGCGTGCCGTCCCACACGTACTCCGAGACGCTCACGAAGTCCGGGTTCGAGGTCGGTTCGCGCACGGTCAGGTGGCCCGCCGCCACCTCGGTGGCCTCCAGGACCGCCCGCCGGGCGAGCACCCGGGTCACCCGGGTGTCGCGCGCGGTGTACACGCGCAGCTCGCTGACCCGGCCGTCCAGGTCCACGGCGGTGATCAGCTCGGGCTTGCCGTCACCGGTGAGGTCGTGGTGCACCGGCGGGCGCACCGGGCACTCCTCTCCCCGGCAGGTCGCGAGCAGGGCCGGGGCGCGGCGGTCGACCAGCACGCCCTTGCCGCCGTCGGCGCGGGCGGCGGCCGCCACGTCGGCCTTGACCACGGCCAGCGCGTCGGCCTCGCGCATGTCCCCGGACGGCACCGGGGGCACGTCGACGCGGGTGGGCGTGTTGGGGGTCTGGCCGGGCCTGGCAGGGGCGGGCGTGGCGGACGCCCACAGCGACAGCGGGGCCCTCAGCTCCCCGTGGCTGCCGTAGCCGCGCAGGCCCTCCACGTCGGCGCACCCGGCCGCGAGTGCCGCGAGCGCGAGGACCGCGGCCGCGGCGGGCAGTCGGCGTGCGCGTCCCGTGGCCATGGCCCCATGGTCACGGCGCCCCCGGCGGCGCACACGGTGGCGGGGGCCGTACGGGTCAGGGGACGGTGCCCTCCGGACCGGGCGCCGTCCTTCACAGCTCCCGGCGCGGCCAGTCGAGGAGCCGGGCCCCGATCACCGCCGTCTGGAGCGTGTAGCGGTGCAGCGGGTCGGCCGGGTCGGACCCGGTCAGCGAGTGCACGCGGTCCAGGCGGTAGGTCAGGGCGCGCACGCTCAGGCGCAGCCTGCGGGCGGCCTCGGCGCCGTTGCAGCCGGAGTCGAAGTACGCGCTGAGGGTGTCCAGGAGCGGCTGCGCGCCGCCGCGGGCCTCCTCCAGCGGGCCCAGCGCGCTGCGGACCAGGTCGGCGAGGGCGGCCCGGTCGCGGCCGAGGACGGGGAAGACCAGGAGTTCGGCGGCGCGCAGCAGGGGGCCTGGCAGGTCCATGCGGTCGGCGATGTCGAGGGCGTTGAGGGCCTCCTCATAGGAGTGCACGACGCCCCCGGGGCCGGGGTGGGCGCGGCCGATGGCGACGCGGCTGCCCTCGGTGGCGGCGTACGCCTGCTTGGCGAAGTACGTCAGGACGTCGTCCTGGTCGCCGGGGGCCACGCACACCAGCCGGTCGTCCTTGGTGGTGACCAGGATGCGGCGGTGGCCGAAGCGGCCGACCAGGGCCTGTTCGACCTGGCGGGCCGCGTGGTCGCTCTCGTCGTGGCGGGTGGCGTGGTCGGTGCCGCCGGGGGCGCCCGTGGCGGCGGCGGCCACGGCGACGGCGTGGGCGCGGGAGAGCCGCAGGCCGAAGCGCTCGGCGCGCTCGGCGAGGCGGCCGAGGTCGCTGCGGCCGTACAGCAGGTCGTCGATGAACTCGCGGCGGGCCGCCTCCTCCTGGCGCACGGCGAGCCGCTGGGCGCGCTCGTAGCCCTCGGCGAAGGCGTCCACGGCCTGTTCGAGGGTGGCCAGGACGTGGGCGGTGTCGGCGCCGCCGGGCCAGGAGGCGCGGGCGGCGGAGAGGTGGGCGGCGACGAAGGCGCGCAGCCCGTGGCCGCTGGAGGCGGCCCGCTCGCCCAGGGCCCGGCGGGACAGCAGTTCCTCGCGGGTGAGGCGGCGGCCGGTGGCCGACGCCTGCTCCAGGAGCCCCGGGTACCCCTCCAGGAACTCAGCGGGTATCTCCCGCCCCATCTCCGCTCCCCCGTTCCGGCGTCCCGCGCCGACCTCTGACGGCTTCCGTACGCGCGGCCGTCTTGACGCGGGCCCTCGACGCGTGCGGGGCCCAAGCCTGCCAGACGGGTGCGGGACGGTGGCGCCGAGGTCCCGGGGACGGGCCGCCGGGCGCCGTCAGGCGAGGCGCAGGTGCCAGCGCCCGGAGTGCCGGGTGAGCCGGGTCAGGGCGAGCGGCTCCACGTCCACGCGCCAGAAGACGTCGGGCGGGACGGCCAGGGCGTGGACCACCGCGGCGCGCACCGCGCCCGGTCCCGCGACGGCCAGGGCGCGCCCCTCGGGCAGCGCGTCCAGCCAGCCGCCGACCCGTCGGCACAGGGCGGTCACCGACTCCCCGCCGGGCGGGGCGGCGTCCGGGTCCGTGGTCCAGGCCGCGAGCCCGGCCGGGTCGTCGGCGGCGACCTCGTCCAGGGTGCGCCCGCGCCAGTCGCCCGGGTCGGCGTCGGCGAGCGCGGGCGCGACCTCGGCCGCCGGCCCGAGGGCCAGGGCGGTCGCGCGGCAGTGGGCGCCGGGCGCGGTGAACCACCGCTCGGCGGGCGGGAGTCCGGGAACCACCGGATCGTGCTCGGGGGGCTCTTCGGCGCCGAAGCGGGGGGCCCGTCCGCGCGGCCCGGCGGCGGGCGCCAGCAGCGTGATCCGTACGGTCAACGGTGGTGCCCCCTCGGTGTGCGCCGGTGTCCCGGCGGATGCTACCGCCCGTGGCGCACGACACAGTTGGCGTGAATGCGCCAGGCCGCTACCGTCTTCTCGAAACCGAACACAGACAGGACGACGGCGCCCTTCGGAAGTCCGGTGCAACTCCGGCACGGTCGCGCCACTGTGGGTCCGGCAGGTCCTCCCGTACGGGAGGGGCCGCCGGTGAGTCAGACCCGTACGCCGTCGTCGCGTGCTCCACCGTAGCGGGACGCGTGTTCCCGAGGAGGTACCGCCATGGCCGACACCCTTGCCCCGGCACCCAGTTCGATCCCCGTCGCCCCCGTGAAGCTGCCGGTCAGGGCGATCCTGCCCTGGGCGGCGTTCTTCGGGCTGCTCATGCTCGTCCTGCTCTACTTCGTCGGCGCCGAACAGGGCGTCTTCTCCGTGTTCTCCGGTGAGGGGATCCACGAGTGGGTGCACGACGGCCGCCACCTGCTGGGCTTCCCCTGCCACTGAGCGACGCGACCGGAAAGCAGGGAACACCTTCATGAACTCCGTCTCCGTACGGGCGCTGCTCGTGCGCGGCATGCTGGCGGGCCTGGTGGCCGGCCTGCTCGCCTTCGGGCTGGCCCGCTGGATAGGCGAGCCGCCGGTCGACGCGGCGATCGCCTTCGAGGACGCCCACGCCGGGGCGCACGAGCACGGCGTCGAGCTGGTCAGCCGTTCGATGCAGTCCACCGCGGGGCTGGCCACCGCGGTCCTGGTCTTCGGCACCGCGGTCGGCGGCATCGCCGCGCTCGCGTTCTGCTTCGCCCTGGGCCGGATCGGCCGCTTCGGGGCGCGGGCCACGGCCGCTCTGGTCGCGCTCGCGGCGTACGTCACGGTGTACTTCGTGCCGTCGCTGAAGTACCCGGCGAACCCGCCCGCCGTGGGCGACCCGGACACCCTGGCCAAACGCACCACGCTGTTCTTCCTGATGATCGCCCTGTCCGTGCTGCTCGCGCTCGGCGCGACGCTGCTCGGGCGCCGGCTCGCCCCGCGGTGGGGCAACTGGAACGCCTCGATCGCGGCGGTGGCCGCGTTCGTGGTGGTGATCGCGGTGGCGATGGCGTTCCTGCCGGTGGTGAACGAGCTGCCCAAGGACTTCCCGCCGGACACGCTGTGGCGCTTCCGGCTCGCGTCGTTCGGCATCCAGGCGCTGCTGTGGTCCTCGTTCGGCCTGGTCTTCGGCGCGCTCGCGGAGCGGGTGGTGGAGCCCGGACGCGTGCGCTCGCGCGAGGCCGCCGAGTCCGCGGTGGCGGCGCACTGAGGGACGCAGGCACGTACGCGAGGGGCCGCCGGTGGCGCGACCGGCGGCCTTCGCGCGTACCGGGCCGGTCGCCCGGTACACGAGGGCCTTTCAGACGGTACGGACCTTGAGCACCTCGTCGCCGACCTCCACGACCTCCAGGGTGCGGTCCGGGCGGCCGGGGTCGGCGAACGTCACGGCGAGCCGCCCGCCCGCCGCCTCCTGCCAGCGGCCCGGCACCGCGTCCGGCGCGTCACCGCGGCCCAGCGGGTGGTCGGTGAACGTCCCGTCGGGAGCGAGCCGCAGGCCGCGCCGTCCGCGGGCGGGCGGGAAGGGGTAGTCGGCGGGCCGGTAGACGCGCACGTCCCCGGTGTCCTCCTCGAACGAGTGCACCCAGTGCCGGAACAGCCCCTCGGGCAGCCCGGGTCGCTCCTGCGCCATGCCCGTCCTCCCTCTCCCGGCCTCTCCTGGCCCGTGCCGAAACGGGTGCCGGTACCCGGACGCGCCGGTCCCATACGGAATCCGTCGTGGCACTTGCCCCGAATACTGTGACACGGGTCACGTTCGCGGGGCCGGGCGACTACTGTATCCCTACCGGGCCCGCGTTCACCGTCCACGGCCGCACTCCGCGGCGAAGCGAGGAGGCGCAGCGTGCCCGATTCCCAGGAGCCCCAGGACCGTTCGGCATCCGCAGGGACGCCCACCAGGCGCGACTGCGGGACCATGGAGGTCCACCGCAGGCTGCTCAGCACCGTCTCCGGGTACTCAGCCGCACGCGCCGCGGTGGAGAACCGGGCGTTCCGGTACGAGACCGGGCAGGAGGAGCCGGAGCGCACTGGCGTCATCCGCATCCCGGTGGTCGTCCACGTCGTCTGGAACACCGCCGAGCAGAACGTCGACGACGCCCAGGTCGCCAGCCAGATCGACGTCCTCAACCGGGACTTCCGCGCGCTCAACCCGGACGTGTCGCAGGTGCCCGCGGTCTGGCAGGACCGGGTGGCCGACTGCCTGGTGGAGTTCGAGCTGGCCTCGACCGACCCGGACGGGCAGCCGACGAGCGGGATCACCAGGACCGAGACGCAGACGGCGGGCTTCGGCGCGGACGACGCGGTGAAGTCCGCGGCGACCGGCGGGCACGACGCCTGGCCCGCGGACCGGTACCTCAACATGTGGGTGTGCCCGCTGGGCGGCGGTCTGCTGGGCTACGCGCAGTTCCCCGGCGGGCCCGCGGAGACCGACGGCGTGGTGATCCTGCACTCCGGGTTCGGCACCACGGGCACGGCGGCGGCGCCGTTCGACGGGGGCCGCACCGCGACCCACGAGATCGGGCACTGGCTGAACCTGTTCCACATCTGGGGCGACGACGGCACCGGCTGCAGCGGCACGGACCACGTCGCGGACACCCCCAACCAGGGCGGGCCCAACGGCGGCAAGCCCACCTTCCCCAAGCTGAGCTGCAACAACGGGCCGAACGGGGACATGTTCATGAACTACATGGACTACACCGACGACGCGGCGATGTTCATGTTCACGAGCGGCCAGAAGGCGCGCGTGGACGCGACCCTGGACGGGGCGCGGTCCTCGTTCGCCAAGCGCTAGTCACTACCGGTGGCGGGCCCGTCGAGGGCGGGCCCGGCGCCGCGCGTCAGCAGGGCCAACTGGCAGAGGGACTCCAGGCGTTCGAGGTGGTCGCGGGCGCGGGCCAGGTCCGCGCCCCAGGCCAGCGCCCCGTGGTCGGCGATGAGCAGGACCGGGGGCGGGTCGTCGGCGGTGTCGAGCAGGTCCTCGACGTCGTCGGCGACGCGCTCCACGTCGGCGTGGTTGGCGAGCACCGGCACGTCGACCCGGTCCGGGTCGCCGGTGCCCAGGCCCTTGAGCAACTCGAAGCGCTCCAGGCGCAGGTGGCGGGGCTCGGCGGCCTTCCGGCCGCGCGCCGTGAGGGTGGCCGCGGCGGTGGCGTACGGGCAGTGGGCGTGGATCACCGCGCCCGCGGTGGTCGTCCGGTACAGCGCGGCGTGCAGCACCGACTCCGGGGACGCGCCGAGCCGGGCCGGGCGGGCCAGGACGCCGGTGGCGACGCTGATCTCGACCATGTCCTGGACGGTGAGCTCGCCCTTGTCCCGGCCGCCCGCGGTGATCAGCGCGAGGCCGCCGGGCTCGGGCAGCCGCACCGAGAGGTTGCCCGAGGTGCCGGGCATCCAGCCGCGCTCGTACAACGCCTTGGCGGCGTGGGCCAGTTGGATGCCCGAGGACAGGGTCGAACGGTGCACGGGTCCCCCTTTGCCGGATGGGTGTCCCACTCGTACCGGAAGCGGGCCGGACAGGCCAGAGCACGGAAGGGCCCGCCGGGACGCCCGGGGCCGGATCCCGCCCGGGGAACGCGGGGGGATCGCGGGGGGACGAACTATGGTGAGCGGGGCGGGCAGTCACTCACCTGGAGGTACTCCGTGAAGATGCTCATCAACGTGCCGGAGACCGTCGTCGCGGACGCGCTGCGCGGGATGGCCGCCGCGCACCCCGAGCTGACGGTGGACGTGGAGCGCCGGGTGGTGGTCCGCCGGGACGCCCCGGTGGCCGGGAAGGTGGCCCTGGTGTCGGGGGGCGGGTCCGGGCACGAGCCGCTGCACGGCGGGTTCGTGGGTCCCGGCATGCTGTCGGCCGCCTGCCCCGGTGAGGTGTTCACCTCGCCGGTGCCCGACCAGATGGTGCGGGCCGCCGCGGCGGTGGACAGCGGCGCGGGGGTGCTGTTCGTGGTGAAGAACTACACCGGGGACGTGCTGAACTTCGACATGGCGGCCGAACTCGCCGAGGACGAGGGCGTCCGGGTCGCCCGGGTCCTGGTGGACGACGACGTGGCGGTGGCCGACAGCCTGTACACGGCGGGCCGGCGCGGCACCGGCGGCACCCTGTTCGTGGAGAAGCTGGCGGGCGCCGCGGCCGAGGAGGGCGCGCCGCTGGAGCGGGTCGAGGCGGTCGCCCGGCGGGTCAACGAGCGCACCCGCAGCTTCGGCGTGGCGCTCGGCGCCTGCACCACGCCCGCCAAGGGCAGCCCCACCTTCGACCTGCCCGCGGGCGAACTGGAGCTGGGCATCGGCATCCACGGCGAGCCCGGCCGGGAGCGGCGGGCCATGATGACCTCCCGCGAGATCGCCGACTTCGCCGTGGACGCGGTCCTCGACGACCTGCGCCCGGACGGCCCGGTGCTGGCCCTGGTGAACGGCATGGGCGGCACGCCGCTACTGGAGTTGTACGGGTTCAACGCCGAGGTGCAGCGGGTGCTGACCGAGCGCGGGGTGCCCGTCGCCCGTACCCTCGTCGGCAACTACGTGACCTCGCTGGACATGGCGGGCTGCTCGGTGACGCTGTGCGCGGTGGACGAGGAGCTGCTGCGGCTGTGGGACGCGCCGGTGCGCACGCCCGCGCTGCGGTGGGGCTGCTGAGGGCGGGAAGAGACGGGAAGACGGGACGGGGAACGGAGCGGATCGTGGGAGTGCCCGAAGTGACAGTGCTGGACGCGGACTTCTTCCGCCGCTGGCTGACCGCCGTCGCCGCGTCGGTGGACCGGGAGGCCGACCGGCTGACCGAGCTCGACTCGGCGATCGGCGACGCCGACCACGGCAGCAACCTGCGGCGCGGGTTCGCCGCCGTGGCGGACGTGCTCGCGCGGGAGGAGCCCGCGACGCCCGGGGCCGTGCTCACCCTGGCCGGGCGGGAGTTGATCTCGACGGTGGGCGGTGCGTCGGGTCCGCTGTACGGGACGCTGCTGCGCCGCACCGGCAAGGAGCTGGGCGAGGCGGCCGAGGTGGACCGCACCGCGCTGGCGGCCGCGTTCGCCGCCGGGGTGGCCGCGGTGGCCCAGCTGGGCGGCGCCGCGCCCGGGGACAAGACGATGCTGGACGCGCTGGGTCCGGCGGCCGAGGCGCTGGGCGAGTCGTTCGCCGCGGCGGCCGGCGCGGCCGGGCGGGGCGCGGCGGACACCGTGCCGCTGCGGGCCCGCAAGGGCAGGGCGAGTTACCTGGGCGAGCGCAGCGTCGGGCACCAGGACCCGGGGGCCACCTCCGCCGCGCTGCTCCTCGCCGCGCTGGCCGGGACCGCCGGGGAGGCCGCGTGAACCCGGTGGGCATCGTCCTCGTCTCGCACAGCGCCGCCGTCGCGACGGCCGTCGCGGAGCTGGCCAGGGGTCTGGCGGGCGGCGCCGCGGAGGTGCCCGTGGCGGCGGCGGGCGGCACCGCGGACGGCGGGCTCGGCACCAGCGCGGAGCTGATCGCGCGGGCCGCGGCCGAGGTGGACCGGGGCGCCGGGGTGGCGGTGCTGGTGGACCTGGGCAGCGCGGTCCTCACCGTGAAGGCGCTGCTCGCCGACGGGGACGAACTGCCCGGATCGACCCGGCTGGTGGACGCGCCGCTGGTGGAGGGCGCGGTCGCGGCGGTGGTCGCGGCGTCGGCGGGCGCGGACCTGGCGGCGGTCGGGGCGGCGGCGACGGAGGCGTACGACTACCGCAAGGCGTGAGGCCCGGGACGCGGTCACGACCCGCGCCCGGAGCGGCGCGGGTTGTGATGTGCCTGGTGGGAGCACTAGTGTCACAGGGCCTTGGTGTACGGGAAACCGGTGGAGTACCGGTGCGGCCCTCGCCACTGTGATCGGGAGGTCCGGCTCCATCCCCCCTCGCGGGGAGCCACTGGATCGCCCCGGGTGACCGCCCGGGGCGTTTGGGAAGGCGGAGCCGGGCGGAAACACCGTCAGCCAGGAGACCGGCCAGGGCGCGTTGTCCATCCACGAGGTGCTGGAGAGGTCTCACTCACCCATGCATATAGCCGAGGGCTACCTGCCCCCGTTGCACGCGGCCGCCTGGGGCGCCGCCGCCGCGCCGTTCGTCGTCCACGGCGTGCGGAACCTGACCCGCGAGGTCCGGGCGAACCCGGAGTCCACCCTGCTGCTCGGCGCCTCGGGCGCCTTCACCTTCGTCCTCTCCGCGCTCAAGATTCCCTCGGTGACGGGTAGTTGTTCGCACCCGACCGGGACGGGGCTCGGCGCGATCCTGTTCCGGCCGCCGATCATGGCGGTGCTCGGCACGGTGACCCTGCTGTTCCAGGCGCTGCTGCTGGCGCACGGCGGGCTGACCACGCTGGGCGCCAACGCCTTCTCGATGGCGATCGTGGGGCCCTGGGCCGGCTACGGCGTGTACCGGCTGCTGCGGCGGTTCGACGTGCCGCTGATGGTGACGGTGTTCTTCGGCGCGTTCGTCGCGGACCTGTCCACGTACTGCGTCACCAGCGTGCAGCTGGCGCTGGCGTTCCCCGACCCGGCCGGCGGTTTCCTGGGCTCGCTGGGCAAGTTCGGGTCGATCTTCGCGCTCACCCAGATCCCGCTGGCCGTGAGCGAGGGCCTGCTCACCGTCCTGGTGATGCGGCTGCTGGTGCAGTCGAGCAAGGGCGAACTGACCCGGCTCGGCGTGCTGCTGACCGGTGCGGGCCGCAAGGGCGCTCCCGCCGAGCCCGAGGCGGTGGCCCGGTGAGCCGCAACGCGAAGATCAACACGCTGCTGCTCCTGGTCGTGGCCGCGCTGGCGGTGCTGCCGCTGGCGCTGGGCCTGGGCGACCACAAGGAGGAGCCGTTCGCCGGCGCCGACGCGCAGGCGGAGACGGCCATCACCGAGCTGGAGCCGGACTACGAGCCCTGGTTCTCGCCGCTGTACGAACCGCCGTCCGGCGAGATCGAGTCGGCGCTGTTTGCCCTCCAGGCCGCGCTCGGCGCGGGCGTCCTCGCCTACTACTTCGGGCTGCGGCGCGGCCGCCGCCAGGGCGAGGCGCGGGCGCTGGCCGGCCCGGCGGACGGCGAGGGGCACGAGGTCGCCGGTCCCGCGGCCGACGGCAGCCCGGCTTCCTCCTGATGCTGCCGATCGACGCGGCGGCGCACGGCAACCGCTGGCGCCGCCGCCACCCGCTGGAGAAGGCCGTCCTCGGGCTCGGCCTGACGCTCGCCGCGGTCTGCCTGCCGCCGTGGCCCGGCGCCCCGCTGGTCGCGGCGGCCACCCTGGCGGTGCTGCTCGGACCGGCGGGGGTGGCGCCCCGGCTGCTGTGGCGGGCGTTCCGGGTGCCGCTGGGCTTCTGCGTGACCGGCGCGGTGCCGCTGCTGTTCCAGGTCGGCGGGGCGGGCGGGTTCGTGACGCTCGCCCCGGACGGCCCGGCGCACGCAGGCCAGCTGCTGCTGCGCACCTCGGCGGCCTCGCTGGGGGTGCTGCTCTTCGCGTTCACCACGCCCGTCTCGGACGTGCTGCCCCGGCTGGTGCGCGCCGGGGTGCCCGCGCCGGTGGTGGACGTGGCGCTGGTGATGTACCGGATCTCGTTCCTGCTGCTCGACGCGGTGGCGCGGATCCGCCAGGCGCAGGCCGCCCGGCTCGGGGCCACCACCCGGGCGGCGGCCTGGCGCTCGCTGGCCGGGCTCACCGCCACCGCGTTCGTCCGGGCCTTCGACCGGGCCCAGCGCCTGCAGACGGGGCTCGCCGGGCGCGGCTACGACGGGACGCTGCGGGTGCTGGTGCCCGAGGCGCGGGTCTCGCGCCGGTTCCTCGCGGCGAGCGCCGCGCTGCTCGCGGGCGTCGTCGCCCTGAGCCTGGTCCTGCAACTCGTACTGGAAGGGTCCCCCTGATGACGGCCGAGACGGCTGGCGCGCCCCCCGTGGTGGAACTCGTCGGGGCGGGCTTCGCCTACGAGGAGGGACCGGCCGTGCTCAGCGGCGTCGACTTCGCGGTGCCCGCGGGCCGGTCGACGGCGCTGCTCGGGCGCAACGGCAGCGGCAAGACGACGCTGCTGCGGCTGCTCAGCGGCGGGCTGCGGTGCGGGAGCGGGGTGCTGCGCTGCGCGGGGCGCGAGGTGACGTACGACCGCAAGGGGCTGACCCGGCTGCGCACCGCGGTGCAGCTGGTGGTGCAGGACCCGGACGACCAGCTGTTCGCCGCGTCGGTGGCGCAGGACGTGTCGTTCGGGCCGCTGAACCTGGGGGTGCCCGAGGCGGAGGTGCGGGAGCGGGTGGCCGGGGCGCTGGCGGCGCTGGACATCACGGCGCTCGCGGACCGGCCGACGCACCTGCTGTCGTACGGGCAGCGCAAGCGTGCGGCGATCGCGGGGGCGGTGGCGATGCGCCCCGGCCTGCTGGTCCTGGACGAGCCGACGGCCGGGCTCGACCCGGACGGGCAGGAGCGGCTCCTGGAGGTGCTGGGGCGGCTGCGGGATTCGGGCACCACGGTGCTGATGGCCACGCACGACGTGGACCTGGCGCTGCGCTGGGCGGACGAGGCGGCGGTGCTGGGGCCCTCGGGGGTGCGCACCGGGCCGGTGGCCGAGGTGCTCGCGGACGCCGGGCTGCTGGCGGCGGCGCGGCTGCGGCGGCCGTGGGGCCTGGCGGTGGAGGAGGCGCTGCGGGCGCGGGGGCTGCTCGCGGCGGGCGAGGCGGGGCCGCGCACGCCGGAGGAGCTGGCGCGCTGGGCGGCGGGGGCGCGGGCCTGAGGCGGGCAGCAGTGGGCTACCGGGGAGTAGCGCAGCTCACTCGGCCACCCTTATGCAACTAGTTGCACAACCTCGGCGGGGTCGACTAGAACTGGAACGACCCCGGCCCGAGGAGGCGCCCCCATGTCCGCGTACCCGCATCTGCTGAGCCCGCTCGACCTCGGCTTCACCACCCTGCCCAACCGCGTCCTGATGGGCTCGATGCACGTCGGGCTCGAAGAGGCCGAGAACGGCTTCGCGCGGATGGCCGCCTTCTACGCCGAGCGCGCCCGGGGCGGCGTCGGGCTCATCGTGACCGGCGGCATCGCCCCCAACGAGGCGGGACGCCCCTGGGAGGGCGGCGCCAAGCTCACCACCGCCGAGGAGGCCGCGCAGCACCGCGTGATCACCGACGCGGTGCACGCCGAGGGCGGCCGGATCGCGATGCAGATCCTGCACTTCGGGCGGTACGCGTACCACGCCGACCTGGTCGCCCCCAGCGCCGTACAGGCCCCCATCAGCCCCTTCCCGCCGCACGCGCTCACCGACGACGAGGTCGAGGCGACCATCGAGGACTTCGTGCGGGCCGCCGAGCTGGCCCGCTCCGCCGGGTACGACGGCGTCGAGATCATGGGCTCCGAGGGCTATCTGATCAACGAGTTCATCGCCGCCGCCACCAACCACCGCACCGACCGCTGGGGCGGCTCCTACGAGAACCGCACCCGGCTGCCGCTGGAGATCGTGCGCCGCACCCGCGAGCGGCTGGGCCGGGACTTCATCATCGTCTACCGGCTCTCCATGCTGGACCTGGTGCCCGGCGGCTCCACCCTGGACGAGGTCGTGGAGCTGGCCAAGGGCATCGAAGCGGCCGGGGCCACCCTGATCAACACCGGCATCGGCTGGCACGAGGCGCGCATCCCGACGATCGCCACCTCGGTGCCGCGCGGCGCCTACTCCTGGGTGACGAAGAAGATCATGGGCGCGGTGTCGGTCCCGCTGATCACCAGCAACCGCATCAACACCCCCGAGGTCGCCGAGCAGTTGCTCGCCGACGGACGCGCGGACATGGTCTCGATGGCCCGCCCCTTCCTGGCCGACCCCGACTTCGTGGCCAAGGCCGCCGGGGGCCGGGCCGACACGATCAACACCTGCATCGGCTGCAACCAGGCCTGCCTGGACCACACGTTCAGCATGAAGATCACCTCCTGCCTGGTGAACCCGCGCGCCTGCCACGAGACCGAGCTGGTCCTGTCCCCCACCCGGCGCGCCAAGCGCGTCGCGGTGGTCGGCGCCGGGCCCGCCGGACTCGCCTGCGCGGTCTCGGCGGCCGGACGCGGCCACGCCGTCACGCTGTTCGAGGCCGCGGCCGAGATCGGCGGCCAGCTCAACGTGGCCAAGCGGGTGCCCGGCAAGGAGGAGTTCGAGGAGACCCTGCGCTACTACCGCACGCAGCTCGAACTCCTCGGCGTGGACGTCAAGCTGGAGCACCGGGTCTCGGCGGACGACCTGGACGGCTACGACGAGGTGGTGGTCGCCACCGGCGTCACCCCGCGGGTGCCGGGGATCGAGGGCGTGGACCACCCCAGCGTCGTCGGCTACCTGGACGTGCTGCGCGGCGGCGCCGAGGTCGGCGAGCGGGTCGCGGTGCTGGGCGCCGGCGGCATCGGCTTCGACGTGGCCGAGTTCCTCACCGACGCGGGCGACGGCGCCTCCCAGGACCCGGAGACCTACTTCCGCTCCTGGGGCGTGGACACCTCCTACCAGGAGCGCGGCGGCCTGCGCGCGCCCGAGCGGCCCGCTCCCCCGCGCCAGGTGCACCTGCTCCAGCGCAAGACGTCCAAGGTGGGCGCCGGCCTCGGCAAGACGACCGGCTGGATCCACCGCACCGAGCTGCGCCACCGGGGCGTGACCATGGTCGCCGGAGCGACGTACGAGCGGATCGACGACGCGGGGCTGCACCTGAGCGTCGGCGGGGAGTCGACCGTGCTGCCAGTGGACACCGTGGTGCTGTGCACCGGGCAGGAACCGCGCCGCGACCTGTACGACGAGCTGGTCGCCCGGGGTCGCGCCGCGCACCTGATCGGCGGCGCCGACGTCGCGGCCGAGCTGGACGCCAAGCGCGCCATCGACCAGGGCACCCGGCTGGCCGCCACGCTCTGACTGGTCCGGAGGCGGCGCGGTGCGGACCGCGCCCGCGATCCGGTCCGCACCGTCGCCGCCTCCGGTCCGTCGTGCTCCGGCCGGGGCGGTTCCTAGGATGCGCTCATGTCTCTCCCGCACGCCATCCTGACCGCCCTCCTGGAGAAGCCGTCCTCGGGCCTGGAACTGACCCGGCGCTTCGACAAGTCCATCGGCTACTTCTGGTCGGCCACGCACCAGCAGATCTACCGCGAGCTGGGCAGGCTGGAGGGCGCCGGGCTGATCCGGGCGCTGCCGCCGGCCGCCCCCGTCCGGGGCGGCCGCAAGGAGTACGAGGTGCTGGCCGCGGGCCGCGCCGAGCTGGCCGGCTGGGTGGCCGCGGGCGAGGACCCGCGGCCGATCCGGGACGCCCTGCTGCTGCGCACCCGGGCTGCGGCGATGGTCGGCAGCCACGGCCTCGGCGCCGAGCTGCGCCGCCACCTGGCCCTGCACCGGGCGCAGTTGGCGGAGTACGAGGAGATCGAGCGGCGGGACTTCGGGGCGGACCGGGAGGACGCCCGGGACGCCGGGCGCGACCGGCTGCACCACCTGGTGCTCGCGGGCGGGATCGACCTGGAGCGGTTCTGGATCCGGTGGCTGGAGCGGGCGGTCGCCGAGGTGGGCGACGAGGACGCCTGAACCGGGCGGACCGGCCGGCCTGCGGACGGCCTGCGGACGGACCGGCCGACGCACGGACGGACGGACGGACGGACGGCCGAGAATGGCATATGCCCCCGGGTCGTGCTCGCGGGATACTGGGCGTTTCGCGGCCGATGCGGGGAAAGGGTGCTCATGACGGACCAGTCGGGGCGGGGGCGCGGGACGCGGCACGCGGTGGTGATCGGCGGCAGCATCGCCGGGCTGCTCACCGCACGGGTGCTCGCCGAGCACGCGGAGCGGGTGACGGTCGTCGAGCGCGACCGCTACCCCGAGGGCGACGAGCCGCGCGCGGGCGTGCCCCAGGGCCGCCATCCGCACGTGCTCCTGGAGGGCGGCCAGCGCGCCCTCGACGAGCTGCTGCCCGGTGTGGTCGGGGAGTTGGAGGCGCTCGGGGCGCCCCGCCTCGGCATGCCGGAGGAGTTCGTGCAGCACCAGGGGGGCACCTGGTTCCGCCGCACGCCCGCCACCACCCACCTGTTCACCGGCACCCGCGCCCAGCTGGAGGCGCTGGTGCGCCGCCGGGTCCTGGCCGACGACCGGATCGGCGTGCTCCAGGGCGCCGAGGCGGTGGGACTGCTCGGCGACGCGCGGCGGGTGCGCGGCGTCCGGGTGCGCGAGCGCGGCACCGACGGGGCGTCCCGCGCACTCGCGGCCGACCTGGTGGTGGACGCGGCGGGGCGCGGCACCCGGGCGGGCGACTGGCTGGCCGCGATCGGCGCCGAGGCCCCGCACGAGGAGACCATCGACACCGGCCTGGCGTACGCCACGCGCGTGTACCGGGCGCCCGCGGACAGCCCGCTGGGCACCGACTGCGCGGCGTACTACGCGATCCCCGACCCCCGGCAGACGTACGCGGGCGGGGTGCTGCCGATCGAGGGCGACCGCTACCTGGTGGTCTTCGGCGGGCTGCGCGGCGCCGAACCGCCCACGGACGAGGAGGCGTTCGCCGCGTACGCGCTGCGGATGCCGCACCCGCCGCTGCACGAGTTCATCGCCAAGGCCGAGCCGCTGTCGCCGGTGTTCGGCTTCCGGCAGAGCGCCAACGTCCGCCGCCGCTACGACCGTCCGGGCCGCAGGCCCGCCGGCTTCCTCGCCACCGGGGACGCCCTGTGCGCCTTCAACCCGGTCTACGGGCAGGGCATGGCGGTGGCCGCGCTCGGCGCCACCGCGCTGCGCCGGGCCCTGGCCGACCCGCGGCGCACCCCGACCACCCGGCGGGTGCAGCGGGCGCTGTTCGAGGCGTCGCGGCAGGCCTGGGACATCGCGTCGGGCGCCGACCGCGGCATGCCGGGCGCGCTCGGCGACGGGGTGCGGACCCGGGCCCTCGACCGGCCGGTCGGCTGGTACCTGGGGCGCGTCCAGGAGCGCTACATGGGCGATCCGGAGCTGGGCGCGGTGTTCCGCTCGGTGGTCGCGCTCAACGCGCCGCTGACGGCCCTGTTCCGGCCGCCGGTGCTGCGCTCGGTGCTGCGTCCGGTGCCGCCGACGCCGGGCGAGCCGCCGATGGTGCGCGAACGGGCCTGATCCGGACGGGGCCGCCCGGGGCCTCACACGCCCGGGGCCGCCGTGACGTCGCCCGAGGCGATGGCGGCCGTGAGGACCGCGTGGTCGTCGGCGTTCTGGTCCGCGTACCGGACCGCGAAGTCGCCGACCGCGCGGTCGAAGACGTCCCCGGCGCCCAGGTAGGCGGCGAGCGCGATGCGGTCGCCGGAGCGGGCGTGCGCGCGGGCCAGGGCGCGGCCGCACAGCTCCCCGTACTCGCGCAGCAGGCCGGGGGACATCGCGTCGACGTCGGCGGAGCCCTTCATGTCGCGCAGCTGCCGCCAGTAGAAGTGGCGTCGCTCGGGCCCGGTCATCCAGCCGAGGAAGATGTCGCCGGCCGCCTGGGTGAGCCGCTGCCCGGCGACGACCCGGTGGCCCTGGTGGGTGTGCGGGCCGGGTCCCAGGTGCGGTTCAAGCACGGACCGGCCCGCCTCCTTGACCTGGAGGAACAGCGGGTCGCCGGCGTCGCGGCCCTGGAGCAGCAGGACGTAGCAGCGGGTGCCCACGCTGCCGACCCCGACGACCTTGCGGGCCGCGTCGACGAACCGGTAGCGGTCGAGCAGCAGCCGGCGCTCCTCGGCCAGCGAGCTGCGGTAGTCGCTGAAGACCTTGCCGAGGGTGACCCGGTCCAGGTCGTCCACGGGCTCCAGGAGCGGCGGGTCGGCGACGATGCGGCGCACCCCGCCGGGGCCCTCCTCGGTGAGCCGGGCCAGGGCGTGCAGGCTGGTGCGGCGGCGGGCGTGGGCCAGGTGCGCCTCGACGGTGCGGCGGCGGCGCTCGCGCACCAGCGGCAGCAGGGCGCCGGTGTCGATGCGCTCGTACCAGACGTCGAGCTCGCCCAGGCCGGCCAGGCGGCGCATGGTGAGGCGGTAGGAGCGGGCGCTCTCGCGGGCGGCCTGCTGGGCCTTGGCGCGGGCGGAGCCGTTCTGCAGGGCGGCCACGGCGACGGAGGCGGCGAGGCGCTTGACGTCCCACTCGAAGGGTCCGGGCAGCGTCTCGTCGAAGTCGTTCAAGTCGAAGAGCAGGGACCGCTCGGGGGAGGCGAAGAGCCCGAAGTTCAGCAGGTGCGCGTCGCCGCAGAGCTGGACGGTCAGGCCGGTGTGCGGCTGGGCGGCGAGGTCGGCGGCCATCACGGCGGCGGCGCCGCGCAGGAAGGCGAAGGGCGACGCGGCCATCCGGCCGTGCCGGATGGGCAGCAGTTCGGCGACCCGGTCGGCGTTCTGCCGGGCGAGGACGGCCAGCGGGTCGGCGCGGTGCGAGGAGGGTATCCAGCGGCCGTGCGCGGAGCGGGGCACACGGGCCCTGGCGGCCTTGCCGCTCGCTGACCGCTCGGACGGCGTCCGCACCGCTGCTCACCACCTCTCCCGGCCTCTCCCCCGCCTGGAGCTCCCAGTCAAGGCCCTGGCGATCACTCCCGCATCCGGAAGGAGTACGGAGCCCGCGCCCCGCCCCCGTCCTACCCGCGCCACAGCCTCCGCTCCGCCTCCCGCGGCGCGTGCACCACGCGCGGTTCGCCCTCGCCGTACACCATGACCGGCCGTCGCGCGTCCCAGGCTTCCCAGCCCGGTTCGCCCGTCCGGGCGAACGCCACCCAGGCCCCGTGCATCGCGGTGGCCAGCGACCGGGGCGGGTGCGGGCCCGACAGGGACAGGGACTCGGGGCGGTCCAGGGTGTCGAAGACGAAGCCGAGCTCCAGGGCGTGGCAGGCCCCCAGGCCCGGTACGCGGGAGCGCCAGGCGAACTCGTAGAGGTGGGCGCGGCCCGGGTGGGCGTCGGCGACCCGGTTGAGCGGCAGCCGCAGCAGCGCGTCGGTGGCGACGGCGCCGAGGACCTCGGCGGGGCTCTCCCCCGGCCTGCCGCGCCGGTAGGCGTCGAACATCGCGCGCGTGCAGCCGTACTTGAGGCGGGCCAGGGACGGCAGCGCGGGGGCGAGCCGGTCCAGGGAGCGCAGGGCGCCGGTGGGGGCGAGCCAGAGGCGGTACTCCTCGGTGGTGGCGCCCAGGAGCAGGCCGATGCCGTCGGCCGCGCCGTCGGCGAGCGCGTCGACGGGGTCGCGGGGCAGCAGCTCGCCGTCGGCGACCAGGCCGAAGAGGGCGCCGCCGGTGAGCGGGTTGGCGCGGCGGGTGGCCGCGTGCTGGGCGGCGAGCAGCCGGGCGGGGTCCACGGCGGCCAGGGCGCGGGCGGTGGCGGGGACCTTCAGCCGGGCGGCGATCCTGCGGGTGGTGCGGCGCAGGGTGTCGGGGGCGAGGACGGCGGGGGCGCCGGACTGCAGGACGGCGCGGTGGAACAGGCCCCGGGCGGCGGGGCTGGTGAGCAGGGCGGCGATGCTGATCGCCCCGGCGGACTCGCCGAAGACGGTGACCCGCCCGGGGTCCCCGCCGAACGCGGCGACGTTGTCGCGCACCCACTCCAGGGCGGCGATCTGGTCGCGCAGTCCGAGGTTGGCGGGGGCGTCCGGGAAGAGGCCGAACCCCTCTACGCCCAGGCGGTAGTTGAGGGAGACCAGGACGACGCCGTCGCGGGCGAAGGCGTGGCCGTCGTAGACCGGGACGGCGGAGGTGCCGCGGGTGAGGGCGCCGCCGTGGATCCAGACCATCACGGGGGCGGGGTCGGGGTCGCGCCCGGGCGGCGGGGTCCACACGTTGAGGTTGAGGACGCCCGCGCCGGGGACGACCGGGTCGGCCAGGAGCACGGCGAAGGCGGGGGTGTACGGGGGCTTGGGCGCCGTGGGCCCGAAGGCGGGGGCGTCGCGCACCCCGGTCCAGGGCTCCGGGGGCTCGGGCGGGCGGAAGCGGCGGGGGCCGTAGGGCGGGGCCGCGTAGGGGACGCCGAGGAAGGCGCGGACGCCGTCGGCTCCGGTGCGGCCGCGCACGGCGCCGTACCGGGTCGTGACGACGGGGTCGCCGGGCTCCCCTTCCGGGCGCTGCCGGGCCGGGCCCGGCCGGTCGTGGTCACGTGTCCGCCGCGCGCCCATCGGCGCCACCGCCCTTCGTCCGCGCCGGCCGAGTGGCCGATTCCGCTTCGGGTCGCGACCGGATCACCCGGAAGGGCGGTTTCCGGCCGTGACAGGCCTGCCCTCCACGGTAGGAGAAGGGGGGCGGCGGGGGCACGTCAGGGTCGTCCAACTGGTGTCGGAGCACTTCGTGCGCCCGGTGTGCGCCTGCGTGCGCGGGTGCGCGCCCCTATGCACGAGCGCCACAGAATGGCTTGAATTATTACCAGATTCCGCCGACGCCCGGACCCCTCGCGGCACTTCCGCAAACGTTCCCGGAGCGGCACTTCGCGCCTTGTCCCAACTGGGCGAGAGCGCTTGCCCGATCATGGTCGGGGAGCGCTCTCCGGCGGCCCGGGGGCGGTTCGTCCGTCCTGGATCGACGGACACAATTCACGCCAGGTTTCACAATGCCCACACAGATTCTCCGGTTCGCACTCCACCATGTGATCCGACAGAGCGGAACTGGAAGTGACTCCAGAGGGAGTCGACCGCTGTTGGGGGGAGAGGGCCGAGCGGGCCGTACGTACCGCTTGCCCTCCGGGGAGGAACAGAAACATGACGCGCATACGGCGCACCGGGCACAGGGCTGCCCTTCTGGGGTCCGCCACGCTGACCACCGCACTCGCGCTCGCGCTCACCGCGCCCGCGCCCATGGCGACCGCCGCCGCGGCCTCGCCCCGCGTGGACCTGCGGGTCCTCGTCGTCGACGACGGGGGACCCGCCACGGCGGCGATCGCCGACGAACTCCGGGTCGCGGGAACGCCGTTCACCACGGTGAAGCTGGCCGACGCCGGACGTCCGGTCATCAACGCGGCCTTCCTGGCCGACACGGTCGACGGCCGCCCGCGGGCCAAGTTCCAGGCCGTGGTGCTGCCCAACGACAACCCGTTCGGCGACGGTTCGGCGGAGATGGCCGCCCTCGCCGCGTACGAGACGACGTACTCCATCCCGCAGGTCGACGCGTACACCTACGCGCGCCCCGCGGTCGGCCTCGACACGCCCGACCAGGGCGGCTACGCGGGCTCCCTGGACGGCCGCACCGCCCAGGTGACCACCGCGGGCAAGGCCGGGGCGTTCGGCTACCTGGACGGCGCCGTGCCCTTCGAGGACAACGCCCCGACCGTGAACGAGAGTTGGGGTTACGCGGCGAAGCCCGCCACCGGCGCGGACTTCACCAGCTACGTGGACGTGGAGATCCCCGGCGCCACCGGCCAGCGCGGCTCGCTGCTCGGCGAGTACCGCCACGACGGCCGCCGCGAGCTGGTCGTCACCTTCGTCTACAACCAGTACCAGCAGCAGTTCCGGCTGCTCGCCCGCGGCATCGTCAACTGGATGACCGACGGCGTCCTGCTGGGCGCGGACCGCAACTACTTCGCCGTGCACGTCGACGACGTCTTCGCCACCGACGACCGCTGGGACTCCACCCTCAACTGCACGCCCGGCGACGTCGACTGCCCGCCCGGCCAGGGCCAGCAGGACGGCATCCGGATGTCGGTGGCCGACGCCCAGCACGCCGCGCAGTGGTCGCGCCAGCGCGGCCTCACGCTCGACATGGTCTACAACGGCGGCGGCAGCGACCAGTTCAAGCTGGAGAACAACAACAACGACCCGCTGCTCACCCAGCTCCAGGCCGACAAGAGCGCCTACCGCTGGGTGAACCACACCTACGACCACCCGTTCCTGGGCTGCGAGCAGAACATATCCGTGGTCCCGTGGGTGTGCGCCAAGAACGCGGACGGCTCCACCAAGTGGATCACCCGGACCGAGATATCCCAGCAGATACGCGACAACCGCACCTGGGGCCAGCGCTACGCCTTCCCGCTGGAGACCGGCGAGCTGGTCACCGGTGAGCACTCCGGCCTGGCGCTGCTGCCGCAGCAGCCGACCGACAACCCCAACCTGGCCGGCGCGCTGACCGACAACTCGGTCACCTCCCTCGCCTCGGACAACTCCCGCGAGTCCACGCAGCGCCAGGTCGGCCCGGCCCTCACGGTGCCGCGCTACCCGATGAACATCTTCTACAACGCCGGCCGCGTCTCGGACCAGGTCGACGAGTACAACTGGATCTACACCCGCAAGTCCCAGGGCGGCAGCGGCATCTGCGAGACCGCAGCGCACACCACCTGCCTGGACGCGCCGCTCGACCCGGCCACGGGCTTCCAGAACTACATCGTGCCGCTGGAGAAGCGGATCGCGCTGGGCCACGTGCTCTCCAACGACCCGCGCCCGCACTTCATCCACCAGTCCAACCTCGCCGAGGACCGCATCGCGTTCCCGGTCCTGGACGGCGTCCTCGACCAGTACGCGGCGCTCTACGCGGACAACACCCCGCTGGTCAACCTGCGCCAGAAGGACATCGGCGACGAGATGAAGACGCGGGCCGCGTGGAACGCCGCGGTCGCCGCCAACCAGGTCACCGCCTACCGCATCGACGGCACCGTGACCATCCAGGCGCCCTCCGGGGTGCGCGCCGCCGCCACGATGCCCGCCGGGACCCGCAAGTCCCTGGTGATCGGCAGCGAGGCCTTCGGCAGCGCCTACGCGGGCAGGACGTCCGGCTGGGCCTCCCCCGGCGTCCTGCAGGACAAGGTCACCCTGACCCTGCCCACCACGGCCGTCACGGCCCTCAAGAACACGGCGAAGACCGTCGCCGCGGCCAAGAAGTCGGCCGCCCCGGCCCGGAAGCCCGCGCAGCGCCTCCCGCTGCCCCAGGGCGTCGTCCACCGGGTGCCCTACGGCGTCACCGCCCGCTGATCCACCGGCGCCGCACGGCGGCACGGGTCCATCGCCCGCGCCGCCGCGCGGCGCCCGGGGCCGCCCCACGCAGGGCATCGGCCGGGCCCTTGCCCCCGTCCCGACCGGTGCGGCACCGCCTTCTTCGACGCGCGACTTCTGGGGAGCAGTTGCAAAATGCTCGATGAGCTTCATCCGCCGCCATCCGGCGGCGACGTCCAGGTCACCCTGCTGACCGAGGGCACCTATCCGCACAGCCACGGTGGCGTCAGCGTCTGGTGCGACCAACTGGTCAGCGGTCTGCCGGAGTTCGACTTCCGGATCACCGCGGTCACCGGCACCGGCCGCGAGAGCCTCGCCTGGGAGCTGCCGTCGCACGTGCGGCCTCCCGTCACCGTCCCGATGTGGGGCCCCAACCCGCCCGGCAAGCCGCCGCGCGGCAAGGCCCTGCGCGACCTCATGGAGACGTACGAGCGGTTCCTGACGGCCCTGCTGGACCCGGAGTCCGAGGAGCTGTTCGCGCCCGCCCTGTACGAACTGGCCACCTCCGCGCTGGCCGGGGAGCTGTCCCCGACCCTGCGCACCGACGCGGCCGTGCGCACCCTGGCCGGGGTGTGGACCCGCCCGGGCCTGGCCGCACAGGCGGCCCGCCCGACCCTGCACGACGCCCTGACCGCCACCGACCTGCTGGAGCACGCGCTGCGCCCGCTGACGGCGCCGCCCCCGCACGACGGGGTGGCGCACGCGGTCAGCGGCGGGCTCGCGGTGCTGCCGGGCCTGGTGGGCAGCCACCGGTACGGCGTGCCGCTGCTGCTCACCGAGCACGGGGTCTACCTGCGCGAGCGCTACCTGGGCTACCGCACCGGCCCCTACCGCTGGCCGGTGAAGGCCCTGGTCCTCGGCTTCTTCCGGATGCTGGCCGAGGAGACCTACCGGGTGGCCGAGATGGTCACGCCCGGCAACCGCTACAACCGGCTCTGGGAGGAGCGCGGCGGGGCCGACCCGCGGCGCATCCACACCGTGTACAACGGCGTGGACCCGGCCGCCTTCCCGCCCGCCGGCCCCGAGCCGGAGGTCCCGACGCTCAGCTGGGCGGGCCGGGTGGACCCGATCAAGGACCTGGAGACGCTGATCCGCGCCTTCGCGCTCGTACGGGAGGCCGTCCCGGACGCGCGGCTGCGGCTGTTCGGGGGCACCCCGCGCGGCGGCGAGGCCTACCGCGAGCGCTGCGAGGCGCTCGCGGCCGAGCTGGGGCACGGGGACGCGGTGGTCTTCGAGGGCCGGGTCGAGGACATCAGGGACGCCTACGCCGCGGGCAACGTGGTGATGCTGTCCAGCATCAGCGAGGGCTTCCCGTTCACCCTGATCGAGGCCATGTCCTGCGGCCGGGCCACCGTGTCGACGGACGTCGGCGGGGTGACCGAGGCGGTCGGCGACAGCGGTCTCGTGGTGCCGCCCAGGGAGCCCGAGGCGATGGCCAAGGCCGCCCTGGAGCTGCTGCGCGACCCGGACCGGCGGGCCGCGATGGGGCAGGCGGCGCGGCTGCGGGTGATCGAGCAGTTCACCCTGCGCCAGACCGTCGACACCTTCCGGAACATCTACCTCCAACTCGCCTACGGCGAGGACGAGACGGTGTCCCTGCGTCCCGTGGAGGCAGCTGTATGAGCGGGCCGCTGCACCTGCTGGAGGGCGAGGGCCAGAGTCTGCCCCGGGTGCCCCGACGACGCACCCGGGGGCGGCCCAGCTGGGCCGTCGACCCGATCGACGAGCTGGCCGAGCGGCTCGTCGAGCCGGTCTCCAGCGCCGTCCACCCCTACGAGGTGGCCGCGCTGCTGGAGTCGGACGGCCTGACCGGTGACCAGATCAGGCAGCGGTACGCCCGCCCCGACCTGTTCACCCTGGCCGAGGACCTCTACCACCGGGTGCCGCGGCACTACCCGGAACCACCCGTCGGCCCCGACCCGTGGCGGCCGGACCACTGGCGCTGCGTGCTCCGCGGGATCGTCTTCGCCCTGCCCGGCCTGGCCTACGTACTGGGCGCCGGGCTGTGGCGGGGCGGCAGCGGGCTCACCGGCCTGGTGGCCGCCGCCCTGTTCGCCTGGGCCTGGAACCAGGGGCTGAGCCACCGGGCCTACCTCAGGCTCAGCGGCGAGGGCCCGGCGGGCGCGGGCCGTTCGCTGGCCGTCGGCGCCCCTGCGGGCGCCCTGGCCGCCTCTGCGGTGGCCTTCGGGATCTCCGGTCCCGGGCCCGCCGCCCTGTTCGCGACCGGCCAGTCGCTCTACCTGGCCGCGGCCACCGTGCTGCTCGTGCTCGGCCGCGAGCGCACCCTGGCCCTGACCCTGCTGCCGGTCGCGGCGGGCGCGGTGGCCACCTTCTGGTGGCGCCCGCCCGCGGCCTTGGCGATCGCCCTGCTGCTGACCACGGTGCTGCTCGCCGGGGGCGCGGCCGGGCACGGGCTGCGCGGCTTCCTGAAGGAGGATCGGGCCGACGGCGTCACCCCGCCGCGGCTCGTGCGCTCGCTGCCCTACGGCCTGTTCGGACTCGCGGCGGGCACCCTCGCCGTCTCCGGCGGGGCGGCCGGGGCGCGGGCCGTCGTGGTCCTCACCCTGAGCATGGGCTTCGCCGAGTGGCTGCTGTACCGCTTCCGGGGGGCCGCCGTGGCCGCCCTGCGGGCCAGCGCCACCGGCCGGGCCCTCACCCTGCGCGCCGGGCGGGTGCTCGGGCTCTGCCTGGGCGCCTACCTGCTCGCGCTGCTCGCCGGGGCCCTGGTCACCGGCTCCGACCCGCTGCTGCTGCTCGGCCTCGGCGCGCTGCTGTGGACCGGGCTGCTGCTCCAGGCGTTCGGGGTGGCCTGGCCGCCCGCCGGGGTGTGCCTGCTCGCCGCCGCCGGTTCCTCGGCCCAGCTGCCCGGGCCGCTCGGCGCGGCGCTCGTCCCGGTCGCCGCGCTCGCGCTGGGCGGGTGGGCCTGGTACCTGCTCGCCCGGCCGACCGCGCACCGCTGAGCGACGCCGCGCGCCGCGGCCGCTCCCGTACCACCACCAGCTGAAGAAGCACCATCCGCAGAGGAGCAACTCCCGTGTCACAACCTGCACTTGCCGCCGTCACCGGAGCCGAGGGCTTCATCGGCTCGCATCTGACCGAGGCCCTCGTCCACGCGGGCTTCAAGGTCCGCGCCATGGCGCAGTACAACTCGTTCTCCTCGTACGGCTGGCTGGAGACCCTGGACCAGGAGGTCCTGAACCACGTCGAGGTCGTCCTGGGCGACGTGCGCGACCCGGGCTCGGTGAACGGCCTGGTCCGGGGCGCCGACGCGGTGTACCACCTGGCCGCGCTGATCGCGATCCCGTACTCCTACCAGGCGCCGCACAGCTACGTGGACACCAACGTCACGGGCACGCTCAACGTCCTGGAGGCGGTGCGCGGACAGGGCATCGCCCGGCTCGTGCACACCTCGACCAGCGAGACGTACGGCACCGCGCAGACGGTCCCGATCACCGAGGACCACCCGATCAACACGCAGTCCCCGTACGCCGCTTCGAAGGCGGGCGGCGACCGCCTGGCGGACAGCTACCACGCCAGCTTCGACACCCCCGTGGTGACGCTGCGGCCGTTCAACACCTTCGGCCCGCGCCAGTCGATGCGCGCGGTGATCCCGACGGTGATCGGCCAGGTCGCGGCGGGCGAGCGCACGATCACGCTCGGGGACCTGCGCCCCACGCGCGACTTCCTGTACGTCAAGGACACCGCGCAGGCGTTCCTGGCGGCCGGCACCACGGCCGCCGAGAAGGTCGTCGGGCGGACCTTCAACGCCGGTACCGGCGGGGAGATCTCGGTCGGCGAACTGACCAAGCTGGTCGGCAAGTTGATGGACGTCGACCTGGAGGTGCGCGAGGACGAGCAGCGCATCCGCCCGGCCAACTCCGAGGTCATGCGGCTGGTCGCCGACGCCACGCGGCTGCGCGAGGCCACCGGCTGGGCGCCCGCGCACGACCTGGAGGCGGGCCTGCTGGACACCATCGCGTTCTTCCGCGACCCGGCGAACCTGGCCCGCTACAAGACCGGCATCTACAACATCTGACCACGCTCCACCGACCGTACGAAGATTCAGGGGGCACCGACATGCACGCAGTGATCCTGGCCGGGGGCAAGGGCGTCCGGCTCCGGCCGTACACCACGGCGCTGCCCAAGCCGCTCGTCCCGATCGGCGACCAGCACGCGATCCTGGAGATAGTGCTGCGCCAGCTGGCCGCGTCCGGCTTCACCAGCTGCACCATCGCCATCGGCCACCTCGGCCACATCATCCGCGCCTACGTCGGCAACGGCTCGCAGTGGGGGCTGCGGGTCGGCTACTCGTCGGAGGACACGCCGCTGGGCACCATGGGCCCGCTGCTGACCATGATGGACCGGCTGCCGGAGCACTTCCTCGTGATGAACGGGGACATCCTCACCAACCTCGACTACGGGGACGTGGTCAAGCAGCACGCGGACTCCGGCGCGCCCCTGACGGTGGCCACCTACGCCCGCAAGGTCTCGATCGACTTCGGCGTGCTGACCACCGAGGAGAACAAGGTGGTCGGCTTCGCGGAGAAGCCGAGCATGGACTACCGGGTCTCGATGGGCGTCTACGGGCTGACCCGCGACACCCTGGCCTCGTACACCCCGGGCCAGCCGCTCGGCTTCGACGAGCTGGTCCTGGACCTGCTGGCCGCGCAGACCCCGCCGAACGCCTACGAGTTCGAGGGCTACTGGCTGGACATCGGGCGCCCCGACGACTACGACCGGGCGAACGCGGAGTTCAGCACGCACCGCGGCCTGCTGCTCAAGGGAGCGTGACGGGCACGTGCGCATCCTCGTCCTGGGAGCCACCGGCTTCCTGGGCCGGCACACCGCCGAGCGGCTGCGCGCCCTGCAGGGCGTGCGGCTGCTCGTGGGGGGCCGGTCCGCGGCGGCGGACATCCCGCTGGACCTGACGGCCGAACCGGCCGCCCTGGCGGACGCGCTGCACGCGGCCGCCCCCGACGTCGTCGTCAACTGCGCGGGCCTGGTGGCCGGGAGCGTGGTGCGGATGGCGGACGTGAACACGCGCGGCCCGGCCGCGCTCTGCGAGGCGCTGCGGGAGGCGGCGCCGGGCGCCCGGCTGGTGCACCTGGGCTCGGCGGGCGAGTACGCCCCCTCGGGGCCCGGCGTGCGGCTCGACGAGTCGGCCCCGGCGGCGCCGCTGAGCCCGTACGGCGCCACCAAGCTGGCCGGCACCGTCGCGGTGGGCGCCTCGGGCCTGGACACCGTCGTGCTGCGGGTGTTCAACCCGGTGGGGCCCGGGGCGCCGGCCGCCGGGCTGCCGGGCCGGTTCGCGGCGGAGCTGCTGCGGGCCGGGAACGGCGGCACGGTGCGGGTCGGCGACCTGTCGGCGCACCGGGACTTCGTGGACGCCCGCGACGTGGCGCGGGCCGCGGTGCTGGCGGCGACCGCGAAGGGCCCGCTGCCGCCGGTGCTGAACATCGGCAGCGGCAGTGCCACCGAGGTCCGGGCCATCGCGCAGGGCCTGCTGCGGGCCTCCGGCCTCGACTGCCGCATCGAGGAGTCCTCGGCGGTGGGGTCGGCCCGGTCGGCGGCGGTGTCCTGGCAGTGCGCGGACCCGTCGGCGGCGCGCGCGGCGCTCGGCTGGGAGCCCCGGCACCCGCTGGCGGAGTCCCTGGACGACCTGTGGGCGGACTGTACGGCCACGGCCTCGCCATGATGCTCGTGCCGATGTACGTGCACCCGGCGGCCGACCCGGGCGCCTGGCGGGCGCTCGCGGCGGCCGCCGACCGGCTGTACGGGGTGGTCCTCAACGTGGCCGACGGGCCCGGGGGTTCGCCCGATCCGGCCTTCGCGTCCGCCGCCCGCGACCTGCGGGCGGCGGGCGTGGCCGTGCTGGGGTACGCCGACCTGGACTACGGGCGGCGCCCGCAGCGCGAGGTGCTGGACGACCTCGACCGGCACCGCGCGTGGTACGACGTGGACGGCTTCCTCTTCGACCAGGCGCCGGACCAGGCGGCCTGGCTGCGCGCGTGCAAGCGGCTGGTGAAGGCGGCCCGGGCGCGCGGCGGCCGGACGGTCGTGCTCAACCCCGGGGTGCACCCGGCGCCGGGGTACGCCTCGGTGGCGGACCTGGTGATCACCTTCGAGGGCGACTGGGAGGCGTACTGCCGCGCCCCGGCCGCCCCGGCGTGGACGTCCGGCCATCCTGCGGAGCGTTTCTGCCATCTCGTGCACGGAGTGCCCCCGGGGCTTTGTTCGGTGGCGGGTCGTACCGCGAGACTGCGGGGCGCGGCGGTCCACTGCGCCGTCACCGGGCACGGCCGCAACCCGTGGTCGGTCCTGCCGCCCGCCCTCAAGGAGCCGTCACCGTGATCCGCCGCACCGCACCGCTGCCGCTCGCGGGCGCCGCCCTGCTGGCGGCGCTGCTGGCGTCCTGCGCGCCGCCCCCGGAGCCGCCCGCGCCCCCCGAGCCGACGATCGGCGTCCCGGCGGCAGGGACCAGGACGCCCGTGGCGCCCCCGCCGTCGAGGTCCCCGTCCCGGTCCGCGTCGCCGTCGGCGTCCGCCACCGGGCCCCGGCCCACGGCCAAGTCCCGCGCGAAACAGGCTGTTTGGAGGCCCGAGCCCGGTACCGCGTGGCAGTGGCAGCTGGACGGGCGGGTCGACACCGGGGTGGACGTCCCGGTGTACGACATCGACGGCTTCAACAACGACGCTTCAGTGGTGGCGGAGCTGCACCGGGCGGGGCGGAAGGTGATCTGCTACGTCAACGCCGGCTCCTGGGAGTCCTACCGGCCGGACGCGGCCGCGTTCCCGCGCGGCCTGCTGGGCGACGCCAACGGCTGGCGGGGCGAGCGCTGGCTGGACGTGCGGCGGGTGGAGGTCCTGCGGCCGCTGATGGCCAAGCGCTTCGACATGTGCCGGGACAAGGGCTTCGACGGGGTGGAGGCGGACCTGCTGGACGGGTACACGGCCGACACCGGCTTCCCGCTGACCGGCGCGCACCAGCTCGCGTACAACCGGATGATCGCGGAGCTGGCCCACGAGCGGGGCCTGGCCGTGGGGTTGAAGAACGACCTGGAGCAGATCCCGCAGCTGGTGGGCGTGTTCGACTTCGCGGTGAACGAGGAGTGCGCGGAGTACGACTCCTGTGCGCCGCTGGCGGCCTTCGTACGGGCGGGCAAGGCGGTGTTCCACGCCGAATACGCGCTGTCCACCGAGGAGTTCTGCGGCACGGCGAAACGGCTCGGGCTCAGTTCCATCCGCAAGAAGAGCGACCTCGGGGTGTGGCGCGAGAGCTGCTGACATATGCCGGGCAGCCGTGTGATCCGGCCAGAACCCGACGGGTGTTCCCGTACCGGACTGGCAAACAGGTTTAGACCAATGATAGGCATTGATCACCCACACGGCACTCCCGACCACGTAGAGCGAAGAGAGGGTCGATCATGGCCGAGCCCGATCGCGACCACACCCCCGCAGCGCTCCCCCTGTACCTGCGCGTCGCCACCGCGCTGCGCGACGACCTGGACCACCAGCGGATCCAGCCGGGCAGCAGACTGCCCTCGGAGCGCACCCTGGCCGACCGGTTCCGCGTCAACCGGCAGACCGTGCGCAGCGCCCTGCAGTTCCTGCGCGAGCAGAGCCTGGTGGTGACCGACCGGCGCGGCACGTTCGCGGCGGTGGCCGCTCCCCCGCCGCCGGCGGCGCCCGCCGACGGGCGCCACCCGTCGTTCCCCGGCGGCAGCGTGGCCACCGGCGCGCTGGTGCGGGCCGGACTGCGCTGGCAGCACGCACCGTACGAGACGGCGCTCGCCCTGGACCTGCCCCCGTCCGAACCGACCCTGGTCCACCGCCACTTGGTGCTCGACGCGCGCGGTGACGTGGTCCAGCGGACCCTGACGCACTTCTCGCACCACGCCCTGGAGGAGATCCCCGAGCTGGGCCGCTACCGCCGGGGCAAGGACTGCGAGCAGCAGCCCGACCTCAGGCTGCTCTACCACTGGATGCACCGGGCCGGGCTGCGCCCGGTGCGCCGCGAGTCGATCGGGGCCTCCGAGCACTGTGCGCCGGACCAGGTGCAGCTGACCGTGCACCGCGAGGTGGCCGACCAGCACGGGCACCTGCTGGAACTCACCGAGCTGCACTTCGCCCCGCAGACGGCCGCCTGGCGGTACGAGTTCTCGGGCTGACCCGCCCGCACCGACGGAGGGGCGCGGGGAGGGAGTCGGGGGGCTCCCTCCCCGCGCCCGGTCGCGCACGGGGTCCCGCGGGGCGGGACGTCAGACGATGTGGTCGGCGATCTCGGCCTGCTCGCGGGCGCTCCCGTACGCCTGGGGCGTGCCGTACGAGCGGCGCGCGACGTACCACCAGACGCTGGCCAGGACCAGCACCACCGCCAGCGCGATCACGGCGTAGTTCATCGAGTCGATGGTCACCGGCGACTTCTGCGGCAGGCAGAACAGGACGGTCACGCAGGCGACCCAGACGACCGCGATCCAGCCGATCGGCCTGCTCCACTTCCCCAGCGACCAGGGGCCGGGCTCGAAGCGGTCGCCCGCGCGCAGCCGCAGGTAGATCGGGATGGCGTAGGCGGGGGTGATGCCGATGACGTTGATCGCGGTGACCGCGCCGTAGGCGGTCGCCGAGTACAGCGAGGGCAGGGCGAGCACGCCGGCGACGACCACGGAGAGCCAGACGGCCGGGACGGGCGTCTGGGTGCGGCTGCTGACCTTGCGCCAGAGCGCGGAGCCGGGCAGCGCGTTGTCGCGGCTGAAGGCGAAGACCATCCGGCTGGCGGCGGCCACCTCGGCGTTGCCGCAGAACAGCTGGGCGACGATGACCACGAGGAGCAGCGCGGTGGCCGCGCCGCTGCCGAGCGCGTCGAGCAGGATCTGCGCGGGCGGCACTCCGGTGGCGCTGTTCTGGGTGCCCGCGTAGTCCTGGATGGCGAAGGTGAGCCCGGCGAGCAGAACGAAGCCGGCGAGCCAGGAGACCCAGATGGCCCGGACGATGCCCTTGGCCGCGGTGACCGAGGCGTTGGACGTCTCCTCGGACAGGTGGGCGGAGGCGTCGTAGCCGGAGAAGGTGTACTGGGCGAGCAGCAGGCCGACCGCGGCGACGTAGAACGGGTTGGCCCAGCCGGTGTCGTTGACGAACTCGGTGAAGACGAACGACGGCGACTGGTGGTGGTCGGGCACGATCGCGAGCGCGCCCACGATGACCGCGACGCCCGCCAGGTGCCACCACACGCTGATGGAGTTGAGCACGCTGACCAGCCGGACGCCGAAGAGGTTGAGCACGGCGTGCAGCAGCAGGATCGCCAGGAAGATCAGGAAGGTCGAGCCGGGCGTCGGGGTGAACCCGAACTGCAGGTTGAGGAAGGCGCCGGTGAACAGGGCGGCGCCGTAGTCGATGCCCGCGATGGCGCCGAGCAGCCCGAGCAGGTTGAGCCAGCCGGTGTACCAGCCCCAGCGGCGCCCGCCGAGCCGGTCGGCCATGTAGTACAGCGCGCCGGAGGTCGGGTAGGCGCTGGTGACCTCGGCGAGCGCGAGGCCGACGCAGAGCACGAACAGGCCGACGCCCGCCCAGCCCCACATCATCACGGCCGGGCCACCGGTGCCCAGGCCGAAGCCGTACAGGGTCATGCAGCCGGACAGGATGGAGATCACGGAGAAGCTGATGGCGAAGTTGCCGAAGCCGCCCATGCGGCGGGCCAGCACCGGCTGGTAGCCGAGCTCCCGCAGCCGCTGCTCCTCGTCGCGCTGGGGTATCTGGCTCTGTTCCGAACTGGCCCACGTGGTGCGGGACATGACGGGGGTACCTCCGGGGGGTGAGGTTCGGGGACGGTACCGGGCGTACGGGCCCGGTCAGCTGTCGCGGGCCGCGGCGAGCGAGCGGCCGCGGGCGCGCAGGAACACCTCCTCGGCGAGCCGCTGGTCGCCGGGGTCGGGGGTGCGGTAGGCCCAGGGCTGGGGCGTCCAGTACGGGCCGAGGGCCTCGAAGACCCGGGCCGCGTCGTGGAACGCCAGGGCGCCCCACAGGGCGTGCGCGAGGTGGTTGAGGTCGAGCAGTGAGCACGCCTCGGGCACGGTGTGGTCGAACCAGCCGTGCAGGGCGCGCTCGGTGTCGCGGGTCGCGTCCTCGGCGACCCAGTGCAGGTCCAGGGCCTTCTCCTGGCCCCGGTCGCGCCGGTAGCGCTCCACCCGCACGTACAGCGGGAGGGCGTGCAGCGCGGATCCGGCGGGCGCCGCGGAGGCCGCCCACTGGACGAAGTTGACCGCTTCGGAGAGCGGGCCGCCGGCCCCGCGCGCGTACACGAACTGCAGCATGCGGTGGTACGCCTCGCGGTTGTGCGGGTCGCGCTTGTCCGCCTCGGCGAGCAGGCCCCAGGGCCCGGTGGGCAGCATGGGGGCGGGCGGGTGGACCCGGTGCTCCTCCATCTGCTGCCGCTCGTCGAGGCAGGCGAGCGCGAGCAGGCAGACCCAGGGGACCGGGTCGTCGGGGGCGGCGCGGGTGGCGGTTCGGCAGGCGTCCCAGGCCAGTTGCCACAGTTCGCGGGTGCGCTTGTGGCCCTCGCGGTGGGCGCGCACGGCGCGTTCGACGGTGACCCGGGTGTGCATCACGGTGGCGGCGACGCTGTGCGGCTGCTCGGCGCGCCAGGCCTGGACGACGTCGGAGCCGGCCGCGACGGCGGCGAGGACCTGGGTGCGCTGGGTCCACAGCGGCCAGCCGGGCGTGTCGGCGAGGAGTTGGGCCATCGCCACCCAGCGGCCGGTGCGCAGGTCCTGCACGGCACCGCGTAACGCCTTGTCGTGGCCGGCCGGATGGTAGACCGGGCGGTCGTCGCTGCTCATGGGTCCTCCGGTCGGGGCGAGCGGCCGTCGGTCCCCCGCGCCTGGGCCGCGCGGTCGCCCCCGGAAGGCCCGAACTGATCGTTGACGTAGCGTTGTTGATGCTGTTGATCGGCGATCACTATAGAGCGCAAAGGACTAGTCCGGTCCACTTTCCTGTTCGAAAACAAGGTTCCGGCCAGGGACCGAAACTGATCCATCGGCCATGTCGGCATCGGCGGCATTTGCCGACCGGGGTCCCGATCGTCCGGGCTTGGCGCCGCCCGCCCTTGACGCCGCCCGGGCTCTCCCGCAGGCTGGCCGACCGACCCCTTTCGATCAAGGAACGGCCCCCGACAGGCCAGGAGGCGTACGCGGATGAGCGGCCCGGTACTCGCCGTGGATCAGGGCACTTCGGGCACCAAGGCCCTCGTCGTCTGCCCGGAGCGCGGGGTGATCGGCACCGGTGCGGCGCCGGTGCGCCCGCGGTACGGCTCCGGGGGCCGGGTCGAGGCCGACCCCGCCGAGCTGCTGGACTCCGTCCTGGAGGCCGGGCGCGCCGCCCTCGCGGACGCGGGCGAACCGGCCGTCGCGGTGGGCCTCGCCAACCAGGGCGAGACGGTGCTCGCCTGGGATCCGGAGAGCGGCGCTCCGCTGACCGACGCGATCGTCTGGCAGGACCGCCGCGCCGCCCCACTCTGCGATGAACTCGCGCCGCACGCCGAGGAGTTGAGGTCACTCACCGGACTGCCGGTGGACCCCTACTTCGCCGCTCCCAAGATGGCCTGGATACGCCGCCACCTCACCCGCGACGGCGTGGTCACCACCACCGACGCCTGGCTGGCGCACCGGCTCACCGGCGCCCTGGTCACCGACGCCGCCACCGCCGGGCGCACTCAGCTGCTCGACCTGGACCGGGTCGACTGGTCGCCGCGCGCCCTGGAGCTGTACGGCCTAGCGGACGAGCGGCTGCCCGAGGTCGTCGACGCCGCCGGGCCGGTCGGCGCCACGCGGGCCTTCGGCGGCGAACTCCCGCTGACCGGGCTGCTGGTGGACCAGCAGGCCGCGCTGCTCGCCCAGCGCGTCACCGAGCCGGGCACCGCCAAGTGCACCTACGGCACCGGGGCGTTCCTGCTCGCGCAGACCGGTCCGCTCCCCCGCCGGGGCGACTCCGGCCTGGTCTCCTGCGTCGCCTGGCGGCTCGGCGGGGAGACCAGCTACTGCCTGGACGGCCAGGTGTTCACCGTCGCCTCCGCCGTGCGCTGGCTGACCGACCTGGGCGTCATCTCCGGGGCCGCCGACCTCGACCCGGTGGGCGGCGCCGTGCCCGACGCCGGGGGCGTCACCTTCGTACCGGCCCTGGCGGGCCTGGCGGCGCCGTGGTGGCGCGGGGACGTGCGGGGATCGCTGACCGGGCTCGGCCTGGACACCGGCCCCGGGCAGCTGGTGCGGGCCCTGGTCGAGGGCGTCGCCGCGCAGGTGGCCGCGCTCGCCGACGCGGCCGCCGCCGACCTGGGCGCCCCGCTCACCGTGCTGCGCGTGGACGGCGGCCTGACCCGCTCCGCGCTGCTCATGCAGACCCAGGCGGACCTGCTCCAACTCCCGGTGGAGGTTTCGGCGTTGCCCGACGCCACCGCGCTGGGCGCCGCCGCGGTCGCCCGGCTCGGCCACGAGCCCGGGCTGCGCCCCGAGGACGCGGTGCCCGACTGGCGGCCCTCCGCCGTCTACGAGCCCCGGATCGGCGCCACCGAGGCCGCCGAGCGCCTGGGCGCCTTCCGGGCCGCCGTGGAACGGCTCCTGGACGGCGCCGCGTGACGGTGACCGGCGCGGGCCCGCTGCCCGAAGGGCCCTACGACGTCGCCGTGGTGGGCGCGGGCGTGGTGGGCTCGGCCATCGCCCGCGAGCTGGCCCGCCACCCGCTGCGCACCGCCCTGGTCGAGGCGGCCGACGACGTGGGCGAGGGCAGCTCCAAGGCCAACACCGCGATCCTGCACACCGGTTTCGACGCGGTCCCCGGCACCCTGGAGGCCCGGCTGGTGCGCGAGGGCTCCCGGCTGCTCGCCGGCTACGCCGAGGAGTGCGGCATCGCCCTGGAACCGGTCGGCGCGCTGCTCGTCGCCTGGGACCCCGAACAGCTGGCGGCGCTGCCCGCACTCGCCGCGAAGGCCGTGCGCAACGGCTGCCACGACACGGAACGACTGGACGCCGACGAGCTGTACCGCCTCGAACCGCGCCTGGGGCCCGGCGCGCTGGGCGCGCTGCGGGTGCCGGGCGAGAGCGTGGTCGACCCCTGGTCCGTCACCCTGGCCTACGCCACGCAGGCGGTGCGCGCGGGCGTGGACCTGCACCTGCGCTGCCGGGTGGAGTCGGTCGGCCACGACGGCGCGGGCCACCACGTGCTGCGCACCTCGCGCGGCCCGCTGCGCGCCCGCCACCTGGTCAACGCCGCCGGTCTGCACGCCGACGTGCTCGACCGGGCGCTCGGCCACCGGGACTTCACCGTCACGCCCCGGCGCGGCCAGCTGATCGTCTTCGACTCCCCCGCGCGGGATCTGGTGCGGCACATCCTGCTGCCCGTCCCGACCGCGCTCGGCAAGGGCGTCCTGGTGGCCCCGACCGTGTTCGGCAAGGTGCTGCTCGGGCCGACCGCGGAGGACCTGGACGACAAGACGGCGACCGGCTCCACGGCCGAGGGGATCGCGCTGCTGCGGGAGAAGGGCCGCCGGATCCTGCCGGAGCTGCTCGACGAGGAGGTCACGGCGGTGTACGCGGGCCTGCGCGCCGCCACCGGGGCCGAGGACTACCGCATCGCCCGCCACCCGGGGCGGCGCGTCGTCACGGTGGGCGGCATCCGCTCGACCGGCCTGACCGCGTCGATGGCGATCGCCGCGCACGTGGTGGGGCTGCTCGCCGAGGAGGGCCTCTCGGTGGGCGCGCCCCGCGACCTGGCTCCGGTGCGGATGCCGCCGCTGGGCGAGGCGTCCACCCGCCCCTACCGGGACGCCCGCGCGATCGCCGGCGACCCCGAGTACGGCCGGATCGTCTGCCACTGCGAGCGGGTCACCCGGGGCGAGATCCGCGACGCGCTGGCCTCCACGGTGCCGCCGGGCTCGCCGGACGGCCTGCGCCGGCGCACCCGGGCCCGCGCGGGGCGCTGCCAGGGGTTCGCGTGCGGCGCCGCGGTGCGCGCGCTGTTCGAGGGGGGCCGCCGTGCGCCGTGACGTGGACGTCCTGGTCGTCGGGGCGGGCCCGGCCGGACTCGCCCTGGCCGCCCGGCTGGCGGCCGCCGGGGCGGGCGCGGTCGAGGTCCTGGAGCGCGAGGAGGAGCCGGGCGGGACGCCCCGCCACTGCCACCGGGGCGGCTTCGGGCTCGGCGCCCGGGGGCGCACCGTGGACGGGCCGCTGTTCGCCCGCCACTGGGCCGCCGCCGCGCGCGGGGCCGGAGCCCGGCTGCGCACCTCGGTGACGGCCACCGGCTGGGCCGGGCCGCGCGTCCTGGAGGTGACGGGCCCTCAGGGCCTGGAGCGGATCGGGGCGCGGGCCGTGGTCCTGGCGACCGGCGCCCGCGAACGGCCCAGGGCGGCGCGGCTGGTGCCGGGCACCCGTCCGGCGGGCGTGTACACCACGGGCGAGCTCCAGCGCACGGTGGCCGCGGGCCTGCGGGTGGGCACGCGCGCGGTGGTGGTGGGCGCAGGATCGCTCGCGGGGCACGCCGTGCGGCTGCTGCGCCGCGCGGGCGTCCGGGTCGCGGCCCTCGTCACGCCCGGCCCCGCCCCGCGCGCGGTGGGCGCCCAGGTGGTACGGGGCGGGGTCGGCGAACTCCTGGGGCGCGGGCGGCTCTCGGGAGTGGTGGTCCACGCGTCCGGCGGCGCCCCGCGCGCGTGGACCGTCCGCTGCGACACGGTGGTGTTCACCGGCGACTGGATCCCCGAGCACGAACTGGCCCGGGGCGGCGGCCTGCGCGTCGACCCGGTGACGCGCGGGCCGGTGGTGGACGCGGCGTTCGCCACCTCGGAGCCCGGTGTGTTCGCCGTCGGCACCCTGCTGCGCGGCGGGGTGCGGGCGGCGGCGGTGGCCCGCGAGGGCGAGGCGGCCGCGGTGGCGGTGCTGCGGCACCTGGCCCGGCCGTAGCGCACCCGGCGCGGGCGGTCCGTACATTGGAGGCATGGTCGACCAACGGCACAAGCGCAGCGCGGGCCTGCTGCTGTTCCGGCGCGTGAACGGCGGCACCGAGGTCCTGATCGGTCACATGGGCGGCCCGTTCTGGGCCTCCCGCGAGACGGCCGCCTGGTCGGTCCCCAAGGGCGAGTACGGACCCGACGAGGCCCCGGAGGCGGCGGCGCGCCGGGAGTTCGAGGAGGAGCTCGGGCTGCCCGCGCCGGACGGGGAGCCGATCGCCCTGGGCGAGGCCCGGCAGGCGAGCGGGAAGACGGTCACCGTGTGGGCCGTGGAGGCCGACCTGGACCCGGCGGACGTGGTGCCGGGGACGTTCCGCATGGAGTGGCCGCGCGGCTCCGGGGTCGTACGGGAGTTCCCCGAGCTGGACCGGGTGGCCTGGTGCACGCCCGAACAGGCCGAGCCCCGGCTGGTGTCCGGCCAGCGGGTCTTCCTGGAACGGCTGGCGGAGCGGCTGTCCGGGGGCGTCGGCGGGAGCGGCGGCGGCTGATTGTCAGACCCGTGCGAGAAGGTGGGGACCCAGCCCGCCACCCCGCCGACAGGGAGCCACAGATGACCGGCATCACCGCCCCCGAGCGCGCTGCCGCCCAGGCCTACGCGCGCCTCCTGGAGTCCACCCAGGCCGTCCTCTCCGACCCGGCCCTCGCCCCGCTGGCCGGGGCGCTCCTCACGCCCCCGATGGCGGAGGCCGACGAGGCCCTGCGCGCCGCGGGCCTGTCGGGGAACGAGGAGCGGCTGCTGCACCTGGTGGCGGCCCTGCGGGCGCCCGCGGGCGCCCGCAGATAGGGGGCTCGCACCCGGCGCACGAGTGCCGCCGGAGCGCCGGTGGGGCCGCGGCGGAGTCCGCCGCGGAGCTACCGGTGGGTCGCCTCCCGGTTGCGCGCGCCGCTGAACGGCGCAAGCGCTTCCGGGCGCCCCCGTGGCGGGGCCCATGTGATGTCAAAGCTCTGGTATTCGCCCCGCGCCCCGGGAGACGCTGTTAACGTCAGCGTTCCCGAGCCCTTGGCCCATCTGATCGGCGCCGGAGTGCGGTGGAGACGACACAGCGACGATGCGCAGGCCGGTGCCTGGGGGGCGTCGCCCGAAGGGGTGCTAGACCGGTCTGCGCCGCACCTTCGGTGCCGTCAGGTGAGTTAGGGGGCGGAAGGGCAAGGACGGCGTGCGCCCACGTGCCCCGCGCGACGCGCGGGGCGCTGGCGTGCGCGTCGCGCGCGTGCGACTGATCGCCAATGATTGTCTCGTACCCGGGCGCTCCCGCCCCTCTCACCCGCATATGCTCCTGAAAGGCGCACCATGGACACCGCACTCGTCTCCACGGCCCAGAAGTCCAAGCCCTCCGCCCCCGTCACCGACCGCGTGCTGATCTCACAGCTCTCGTCGCGGGGCGACGGCGACGTCCCGGGCACGGCCCGTCGGCGCACCGCCGACGGGGAGGCGGCCCCGCTCCCCGCCTCGGCCTTCCAGTCGGCCCTCTGACCGGACCGGACAGCACACGCCATGGACCGGCCGCCCCCAGCCCTGACGCAGTTCGTCGTCAAGGTCGCGAGTCGTTGTGATCTCAAGTGCGATCACTGCTACGTCTACGAACACGCGGACACCAGCTGGCGCGGCCGGCCCCGGTTCATCTCGGACAAGGCCCTCGCGCAGACGGCCGACCGGATCGCCGAGCACGCCCGCACCCACCGCCTGAGCGCCGTCCACGTCGTCCTGCACGGCGGCGAGCCGCTGCTGTACGGCCGTGACGGGCTGCGCCGCGCGGCCACCGAGTTCTCCCGGGCCCTCGACGGCGTCTGCGCCCTCGACCTCAGGCTGCACACCAACGGGGTGCTGCTCGACGAGGAGTTCTGCGAGCTCTTCCTCGAACTGGGCATCAAGGTCGGTGTCTCGCTCGACGGTGACCGCGCCGCCAACGACCGGCACCGCCGCTTCGCCGACGGGCGCACCAGCCATCCGCAGGTGCTGCGCGCGGTCGGGCTGCTGAACCGCCCCCGCTACCGGCCGGTCTTCGCGGGCATCCTCTGCACGATCGACGTGGCGAACGACCCCGAGGCCGTCTACCGGGCCCTGGTCGCGCTGGAGCCGCCCCGCCTCGACCTGCTCCTGCCGCACGCCACCTGGGACGCCCCGCCGCCCCGGCCCGGCCCGTCCGCCACTCCGTACGCCGACTGGCTGGCCACCGTCCACCGGCTCTGGGAGGCCGACGGACGGCCCGTGCCCATCCGGATGTTCGACTCGGTGCTGCGCACCCTGCGCGGCCAGAGCAGCCTGACGGAGTCACTGGGCCTGTCCCCCGCGGACCTCGCCGTGATCGAGGCGGACGGCACGTTCGAGCAGGCCGACACGCTGAAGATCACCTACGACGGCGCGCCGGTCACCGGCATGGACGTGTTCGCCAACTCCCTGGACGACGTGGCCGCCCACCCCGGCGTCGCGGCGCGCGCCCGGGGGATCGAGGGCCTCGCGGCGCAGTGCCGGGCCTGCCCGGTGGTCACCTCGTGCGGCGGCGGGCTCTACGCCCACCGCTACCGCGCGGAAAACGGGTTCGACAACCCCTCGGTCTTCTGCCCGGACCTGCTCCAGTTCGTCAGCACGGTGAGCCGCCGGGAGACGGACCGTCAGTTCGACGACCGGCTCGCCCAGCTCGCCGGGGGCCTCGGCGACGACGCGGTGGTCGCCTGGCTGGACGCGCGGCAGCTGGACGCCAACCGCCGGCTGCTGGCCGAGCTGGGCGCCCTGGTGCCCGGCGACGACCCGGTGGCGCGGGACGCCTGGGAGCTGGTGACCGACCTCGACGAGACGGCCCCCGACGCCCTGGACACCGTGCTGGCCCACCCCTACCTGCGGCGCTGGGCGCTGGCGGTGCTCGACCGGGGCGAGCGGGCGGAGCTGGTGCCCGGGCTGGCCCGGATCGCCGCGGCGGCCTGTCTGGTGGCCCGCCGCGAGCGGACCGTGGCGGTCCCGGTGACCGAGGGAACGGTCCACCTGCCCGGCCTGGGGGTGCTGAGCCTGCCCGGTGCGAGCGGCCCTGCGCTCCTGACGCCCACCGGGGACGGCTTCACCGTCCGCGCCGGGGACCGGGTGCTCACCATCGGCTCCGGCGACGGCCTGGACGGCCTCACGCCGTACTGGCAGCCGGTGCGGGTCATGCGGATGTCCGGCTGGACCGTGGCGCTGGAGGACACCGACCCCTGGCGCGACTGCCACGAGTGGCCGGTCGCCGAGCGGCTCTCGCAGGGTGAGGCCAAGCGCTGGGAGGACGACCTGCGCGAGGCGTGGGAGTTCCTCCGCGCCGAGCTGCCGCAGTACGCCGAGGGGGTCGCGCGCGGCCTGCGGGTCGTCACCCCGCTGCGGGCGCCCGACCAGCGGTCGGTGAGCTGCGCGGCGAAGGAGGCGCACGGCGCCGTCGCGGCGGCCCTGCCCGGCGCCCCCGACCTGCTGGCGCTGCTCCTGGTGCACGAGTACCAGCACGTGAAGCTGGGCGCCGTGCTGGACGACTTCGCGCTGTTCGACCGCGCCGAGACGCGGCGCTTCTACGCCCCCTGGCGCGACGACCCGAGGCCCTTCGAGGGGCTGTTGCAGGGTACGTACGCGCACCTGGCCGTGACCGACTTCTGGCGCGCCGCGCGTCGCACCGGTCAGCGCGCGGACGCCGAGGAGCAGTTCGCCCGCTGGCGGGAGCACACCGCGGGCGCCGTGGCCGAGCTCGCCGGATCGGGGGCGCTGACGCCGCTCGGCGAGCGGTTCGTCGCCGGGATGGCCGGTGCGGTCGAGGGCTGGGACGGGGAATCGATTTCGGCCAGCGTGCGGGAAGAAGCACGTCGATCGGCACGTGAACACCGCGCGCGGTGGCTGCAATTGCACGGTACGGAGAATGATCAGCGCGTGGAATGACCGGGTGATCTTTTCCTTTCACTCCCTTCCGGACCGGCAATCGATCTCTTCCGGGGCGGCGGCCGGATTTCCCGGCCGCCGATCCGCGCACACGGATCCGCACGATCTGTTCCGCAAAGGAATCCTCCTTTCCTAGACTGAGGTCCCTCAATGACCCGGCCGGGGGGAGACGTCAGTGGTCGGAGCCGCGGGACCCGGGGGAGAAGAACCGAAACCGTACTTCTTCCTCTCCTACGCGCACACGCCGAAGAACCATCCGAAGGACCGGGATCCCAATGTGTGGGTGGAGCGGTTCTACCGGGACCTCAGCGCCCACGTACTGGCGTTGACATCACTGCCCGCCGGGGTCCCCGCGGGTTTCATGGACCAGCAGATGCAGCCCGGGGAGGGCTGGCAGGAACGCCTCTCCGAAGCCCTGGCGTACTGCCGGGTGTTCGTCCCCCTGTACTCGCCGCGCTATTTCCTCAGCGAGCAGTGCGGCAGGGAATGGTTCGTGTTCTCCCAGCGCGCCGCGCACCACCAGGCGCGCAGCAACAGCGGCTCCCCGGTGAACGGGATCGTGCCCGCGCTCTGGGTGCCGGTGCCCACCCGGCAGCTGCCGCAGCCCGCCGAGCGGCTGCAGTTCAACCACGCCACGTTCGGCGACGACTACGCCGACGAGGGGTTCTACGGACTGATCAAACTCCGCTACCTGCGCGACCAGTACGAGCGTGCGGTGTACCTGCTCGCCAAGCGCATCGTGAGCGTCGCGGAGCAGACACTCATCGCGGACGGCGACCCGCACCAGAACTACGGGGCGATGCCGAGCGCCTTCGGACCGCCCGGGGCGCCGCGCGAGCTGCAGGTCTCGGTGCTCGCCTGCTGCCGCACGGACCGCCCGGAGGACCGGGGCGAGGACTGCTACGGCACGCACGCCAGGGACTGGAACCCCTTCCACCCCCGCTCCAGCAGGCCGCTCGCCGACCACGCGGTGGACCTGGCCCGCAACCTCGACTACGTGGTGCGGGTGCGGGAGTTCGAGACCGACCCCAAGCAGCTGCTCATCGACGACGGGGCGCCGCCCGAGGCCCCGGCGCTGCTGCTGCTCGACCGCTGGGCGCTGGACCGGCCGGACCGCAGGGAGCTGGTCCGCCGCATCTACGCCCAGGACCGTCCATGGGTCAGCGTGATGGACCCGTGGAACCGGGAGGACCCCGAATCCCCCTCCAGGGAGAGCGAGTTGAGGAGGCTCACCGACGCGGCGCTCACTCCTCCCGCAGGGGTCAGGGGCGGGCACCGGTCGGCGGGGATGACCACGCTGGAGGCGTTCAGCCGGGAGCTGCCGATCGCGGTGCGGGCGGCCAGCCGGGGCTACGCGGAGCACGCCCCCACCTATCCCCCGGCGGGGCAGCACCAGCGGCTCCCCAAAGTGCTCCCGTCCGGCGTCGGTTACGGCGCCGGCGTCCCCGTCCAGCGCACGGCGGACACCGACGAGTCACAGGGCAACGCTGAACCGGCGGAGGACTCCACCACATGACCGAGAACCGCGACGGGAAGATCATCACCTTCTACTCGTACAAGGGCGGCACGGGCCGGACCATGGCGCTGGCCAACACGGCGTGGATCCTGGCGGCCAACGGCCACCGGGTGCTGGCCGTGGACTGGGACCTGGAGGCGCCCGGTCTGCACCGCTTCTTCCACCCGTTCCTCAACATGGGCGACCTGGAGGCCACCCCCGGTCTGATCAACCTGATCACCGAGTACCAGGAGGAGGCCAGGCGGCCCGCCGACCGGGAGCCGGACTGGCACCACCGCTTCGCCCGGGTGCGTCCGCACGCCACCTCCCTCAACTGGGCCTTCCCGCACCGCGGGAGCCTGGACTTCCTGTCCGCCGGACGACGCAACCGCGACTACCCCACCACCGTCGGACGCATGGACTGGGACGACTTCTACGAGCGGTTCGGGGGTGGACAGTTCTTCGACGCGATGCGCGGCGACATGCGCAGGCACTACGACTACACCCTCATCGACAGTCGTACCGGACTCAGTGACATCGCCGACATCTGCACCGTGCAGATGCCGCACGTCCTGGTGGTCTGCTTCACCCTCAGCGACCAGAGCATCGACGGCGCCTCGTCCGTGGCCCGGGACATCCAGGAGCGCTACGCGGACAAGGGCATCCGGATCCTGCCGGTGCCGATGCGCATCGACGACGGCGAGAAGGAGAAGGCCGACGCCGGGCGCCAGCTGGCGCGCGAGCGGTTCCCCGGACTGCCCGGCGGGATGAACGGGCCGGAGATGAGCCGCTACTGGGGTTCGGTGGAGATCCCCTACCGGCCGTTCTACGCGTACGAGGAGATCCTGGCGACGTTCGGCGACGCGCCCGGGGTCTCCAGCTCGATGCTCACCGCCTGCGAGAAGCTCACCTCGGTGCTCACCGAGGGGCGGGTCGAGGCGCTGCCCCCCATCGACGAGGCGGAGCGGCTGACCTACGTCACCGCCTACACCCGCCGCCGCTCGGTCCCCCCGTCGCACGTACTGCTGCCGTACGTGGCCGAGGACCAGATGTGGGCGGACTGGATCGAGGCGGTGCTGCTCGGCGCCGGGTTCCAGGTGACGCCCGTGGACGTGCGCACCGCCCAGATGACGGCGGTCGAGGCCGACATCGCGGCCGGCGGCGCCTCCCGGGTGCTGCCCGTCCTGTCGCAGGCGTTCTTCGGCTCGCGGCGCGCGGTGCGGCTGTGGGACGCCGGGTTCGGCCTCGACTCCTCCGGAGGGCGGCGCCAGCTGGTGCCGGTGCGGGTGGGTGACGTACGGCTGAGCGCGCAGTTCAGCGGCCGGGGCGTCGACCTGTCGCGGCTCCAGGCGCGGGACGCGGCCGTGGCGCTGTTCGCCACGCTGGACAAGGACGACGCCGGTCCCCCGGAGTTCGGGCCCGAGGACCCGCGCTACCCGGGCGTGGGGCCGTCCGTGTGGAACATGCGGCCGCGGCACGCCTGGTTCACCGGGCGCGCCTCGATCCTGGAGCGGCTGCGGGACCGGCTGCGCGGCGACACCCGTTCCGCGCGGCGCTTCCCGCAGGTGCTCTACGGCCTCGGGGGCGTCGGCAAGACCCAGGTGGCCCGGGAGTACGCGCACCGGTTCCGGGCCGACTACGACCTGGTGTGGTGGGTGGAGGCGGAACAGCCGGACCGGGTCCTGTCGTCGATGGCCGAGCTGGCGCAGGCGATGGACCCGCGGGCCAGCGAGGTGGTGGCGGACGCGGCGCGGGCCGCGCTGAACTCGCTGCGGCGCGGCAGCCCCTACGCCCGCTGGCTGCTGATCTTCGACAACGTCGAGGACCTGGACCGGACGCTGGAGATGTTCCCGGACGAGACCCAGCCGATCCCCGCCGGGGTGTACGGGCACATCCTGGCGACCTGCCGCAACAAGCCGGTGTCCACCCGGGTGGAGCCCATGGAGGTGGACGTCTTCACCCGGGCCGAGAGCATCGAGCACCTGTGCCGCCGGGTGAGCAAGCTGCCCGCCCGCGACGCGGACCGGGTGGCCGAAGCGGTCGGCGACCTGCCGCTGGCCGTGGAGGTGGCGGCCGCCTGGCTCGCGGAGACCGCGACGCCCGTGGACGCGTACGTGGAACAGCTCAGGGAGCAGAGCACCAAGGTGCTGTCGCTGGGCAAGCCGGAGGACTACGCGACGCAGATCGAGGCCACCTGGACCATCTCGATCAACCGGCTGCGCCAGGAGTCCAAGGCGGCCGTCCGCCTCCTTGAGCTGTGCTCGTTCTTCTCGGCCGAGCCGATCTCGATGCGGCTGATCGGCAGCGACTCGATGTTCGAGTCGCTCCTCCCGTACGACTCCGACCTGCGCGAGCGCTACATGCTGGGCAAGGTCATCCAGACCCTGAACCGGTTCGCGCTGGCCAAGGTGGATCCGGCGGACAGCAGCATCCAGGTGCACCGGCTCGTGCAGGCGGCCGTGCGGGCCAGCCTGTCGCCCGACGAGCAGGTCACCGCGATGCACGAGGTGCACCGGATCCTGGCGGAGGCCAGGCCCGCGGAGAACGTGGACCGGGACAACCCGGTGCACGACCCCAAGAGCTGGCCGGCCTTCGAGCTGATCTGGCCGCACCTGGGCGCGTCCGGCATCGCCGACTGCGGCGAGGAGAAGGTGCGCCAGCTGATGGTGGACCGGGTGCGCTACCTGCTCAAGCGCGGCGAGCTGGAGAACGCCCGGCAGCTGGGCTCCCAGCTGAACGGGACCTGGACCCGGGAGCTGGGCGAGAACGACCTGCAGACCCTCAACATCCGCTTCGAACTGGCCAACGCGCTGCGGGCGCAGGGCAAGTACCAGGACGCGCTGGAGCTGGACGAGGACACCCTGGCCCGGCAGATGGCGGTGCTGCGCGAGAGCCACCCGGACGACGACCACCCCACGATCCTGATCACCACCGGATCGCTCGCCGCCGACCTGCGCGCGCTGGGCCGCTTCGACCAGGCCCTGGAGCGCGACGTCCGGATCTTCGCGGGCTTCCGGCAGAACTTCGGCGACAACCACCCGCGCACCCTGATGGCGGCGAACAACCTGGCCATCGACTACCGGCTCACCGGGGACAGCGAGACGGCGCGGCGGCTGGACGAGGAGACCGTGGAGCGGCGCAGCACCCTGCTGGGCCCGGACCACCCCTTCACCCTGACCACCAAGGGCCACCTCGCCCGCGACCTGCGCGAACTGGGCGAGTACGGCGAGTCGGTGCGGGTGCTGCGGGAGGTGGTGGAGGCGTTCGAGCGGGTGTTGACCGCCGATGTGCCCGAGGCGCTGCGCACGGCGAAGTCGCTCGCGGTGTCGCTGCGCAAGGCGGGCCACCCGCACGAGGCGAAGCGGCTCACCGAGTCCACGTACGACCGCTACCGGGAGCGGTACGGCACGAAGGCGCCGGACGCGCTGGCGTGCGGTCTCAACCTGGCGGCGGACTTCTCCGCGATGGGCGACAAGCAGGCGGCGCTGGACCTGGCGCTGCCGATCCTGGAGCAGTACCGGGAGACGCTGGGCGCCTCGCACCCGTTCACCCTGGCCTGCCGCAACAACGTGACGATCTACCAGCGGGGGCTCGGGGACGCCGCCGCGGCGGCCGAGGCGTGCGAGCAGATCCGCGCGGAGCTGGAGCGCACGCTGGGCGCCGGCCACCCCTACGCCCTGTCGTGCGCCCTCAACCTGGCGAACGCGTACGGGGACATGGGGCGGGCCGACCTGGCCGAGCACTGGGAGCGCACGGTGCTCGCGGCCCTGACCGAGCGGCACGGACCGCACCACCCGGACGCGCTGGTGTGCCAGGGGAACCTGGCGATCACGCTGCGGGCGCTGGGCCGCGAGGACGAGGCCCGGCTGCTGCGGGCCAAGGTCCTGGAGACCACCACCCGGCAGCTGGGCGTGGACCACCCGATCACGGAGGCGTGCCGGGACTGGCGCCGGCTCAACCGCGACCTGGAGCCGCAGCCCGTCTGACCCGTTAAGGGGGTGCGCCGCGGGTGCGGCGCGCCCCCTGGGACCCGCGCGCGGGTGTCAGCGGATGGCCCAGCTGAGCACCCGGGTGAGCACCCGCAGGGCGGCGAAGTGCGCGGCGCCCCGCTCGACGACCAGCTCGGCGTCGGGGATGTGGGCGGCCAGCCAGCGGGTGTGCTGGACGGGCGCGAAGACGTCGTCCTCGCCGTGCCAGAGGAGGACGGGGGCGGTGATGCTCTCGGTGCGAAAGCCCCAGTCGAGGCTGAAGGCCATCACGTCGTCGATCCAGCCCCCGGCCGAACTACGCAGCCCCTCGGCGAAGTTGCGCACCAGCATGGCCCGGATGCCGGTGTCGGAGACGATGCCCTTGTCGGCGGCGGGCAGCCCCTGCCGCATGTCGGCGATCGAGCCCCTGGGGTCGGCCCTGATGGTCGCCGAGCGGAACTCCAGCGCGGCCGTCAGCTGGTCCTCGCCGGCGGCGGCGTTGACGTACTCGCGCACGTTGGACTCGGTCATGCCGTCGAACCAGTCGAGGCCCTTGGCGTCCCGGGGCGCCAGTCCGACCAGGGCGGCGGCCCGGGTGACCCGGTCCGGCAGCAGGGCGGCGCAGGCCAGCGCGTGCGGGGCGCCGCCGGAGCGTCCGACCACCGCGAACTCCGCGACGCCCAGGGCGTCGGCGATGCACCGCACGTCGGCGGCCGCGTCCGCGACCCGGCGGCCGGGTAATCGGTCGGAGTCGCCGTAGCCGGCGCGGTCGAAGGCGATGAGCCGTACCCCGAGCCGGTAGAGGACCGCGTGCCGCGGGGCCGGGCCGAGCCGGCTCCCGGGCGTGCCGTGCAGCAGGAAGACCGGACGGCCGCGCGGATGACCGAGCACTTCGACGGCGAGGTCCCGGCCGTCCTGGGTACGGATCGACTGCACCAACTGTCGCCTCCCCCGAGTCGCGTTACGACGAGTATGGGCGTGGGCCCAGGGTCTGGCCTATACCCTCACGGGCCGAAACCACCCTGAGCCGGGCGCTGTTGGCCGGATTGTGGTGACCGGCCGCTCGGGAGCCGGGTGGTGGGGGCCGGGACGGCCCGGCCCAGCGGCAACCCCGTGTAGTTCTCGGCCAGTTCGGCGCCGGCGTGCTCCGACGCGGCGATGCGCTCCAGCTGGGCGAGCTGCAGCCGGGTGTCGAACGGGGTCTGCCCGGGGGCCGTGTGCAGCGTCGTCGTCATGAAGTACGAGAAGTGCTCGGCGCGCCAGATCCGGCGCAGGCAGGTGTCGGAGTAAGCGTCGAGCAGTGCGGCCGATCCGTCCCGTGCTGCACTGACCAGCGCCTCGGCGAGGACGGTCACGTCGGCCGCGGCCAGGTTGAGGCCCTTGGCGCCGGTCGGCGGCACGATGTGCGCGGCGTCCCCGGCGAGGAACACCCGGCCGTACCGGAGGGGTTCGGTGACGAACGAGCGCATGGGCAGCACCGACTTGGCGGTGATCCGGCCCCGGGCGAGCTTCCAGTCCGGGTCGTCGCGCAGGGCGAGCCGGGCGTCCAGTTCGTCCCAGACGCGCGCGTCGGGCCAGTCGCCCGGGTCGGTGCCGGCCGGCACCTGGAGGTAGAGGCGGCTGACCTCCGGGGAGCGCATGCTGGCCAGCGCGAAGCCGCGCGGCGAGTGGGCGTACACCAGCTCGTCGTAGACGGGAGGCGCTTCGGCGAGGACGCCGAGCCAGGAGTACGGGTAGACCCGCTCGTAGGTGGTGCGGACCGCGGGGGGCACGGCGTCGCGGACCACCCCGTGGAAGCCGTCGCAGCCGACGACGTAGTCGCAGGTGAGCGAGTGCTCCTCGCCGCCGCGCACGTAGTGGACGACCGGCCGGCCGGTGTCGGCGCCGGTGACCGTGCGCGCCTCGGCGCCGAACAACAGCGGCCCCCCCTGGTCCAGTTGGAGGGCGATCAGGTCCTTGACGACCTCCGTCTGGGCGTACACCGTGACGCGTCGTCCGCCGGTCGGGCCGGGGAAGCCGATCCGGTGGGAGCGGCCGTCGAAGCGCAGCTCGATGCCGTCGTGCACCATTCCCTCGCGGTCCAGCCGCTCCCCCGCGCCCGCCGCCCGCAGCACGTCGACGGTGGCCTGTTCCAGGATGCCCGCGCGCTGGCGGCGCTCCACGTAGGACCGGTCGCGCAGCTCCAGGACGACGCTGTCGACGCCCGCGTTGTGCAGCAGCCGGGCGAGCAGCAGCCCGGCCGGGCCCGCGCCGATGATCCCGACGGTGGTGGCGGCGGTGCTCATCGCAGGTCCTCCAGCAGGGCTTCGAGGGCGGTCAGTACGGCGCCGGGGCGCTCGGTGCCGGCCAGGTGCCCGGCGCCGGGGACCTCCACGAGCCGGGCGCCGGGGATCGCGGCGGCCAGTTCGCGGGCGTGCGCGGGCGGGGTGGCCCGGTCCCCGGCACCCGCGACGACCAGGGTGCGCGCGGTGATCCGGGGCAGGTCGGGGCGCAGGTCCAGGGCGGCGAGCGCCTCGCAGCAGGCGGCGTACGCCCCGGGGTCGGCGGCCCGGTGGTCGGCCTGGAGCTCCGCGGCGCCCGGGGGCGGTGCGTCGGGGTCGGCGAACCAGCGGGAGGGCGCCGCGTCGGCCAGCGCCGCGAGGCCCTCCTTCCGCACCAGGGCCGCGCGGGCGCGCCAGGCCGCGGGGTCGCCGAAGTGCGCCGAGGTGCAGACGAGGGCGAGGTGGCTGACGCGGTCGGGGTGGTGGGCGGCGAGGTGGGCGCCGACGGCGGCGCCCAGGGAGACGCCCGCGTAGGCGAACCGCCCGGCGCCCAGGCCGTCGGCCAGGTCCAGGACCGGGCGGGCCAGGTCGGCGACGGTGGCCCCGGCCGGGAGCGGGTAGGCGGGCGATCCGCCGTGGCCGGGGAGGTCGTAGCGCAGTACGCGGAAGTGGCGCGCCAGGGCGGCGAGTTGGGGTTCCCAGAGGCGCAGGGAGGTGCCGAGCGAGGGGCCGAGGACCAGGAGGGGCGCGTCGGGCGGGCCGTCCAGGAGGTGGTGCGGGGGTGGGTACGGGGATCGGCGCGGGGCGTCCTGGCGGCGGGGGGCGGGGGCCGGGGCGTCGTCCGGCCGCCGGGCCAGGGACCGGTCCACCAGGGTGCCGGCCTCGCCGAGGTAGGTGGCCGGGTCGCGGAAGATCCGCGGGTCGCCCCGCAGCGCCATGCCCGGCCGGGTCGCCTCCAGGTTGCGGCGCATCCGGGCCGGGTCCACCTCCAGGCCCGCGCACAGGCCCGCGGCCAGTTCGGCGGCTCCGCCGGTGAGCCGCAGGGCCTCCCGCAGCGGGGCCCACTCGGCGTGCCAGGCCCCGGCCGGGCGCTCGTCCTCGGCGCTCACGCTCGCGTACAGGACCTGGGCGTGCGCCGGGACCTGGCGGGCCGCGGCGGCGATCAGGGTGGCCCGCACCGGGTTGCTCTTGTGCGGCATGGCGGAGGAGCCGCCGCCCGCGCCCTCGCGCAGTTCGGCGGTCTCGGTGCGGGAGAGCAGCAGGACGTCGGCCGCGATCTTGCCGAGGGCCCCGGCGCACAGGGCGAGGGCGCCGGCCAGGTCGGCGACCGGGGTGCGCAGCACGTGCCAGGGCAACGCGGGCGCGGCCAGGCCGAGTTCACGGGCGTACGCCTCGACGGTGGCGGCGCCGCCGGGCAGGCCCGCGAGGGTGCCCGCGGCCCCGCCGAGCTGGGCGGGGAGGGTGCCGCGCACCCGTACCAGGCGGTCCCTGGCGTCCAGGACCAGGGCGCGCCAGCCCGCCGCCTTCAGGCCGAAGGTGGTGGGCACCGCGTGCTGGGTGAGGGTGCGGGCGGCCATCGGGGTGTCGCGGTGCGCGGCGGCGAGGGCCGCCAGGGTGTCGGCGGTGCGGGCCAGGTCGTCGGCGGCCGCGTCCAGGACGCGGGCGGACAGCAGCATCAGGGCGGTGTCCACGATGTCCTGGCTGGTGGCGCCGCGGTGGACGAACTCGGCCTGTTCCGGGTCGACTTCGCGGACCCGTTCGCGCAGGTCGGCGACGAGCGGGATGACCGGGTTGCCGCCGGTGACGGCCCGCAGCGCCAGGTCGCGCGCGTCGGGCGGGGCGGCCAGGGCCAGGGCGGTGACGGTGCGCCCGGCGTCCGGGTCGAGGGCGCGGGCCAGGGCCGCCTCCGCCTCCAGGAGCGCCCGGAGCAGCGCCGGGTCGCCGGTGAGGGCCTCGGCGCGGCTGCCGGCCCAGCCGGGCGACAGCAGCCCGACCACCTCGGGGCCCGGGACCCGTACGCCCTCGGGGCCCGCTGACTCACTTGCCGAAGACAAGGAAGACCGTCTCCTTCTCGCCTTGCAGATGGACGTCGAAGCGCAGCGTCCGCTCCCCGTCGGGCGCCGCGACCAGCGTGGCACGGCGCTCGGCGGGAAGGGCGTCGAGCAGCGCGTCGCCCGGCGCGCCGGGCACGTAGAGACGGGTGAACAGGTGGTGGGTGAGGCCGCGGGCGAACACGCAGACGCAGAGGTACGGACGGGCGTCGGGCGGCGGCAGGGTGCGCACCGTCCAGTGGCCCGCCGCGTCGGTCTCGGCGCGGGCGAAGCCGGTGAAGTCCACGCCGTTGCGGGCCAGCGAGCCGGGGCGGCCGGTGGCGGAGCCGTCGGGTCCGGCCTGCCAGAACTCCAGGAGCGCGTCGGGGACCGGGCTCCCCTCGCCGTCGTACACGTGGCCGTGGACGGTGAGGGTGGCGGGGTGTCCGGACGGGGCCGCGTCGGGGCCGCCCGGGTAGGGCAGGGCGTAGCCGAAGAAGGGCCCGACGGTCTGCGACGGGGTCGGCTCGGGCATCAGCTCTCCTCGGGGTCGGGCGGGGTGGCTCCGGGTCCGTCCAGGACGATGTCCCAGCGGTAGCCCAGCGAGTACTCCGGTACGGACAGCTGGTGGTCGTAGGCGGCGACCAGGCGGGCCCGGTCGGCCGGGTCGGTGACGGACTGGAGTATCGGGTCGTACGGGAAGAGCGGGTCGCCGGGGAAGTACATCTGGGTGACCAGGCGCTGGGTGAACGCCGTGCCGAAGAGCGAGAAGTGGATGTGGGCGGGGCGCCAGGCGTTGTCGTGGTTGCGCCAGGGGTAGGCGCCGGGCCGCACGGTGGTGAACGCGTACCGGCCCTGAGCGTCCGTCAGGCACCGTCCGGCGCCGGTGAAGTGGGGGTCGAGGGGGGCGGGGTGGCGGTCGCGCGGGTGGGCGTAGCGGCCGGAGGCGTTGGCCTGCCAGACCTCGACGAGCTGGCCGCGCACGGGGCGGCCCGCGCGGTCCAGGACGCGTCCGGTGACGGTGATGCGCTCGCCGAGCGGCTCCCCGGGGTGCTGGGCAGTGAGGTCGGCGTCGTGCGCGCCGACGTCGGTGGGGCCGAAGACGGGGCCGTGGAGCTCGGCGGCGTCCGGGTCGTCGACGAGGACGAGCGGCTGCCGGGGGTGGCGCAGCCGGGTGGAGCGGTAGGGCGCGAAGTCCCGGAGCGGGTGCGGCCCTCGGCCCCCGGCCTCGGCCGCCGCCCGGTGGACGGCGGCGATCTCGGCGCTGATCCGCTCCTGGGTGGGGGGCTCGGTGTCGTACGTGGTCATCGGCTCAGCGCTCCAGGACGAGGGCGAGTCCCTGGCCGACGCCGATGCAGAGCGCGGCGAGGCCGGTGCCGGAGCCCGCGGCGGCGAGCTGGTGGGCGACGGCGCCGGTGATGCGGGCCCCGGAGGCGCCGAGCGGGTGGCCGAGCGCGAGGGCGCCGCCGCGCGGGTTGACCTTGGCGGGGTCGAGTCCGGGCCACTGGCTGAGGCAGGACAGGGCCTGGGCGGCGAAGGCCTCGTTCAGTTCCAGGGTGTGCAGGGCGTCGAAGCCGCGTCCCGCCTTCTTCAGGGCGCGCTGGACCGCCTCGACGGGTCCGGCGCCGAAGTACTGGGGTTCGATGCCGGTGACGGCCGTGGCGCCGATGCGGGCGAGCGGCTCGCGGCCGGTGGCCCGCAGGCCGTCCTCGTCCACCAGGAGGAGCGCGGCGGCGCCGTCGTTGAGCGGCGAGGAGTTGCCCGCGGTGACCGTGCCGCCCTCGCGGAAGACCGGCTTGAGCTTGGCGAGGGCCTCGGCGGAGGTGCTCTCGCGGATCGACTCGTCGCGGGCGAGGTCCACCCCGTCGACCGGGACGACCTCCCCGTCGTACAGCCCCTCGGCCCAGGCGCGGGCGGCGTTCCGGTGGCTCGCGAGGGCGAACGCGTCCTGGGCCTCGCGGTCGATGCCGTAGCGGTCGGCGACGAGTTCGGCGCCCTCGCCGAGCGAGACCGTCCACTCCTTCGGCATCCGGGGGTTGGTCATCCGCCAGCCGAGCGTCGTGGAGTACATCTGCTGGTGCCCGGCGGGGAAGCCGCGCTCGGGCTTGGGCACCACCCAGGGCGCCCGGCTCATCGACTCCACGCCGCCCGCGACCGCGATGGAGGCGTCGCCGACGGCGATGGCGCGGGCGGCCTGGATGACGGCCTCCATGCCGGAGCCGCAGAGCCGGTTGACGGTGGTGCCGGGCACGGTGACGGGGAGCCCGGCCAGGAGCACGGCCATCCGGGCCACGTCGCGGTTGTCCTCGCCGGCCGCGTTGGCGTCGCCGTAGAAGACGTCGTCGATGCGGGCCGGGTCGAGGCCGGGGGTGCGGTCCACGAGGGCGCGCAGGACATGGGCGGCGAGGTCGTCGGGGCGCACCCCGCTGAGCGCGCCGCCGAACCTGCCGATCGGGGTGCGGACGGCGTCGACGACGTACACGTCGCGCAGGCGGTCGGTCATGTCAGCTCCTGGGAGGTCGTGCGGAGGTGCGGGGCGGGGAGGGGGCGGGCCGCGGTCACCGGGGGGCCGCGGCGGTGAGGGGCGCGCCGGTGCGTTCGCGTACGTACGACTCGGTGACGCCGGGGGCCAGTTCGACCAGGACGAGCCCGCCGGGGGTGGTGTCCAGGACGCACAGGTCGGTGATGACGCGGTGGACGCAGGCGCGGCCGGTGAGCGGCAGGGTGCACTCCTCGACGATCTTGGGGGTGCCGTCCTTGGCGGTGTGGTCGGTGAGGACGAGGACGCGGCGGGCGCCGTGCACCAGGTCCATGGCGCCGCCCATGCCCTTGACCATCTTGCCGGGGACCGCCCAGTTGGCCAGGTCCCCGCGCGCGGAGACCTGGAGGGCGCCCAGGACGGCGGTGTCGATGTGGCCGCCGCGGATCATGCCGAAGGAGAGCGCGGAGTCGAAGAACGCGGCGCCGGGGCGCACGGTGACGGTCTCCTTGCCCGCGTTGATCAGGTCGGCGTCGACCTCGTCCTCGGCCGGGTAGGGGCCGGTGCCGAGCAGTCCGTTCTCGGAGTGCAGCACCACGCCGGTGCCGGGCGGCAGGAAGTCGGCGACGCGGGTGGGCAGTCCGATGCCCAGGTTCACGTACGAGCCGTCGGTCAGCTCGGCGGCGGCGCGGGCCGCCATCTGGTCACGGGTCCAGCTCATCGTCCTCGCACCGTCCGCTTCTCGATCCCGGTGACGGCCTGTCCGGGGGTGAGGGCCACCACGCGCTGCACGAACACCCCGGGCAGGTGCACCTCGTCCGGGTCCAGTCCGCCCGGCTCCACGAGGTGTTCGACCTCGGCCACCGCGATCCGCCCGGCCATCGCGGCGAGCGGGTTGAAGTTGCGGGAGGACTTGCGGAAGACCAGGTTGCCGTGCCGGTCGCCCCGGTGGGCGCGCACCAGGGCGAAGTCGGTGGTCAGGGAGTGCTCCAGGACGTGGTCGCGGCCGTCGAAGGAGCGCACTTCCTTGCCCTCGGCGGCGGGGGTGCCCACTCCGGCGGGGGTGTAGAAGGCGGGGACGCCGCAGCCGCCGGCCCGCAGCCGTTCGGCGAGGGTGCCCTGCGGGACGAGCTCGACCGCGAGTTCGCCGGCGAGGTACTGGCGGGCGAACTCCTTGTTGTCGCCGATGTACGAGCCGGTGACCCGGGCGATGCGCCCGGCGGCCAGCAGGATCCCGAGGCCTCCCCCGTCGACGCCGCAGTTGTTGGAGACGACGTGCAGGCCGCGCGTGCCGCGCGCGAGGACGGCCTCGATCAGCGTGTTGGGCACGCCGCTGAGGCCGAAGCCGCCGACGGCGAGCGAGGCGCCGTCCGCCAGGCCGTCGAGCGCCGCCGAGGCGCTCGGGCTCACCTTGTCCACGCGTACCGCCCCTGTCCGTGCCCGCCGTGTCCGACTGCCATGGCCTCTCCCCGGTGCGCCGGGGCGCCGGGCTCCGCTCGGGAGGGCCGCCGCTGGCGCTTGTTCGCCTGGTGAACTACAGTTCATTTCTCGATCGCCCAGAGTCTGCGTGCGCGCGGCACGCGTGTCAACGCCCCGGGGAGCCCCATGTCCGAGTCCGCACCCCCGCCCGAGGCCGTCGGCCCGCTGCTCCGCGGCGTCCAGGTGCTGCGCGCCCTCAGCGACGCCGGGGGCCGCCAGGGCATCGGCGAGCTGGCCCGCGCCACCCGGCTGGCCCGCTCCACGGTGGACCGGATCCTCGCCACCCTGACCCGCATGGGGTACGCCCGCGTGGAGGGCTCCGAGGTGCTGCTCGCGCCGCGTCTGATGGAGCTGGGCAACGCCTACCTGGCCTCGGCCGCGCTGCCCGGCGCGGTCGCGGACCGGCTGGCCGGGGAGCTCGACGAGTCGGTGGTCCTTGCGGTCCCGGACGGCGCGGTGCTGCGGGTGGCGCACCGGGCGACCCGGCGGCGGGCCATGTCGATCGCGTTCGGCCTGGGCGACCCGCTGCCCGCCGACGACGGCGGCGCGGGCCTGGAGCCGGGGCTGCTGATGCTGTCCGCGCCGGTGCGCGACGGCGCCGGGCGGCAGGTCTGCGCGGTGGCCGTGGTCAGCCGTACGGGGCGGCACGACGCGGACTCGCTGCGACGCGCCGCCGGGGCTGAACTGCACAACGCCGTACGGGAGATGGAGGCGGCCCTGCGCGACGAAGCGCCGGTGGACGACGGCCGGGACCCGGCGGGGCTCGCGGACTGGACCGGGGCGTCCAAGCAGGAGCTGGGCGCCGGGTTCGTGGAGTCGCTGGCCCGTGGCCTGACCGTGGTGACCGCGTTCGGCGCGGGCCGGGCCCGGCTGGGCCTCTCCGACGTGGCCCGGGCGACCGGCCTGGCCCGGGCCACCGCGCGGCGGGCCCTGATCACGCTGGAGCACCTGGGCCTGGTGCGGTCCGGGGACGGGCTCTTCGCGCTGACGCCCGCCGTGCTCGCGCTCGGCTGCCCGCCGCTGTCCCGGACCAGCCTGCCCGGGGCCGCCGCGCCGTACCTGGCCGAACTGGTGCGCAGGGTGCACGACTCGGCGTCGATGGCGGTGCTCGACGGCGACGACATCCGCTACACGGCCCGGGTGGCCACCGAGCGGATCATGAGCGTCACCATCACGCTGGGGACGCGCTTCCCCGCGTACGCGACCTCGATGGGCCGGGTGCTCCTCGCCGACCTCCCCGAGGCCGAGCGCGAACTACGGCTGCGACGAGCCCAGTTGGGCGCGCTGACGCCCCGTACCGTCACCCGGCCCGTCGACCTCGCCGCCGTCCTGTCCGAGGTCGGGCGCGAGGGCCACGCGCTGGTCGACGAGGAGCTGGAGGAGGGCCTGCGGTCGCTGGCCGTCCCGGTGAGGGACCGGGCGGGCCGGGTCGTCGCGGCGGTGAACGTCGCCATGCACAGCGGGCGGCGCACGCTCGGGCAGTGCCTCCAGGAGGTGCTGCCGGAGCTGCGCGCCGCCGCCGCGCGGATCGAGGCGGACCTGCACGCGCTCGGGCGGTTCGGCGAAGTCCCGCCGGAGTGACCCTCTCTGGCCGGGCGCCTGCGGAGTGTTCCGCTGAAACTACGTCAGAACGCCAGCCGGACCGGCAGTTCGTCCACGCTGTTGCCCACGAAGCTGGCGTGGCGCGGCAGTTCGGGATCCGGGACGGCCAGGTCCAGGTCGGGGAAGCGCTCGAAGAGCCGCTGGAGGGCGATGGTCGCCTCCATCCGGGCGAGCGGGGCGCCCAGGCAGTAGTGCGGGCCGTGGCCGAGCGAGATGTGCCGGGCGGCCGTGGCGCGGGTGGCGTCGAAGCGGTCGGCGTCCGGTCCGTGCGCGGCGGTGTCGCGCCCGGCCGCCGAGTAGCCGGCGAGCACCGGGGTGCCCCGGGGGATGACCGTGCCGGCCACCTCCAGGTCCCGGGTGGGGTAGCGGAAGGGGAAGTAGCTGACCGGACTGTCCCAGCGCAGGGTCTCCTCGACCACGGCGGCCCAGTCGGACTTGCCGGTCCGGACGTGGTCCAGCTGCTCGCGGTGGGTGCACAGGGCGCGCACCGCGTTGCTGATCAGGTTGAGGGTGGTCTCGTGCCCGGCGATGATCATCAGGAGCAGGGTGCCGATGAGTTCCTGCTGGCTGAGCCGGTCGCCGCCCTCCTCGCGGGCCGCGATCAGTGCGCTGGTCAGGTCGTCGCCGGGCAGTTCGGCGCGGGTGGCGGCCACCGCCGCGAGCGTCTGGACCAGCTCGCGGTTGGCGGCCATCGCCTCCTGCGGGCCGATGTCGGTGGCGACCACCTGGTTGGACAGGTGGTGCAGGCGCTCGTGGTGCTCCGCGTCCACGCCGAGCAGCTCGCAGATCACGCCCATCGGCAGCGGCATCGCGAAGTGGCGGCGCAGGTCGACGGTGCCGTCCTCGCTCTCGCGCGCCGCGCGCTCCACCCGGTCGAGCAGTTCGGCGGTCATCTCCTCGACGCGCGGGCGCAGTTCCTCCACCCGGCGGGCGGTGAACGCCTTGCTGACCAGGTTGCGCAGCCGCCGGTGGTCGGCGTCGTCGGCGGTGGTCATGCCCTGCACGGTGGCGAAGGTCGCCAGCGGCCAGCCCTCGGGCACCCGGCCCTCGGCGAGGGCGGTGAAGTGCCGCGCGTTCTTGGCGACGTCGGGGTGGGCCAGGAAGTCCCGCAGCGCGTCGTGGCCGAGCACGGCCGCGCCCTCGACCCCGCCGGGCAGCACGACGGGCGTCACGGCCCCCTGGGCGAGCAGCCGGGCGTTGTCCGCGTGCGGGCAGCCGCCCGCGGGGTCCAGGCGGTGGGGACTGCTCATCTGACGTCTCCTGACTGCGGTACGGAGGGCAACTGCGGGTCGGTGAAGCGGACCGGGAGCGCGGCGAGCCCCTTGCTCCAGGGCGACTTGATCCACTCCAGGTCGGACTCGGGCACGGCGAGTTCCAGGTCGGGCAGCCGGTGCCGGATGGTGTCCACGGCGGTACGGGTGATGAGCCGGGCCGGGTCCTGGGCGGGGCAGGTGTGCGGGCCCGCGCCGAAGGCGAGGTGCGAGCGGTTGCCGACGACCGGGCTGCCGTCGTCGGGCAGCACTCCGGGGTCGGCGTTGGCGGCGGCCAGGCCGAGGATCAGCATGTCCCCGGCGCGCACCCGCTGACCGCCGAACTCCAGTTCGCGGGTGGCGTAGCGGGCCGGGAAGTTCTGGGTGGGCGGGAAGCGCCACAGGACCAGGTCGAGGGCGTCGTCCACGGTGAGGTGACCGACCGTCAGGGAGGAGCGGAAGCCCGGGTCGCACAGCAGGATGCGCAGGGTGGTGGCGATCCAGTTGACGGTGGTCTGGTTGCCCGCGACGAACATCACGACCAGGTTGTGCAGCACCTCCTCGTCGGTGAGCTGCGCGGGGTGGTGCAGCAGGGCCGAGGTGATGTCGTTGCCGGGGGCGCGCCGCTTCTCGCGGATCAGGCCGGTGAGGATCGAGCCCATGCGGCGGCTGGCCCCGGCGGAGTCGGCGTCGGCGACGACGGTCCCGGCGATGGCGGCGACCAGGTCCTGGCCCGTCTCCTCGTCCACGCCCAGGAGTTCGGCGATCACCCGCATCGGCAGCAGCCGGGCGTAGTCGGCGACCAGGTCGGCGCCCCGGCGCTCGGCGAACGAGGCGATCAGCCGCTCGGCGGCGGCCCGGACGCTGCGGCGCAGCTCGTGGCCGTTGATCCGGGCGAGGGCGTCGGAGACGGCGGAGCGCATCCGGCGGTGCTGCTGGCCGTCGGCGAAGAGCAGGGCCGGGCGCCAGCCGACCATCGGCAGCAGCGGCGAGTCGGCCGGGACGCGGCCCTCGCGCAGCAGCGACCAGTGGCGCGGGTCGTGCGAGAAGTCCTGCTCCTCGCGGGTGAGGCGGAGCAGTTCGCGGTGGCCGAGGACGAGCCAGGCGGAGACGCCGGGGGCGATGGTGACCGGGGCGACCGGGCCGTGCTCGCGGCGCAGCGTCTCGTACAGGGCGGGCATCGCGTCGCCGTCGAACTCGCCGTACAGCTGCGCGGCGGCCACGGGGCAGCTGGCGTTCATGCGGGGCCCTCCAGGGCGGTGGCTATCAGGTGGCGCACGAGGGCGATCAGCGCGGAGACCGAGGAGCGGTGGTCCCGGGCGTCGCAGGCCACCAGGGGGGTGTCGGGGAGCAGGTCGAGGGCGGCCCGCAGCTCCTGGTCGGGGTGGTCGGGGCTGTCCGGGAAGACGTTGACCGCGACGGCGAACGGCAGCCCCAGGTCCTCCAGGTTGCCCAGGGCGTCGAAGGCGGCGCCCAGGTCACGGGTGTCGACCAGGCAGAGCGCGCCGAGGGCGCCCTTGGCGAGGTCCTTCCAGGCGGGCAGGAAGCGCTGCTGCCCGGGCGTGCCGAAGAGGTAGAGGACCAGTTCGCCGTCGAGCGTCATCCGCCCGAAGTCCAGGGCCACCGTGGTGGTGGTCTTGGCGCCGGCGACGTCGTGGTCGACGCGCGCGCCGGCCTGGGTCATCACCGCCTCGGTGAACAGCGGCTTGATCTCGGAGACGGTCCCGATGAAGGTCGTCTTGCCCACCCCCAGCGGGCCGACGACCAGGATCTTGGCGGCGCCGGTCACGCTGGGCGTGACGTACTTCCCCTGCTCCCCCGCCCCGTCGGGGGGACCGGCGGCCCGGGCCTCAGAGATGGCTTTCGAGGCCATGGAGCACCTTTCTCAGCATCGTCACGTCGGCGCGGTCGGCCGGGGGGATGGGCGGGCGGGTCACGATCAGGCCCCAGTCGAGCAGGTCCGAGAGCAGCACCTGCACCACCGAGGGCGGCTGCCCCAGGTGGGCGGCGACCTCGGCGACGGACAGCAGTCCCTGGCAGTGCGCCAGGATGGTGCGGTGCTCGGGCTGTAGGGCGGCCGGATAGGCCGCCTCGGTGCCCATGACCAGTGCTTCCCAGGCCAGCGGCTCGCCCTCGGGGTCCGCGCGCCCGCCGGTGATGACGTAGGGGCGGACGGCGGAGGGCGGGCCGGCGGGGGTGGTTTCCTCGCGGCGGTCCGTCATGACGACGGCGTCACCGGGTCCCTCGGCTGCGTGCTCAGGTGCGCGCCGATCTTGGCCACGAGGAGCTGCATCTGCTGGGCGACCAGGCCGACGTCGGCGTCCGTGGCGGTGGCGACGCCCAGGTGCGCGCCCACCCCGGCCTGGGTGAAGAGCACGAAGCCGTGGTCGGACTCCAGCATCAGCTGGCGCACGGCCGCGCCGCCGCCGAAGAGCAGCGCGGCGGTGGAGCGCCCGGTCATGGCCATGGCGGCGCAGGCCGCGGAGAGGGCCTCGGCCTCGGCGACGCTGAGCCGGGCGACCGGCCCCTGGAGGTCCTCGGCGGAGGCGTGGCCCAGGCGCAGGCCGTCCTCGGAGACGACCACGCAGTGCCGCACCCCGGGTATCTCGGTGAGCGGGCGGAGCATCCAGCCCAGGTCCGGCAGCTTCGTAATGGTTCCGGTCACGGCCGGGCTCCGTCCTTCTCGTCGTACGGGTCGGGTTCGCCGAGGGCGGCGCGGCCCCGCCGGGAGCCGGAGACGACGCTCGTGATGGAGGCGCGGGCGGCCTCCGGGCTCCAGGGCCCTTCCTCGGGCAGCGGTGCGGGGGCCGGGACCGCGGCCGGCAGCGGCTGGGCGGTCGTCGCGGCGGGGGCGCCGCGGCGGCTGCGGCGCCTGGGCAGGCCGCCGGTGGCGTCGGCGTCCTCCTCGGCGGGGGCCTGCGGCGCGGCGGGCTCGGGGGTCTGCCGGGCGGCGGGCGCGAGGTTGGCCAGCGGCTCGGTCAGCAGGCGGTGCGGTACGAAGGTGACGGCGCGGGTGCCGCCGTAGGCGGAGGCGCCGGTCAGCTCGACGTTGAAGCCCAGCTCGCGGGCCCAGCGGCCGACGCAGGCGAGGCCGAGGCGGGGCACGGCGCCGAGCTTGGCGAGGTCCAGGTCGTCGCGGAGCTGGGCCATCGCCTGGTTCAGCACGTCCGGGGGCATGCCGAGCCCCGCGTCGTCGATCTCGATCACCGCGCCGGCGCCGACCTCGCGGACGGTGACGACGACCTGGGTGCGCGAGGGCGAGAACACCGTGGCGTTCTCCAGGAGTTCGGCGACCGCGTGCATCAGGCCCTCGACGGCGGGCGGCACCACGTACAGGGTCTGGCCGCCGTGCACCTCGACGCGGCCGAACTCCACGATCCGGGACATCGCGCCGCGCACGCAGTCGTAGAGGGAGACGGGCCGGGTCTCGCGGCGGGCCGGCCAGATGCCGCACATCACCAGCAGGGTCTGGGCCTTGCGGGTCATCTGGGCGGCGGCGTGGTCGGCCTTCATGACCTCGGCCATCAGCCGGGGGTCGTCCAGGGAGCGCTCGACGTGGTCGAGGACCTGCTGCTGCACCGAGGCCATGGCGTGCATGGTGCGGGCGACGGACTCGAAGGCGGACTGCACCGAGTCGCGCAGGGCCCGCTCGCGGCGCACGCCCTCGTCGGAGCTGAGCCCGGCGACCACGGCCCGCAGGGCGCGGGCGAAGTCCTCGCCGGTCTCGGCGGCCGGGCGGGCCGGGCCGGGGACGCCCTCCAGGCGCTGGCCGGTGCGGACGCGCTCGGCGATGGCGGGGGCGCGGACCTCGGCGAGGTGGGCGACCTCGGCGCCCCGGGCCTCGGCCAGCAGCCGCTCGCGCTCGCGGCCCGCCCGCTCGGCGGCCAGCTTGCGGTGCAGGAACAGCACCCGTATCAGCAGCAGCACCGCGGTGGCGATGACGGCGTAGTTGAGCACGACCACGAAGAAAGAGCCCCCTCCAGCGGATGTTCCGGCTCCCCGCCTCGACCGGGAGCACGGCGATCTTAGCGATCAACCGGTCAACGTCCAGCTCGCGTTGTCCAACAACCGCCACTATACGGACGACTTCATTCGGATGATCTCCACCTCGGTCACGCAACCGGACGCGAAGCATCCGGTTGCGACCGGGGGGCGCGTGGCTTTGTTGACTTGTCGCTCCACGGCGCGGGCCATGGCGCGGGCGTCGCGGAGCGGTCACTCCACGGCGCGGGCGTCACGGCGCGAAGGAGTCCGGGTCGGCGTTCTTCCAGTCCCGCTCCCAGTCCGCCGGGAGGCCGCTGGGCGACAGCAACTGGTGCGGCGCGAGCCAGGGGTAGAGCTCCGCGTACGAGGCGAGGGCGTGGTGCGAGGTGCGGCGCAGCAGCATGTCGGGGCGGAGCCCGGACGGGTCGGACACCCCGAGCGCAGCCATGATCTCCATCGCGCTGCGCACGGTCGCCCGCTGGTAGCGCTCCACCCTGCGGTACTTGTCCTCGACGTCGAGCGCCCGGGAGCGCTCCGGGTCCTGGGTGGCCACGCCGACCGGGCAGAGGTTGGTGTGGCAGCGCTGGGCCTGGATGCAGCCGACGGCGAACATCATCGCCCGGGCCGCGTTGGTGTAGTCGGCGCCCTGGACCAGCCGTTTGACGATGTCGGCCCCGGTGGCGACCTTGCCGCTGGCGCCGATCCGGACCCGGTCGCGCAGCCCGGTGCCCACCAGGGCGTTGTGGACGGTGTTGAGGCCCTCGGTGAGCGGGGTGCCGATGTGGTCCATGAACTCCATGGGGGCCGCGCCGGTACCGCCCTCGGCGCCGTCGACCACGATGAAGTCCGGGGTGACGTCCTCCTCCAGCATCGCCTTGCACAGCGCCAGGACGTCCCTGCGGGTGCCCACGCACAGCTTGAACCCGGCCGGCTTGCCGCCGGCCAGCTCGCGCATCCCGGCGATGAACCGGATGAGTTCGCGCGGGGTGGAGAACACCTGGTGGTAGGCCGGGGAGACCACGGTCCGCCCCTCGGGCACGTCCCGCACCCGGGCGATCTCCGCGGTCACCTTGGCGCCGGGCAGCACCCCGCCCTTGCCGGGCTTGGCGCCCTGGGAGAGCTTCAGGGACACGCAGCGCACGCTGTCCAGGGCCGCCTTCGCGGCGAACTCCTGCGCGTCGAAGCCGCCTTGGGGCGTGCGGCAGCCGAAGTACCCGGTGCCGAGCTCCCAGACGAGGTCGCCGCCGTGGCGCAGGTGGTGGTCGGAGATGCCGCCCTCGCCCGTGTCGTGGGCGAAACCGCCCGCCGCCGCGCCCCGGTTGAGCGCCAGGACCGCCTGCGCCGAGAGCGAGCCGAAGCTCATCGCGGACACGTTGAGCAGCGCCATGTCGTACGGGCGGCTGCACCCGGGTCCGCCGACGCGCACCTTCACGGGCTCGTCGGGGACGGGGCGCGGGCTGACCGAGTGCGTGAAGTACTCGTAGCCCGGCTCGTACACCGACAGCTCGGTGCCGAACGGGTCCTGGTCGGCGACCCCCTTGGCCCGCTCGTAGACCGTGGAGCGGGTGTCGCGGTCGTAGGGGCGCCCGTCGTAGTCCCGCTCGACGAAGTACTGCTGCACCTCGGGGCGGATCGCCTCCATCAGGAACCGCAGGTGCCCGAGCACCGGGTAGTTGCGCAGCACCGCGTGGCGGCGCTGGACGACGTCGTACGTGCCCACCGCGGCCAGCAGCAGCAGTGGGCCCGCGGCGAGCCACCACCAGGCGGTGGCGGTGGCGGCGAGGGCCGTCGCCGCGAGCGCGGCGACGGCCAGGGCGAGGACGAGGGCCTTGCGTCTCACCTGGGTTCCTCCGGTGGGGTTCCGTCGCCGAACGGGCGTCCGCCGAGCCGCTCGCGCCCGTGCGGGGTGCGCCAGCCGGACGGGTCGGGGCCCGCGGGCACGATCGCGGTCGGGTTGATGCCGGTGTGCACCTGGTAGTAGTGGCGCTTGATGTGGTCGAAGTCGACCGTGTCCCCGAAGCCGGGGGTCTGGTAGAGGTCACGGGCGTACGCCCAGAGCACCGGGTCCTCGCTGAGCTTGTTGCGGTTGCACTTGAAGTGGCCGTGGTAGACGGCGTCGAAGCGCACCAGCGTGGTGAAGAGCCGGATGTCGGCCTCGGTGATGGTGTCGCCGACCAGGTAGCGCTGCCCGGCGAGCCGCTCGGACAGCCGGTCCAGGCGCCCGAAGACGCCCCGGTAGGCCCGCTCGTACTCGTCCTGGGTGACGGCGAACCCGGCACGGTAGACGCCGTTGTTCACGTCCTCGTAGACCTCGTCGGCGACCTCGTCGATCTCCTCGCGCAGCGCCTCGGGGTACAGGTCGGGCGCGCCGGGCCGGTGCAGGGCGCGCCACTCGGTGGCGAGGTCCAGGGTGAGCTGGAGGTAGTCGTTGGTGACCAGCCTGCCGCTGGGCACGTCGACCACGGCCGGGACGCTGACGCCGCCCGGGTAGTCCTTCTCGCGGGCGTCGTAGGCCTCGGCCAGGTAGCGGATGCCGAGCACCGGGTCGCGCCCGCCGGGGTCGAGGGTGAAGCGCCAGCTGCGCTCGTCCTGGATCGGGTCGGCCACCGCTATCGGCAGCGCCTCCTCCAGGCCGAGCAGCCGCCGCGAGACGAGCGCCCGGCTCGCCCACGGGCAGGCCAGGCTCACGGCGAGGCGGTAGCGGCCGGCCTCGACGGGCCAGCCGTCGCGGCCGTCGGCCGTGATCCGGTCCTGGAAGTGGCTGCGGGAGCGCTTGAAGGGCTTCTTGCCGACGCTTGTGCTGCCGAGGCCCCCGGCGTCGTCCGCCGGGCGGTCGGTGGAGTGGCTCATGACGGGTCTCCTTCACCTGGTGATCCGTACAGTCTGCGGTGCGCCCCACCGCCTGGTGCCGGTGCGACGCACCGGACCTTACGAAACGCGGACGTCCGGCCTCCCGGGGCCCTCCGGACGGGTCCCGCGGCCCCCGGGGTGCGAGGCTGGATCCATGCGGAACATCCTGGTCGTGGACGACGACCCCACCGTCTCCGAGGTCGTCTCGGGGTACCTGGAGCGCGCCGGTCACACCGTGCGGCGGGCGGCCGACGGGCTGCAGGCGCTGCGCGAGGCCGACCGCTGGCCGCCCGACCTGGTGGTCCTGGACCTGATGCTGCCGGGCATGGACGGCCTGGAGGTCTGCCGCGAGCTGCGCGGGCGGGGCCCGGTGCCGGTGATCATGCTGACGGCGCGCGGGGACGAGGACGACCGGATCCTGGGCCTTGAGCTGGGCGCGGACGACTACGTGACCAAGCCGTTCAGCCCGCGCGAGCTGGTGCTCCGGGTGGAGTCGGTGCTGCGCCGCACGGCCTCCCCGGCGGCCGGGCCGCGGCTGGCGGCGGCCGGGATCGAGGTGGATCCGGCGGCCCGGCGGGCGCTGAAGGACGGCCGGGAGCTCGCGCTGACCACCCGCGAGTTCGACCTGCTGGTCCACTTCCTGCGCCATCCGGGGCAGGTCTGCGACCGGGAGCGGCTGATGCGCGAGGTGTGGGGCTGGGAGTTCGGCGACCTCTCGACGGTGACCGTGCACGTGCGGCGGCTGCGCGGCAAGGTCGAGGACGACCCGGCCAGGCCGCAGCTGATCCAGACCGTGTGGGGCGCGGGCTACCGCTTCGACGGGGAGCCCCGGGAGGAGCAGCCCGCGGAGGGGCCCGGAGCCGCCGGGGCCGCCGTGGTCGCCGAAGGAGCCGGGGAGGCCCGGGACGCGGCCGGGGCGCCGGAGGAAGGGGCCGGGGCGTGAAGGACATGCTGCTGATCGCGCTGTACGCGTTCCTGGGCGCGGCCGTGGCCGGGCTGCTCGGGGCGCTCGCGCTGCGGCTGCTGCGGCGGCGCTCGGTGGCCGCCTCGCTGGCAGTGGTGTCGGTCGTGGCGGCCGGCGCGATGCTGGCGGGCACCCTGACGGTGGCCTGGGCGATGTTCCTCAACGCCCACGACCTCGCGGTCGTCACCACGGTGGTGGCCGTGTCGGCGGTCGTGTCGGTGCCGACCGCGCTGCTGCTGGGCCGGCGCGTGGTGGTGGCCTGCCGCGAACTGTCCGTGGCCGCCCGGGCGTTCGGGGACGGCGGTACGTTCACCGCGCCCGCGGGCGATCCGCCCGCCGAACTGGCGGACCTGAGGCGGGAGCTGACCGCGGCCAGCGAGCGGCTCGCGGCGTCCCGGGAGCGCGAGCGGGCCCTGGAGGCCTCGCGGCGGGAGCTGGTGGCGTGGATCTCGCACGACCTGCGCACCCCGCTGGCCGGGCTGCGGGCCATGTCGGAGGCGCTGGAGGACGGCGTGGTGGACGACCCCGCGCGCTACCACCGGCAGATCCGCACCGAGGTGGACCGGCTGAACTCGATGGTGGGCGACCTGTTCGAGCTGTCCCGGATCCACGCGGGCGCCCTCGCGCTGAGCCCGGTGCGGATGTCGGTGTACGACCTGGTGGGCGACGCCCTCGCGGGCGCGCACCCGCTGGCCCGGGAGCACGGGGTGCGCCTCGTCGGCGGCGAGGTGGCGGCCGTGCCGGTGGAGGTGGACGGCAGGGAGATGACCAGGGTCCTGGCGAACCTGCTGGTCAACGCGATCCGGCACACCCCGTCGGACGGCACGGTCGCGGTGGCGGCCGAGCGGCGGGCGGAGTCGGTCGTGGTGTCGGTGACCGACGGCTGCGGCGGCATCCCGGACGACGACCTGCCCCGGGTCTTCGACACCGGCTGGCGCGGCAGCGAGGCCCGGACGCCCCCGGCGGGCGCGGGCCTCGGCCTCGCGATCGTACGGGGGATCGTGGAGGCCCACGCGGGACGGGCGGACGTGCGCAACGTGCGCGGCGGCTGCCGGTTCGAGGTCACGCTGCCCGCCGCACCCGCCTGACGGTATGTCAAGCGGGCCGTCCGTCAGCTGACTTCCCCCGTCACTCATCTGACGGTCCATCAAGCAGGGTTTCCGTCACCGGAGTCCCTTGTCAGCGCCCCCTCGGCCGATCGGCCGAGGGGGCGCTCCGCCGTCCGCGCACGCCCCTTCCAGCCACCGCGCTCCAAGATCCAGCCGCTCCCGAGTACGCCCTCCGCAAAGCGAGTTGATGAGTAAGGCTTGCCTAACTTACGTTGTCGACCGTGATCGCGGACCGCCTCAGGGGCCCGCGCACGCCGACCGAAGGGCACCGCCATGTCGACGCCGTCCGTCGATCAGCTCGACCACCTCCTCGGCCGCCACGCACGACGCGGGTCCCGCGCCCGCACCGCCCTCCGCACCGCCATCGGCACCTCCGCACCCGGCCCGCGCGCGGGCCGACTTGACCAGGGCCCCATGCTGGAGCGGGGCGGCCTGCCCGACGCCGCCCCCCGGCTGCTGCCGCCACCGGCCCCGACCTGCGCCGGGACGCACCCCGTCCCCGGACGGACCGCCACCGCCCCGCGCACCGTGACCCTGGAGCGTGCCGCATGAGCTACGACCGCAAGCACACCGCCCCCGCCGGAGGAGTCCAGGGACCGCTGGTCCTGGGCGAGTTGACCCGTACGGTGCTGACCGCGCTGTCCGACGGCGCCCGCTCCCGGGGCGGGCCGCTGCCCGCCGGGGGGCCCGAGGCGGTCGCCGCCCGGGTGCGCGCCGCCTGCTCCCCCGTACTCCCCCGGCACGGCACGGGCGCCCAGGCCGCCCTGCGCACCCTGGTGACCGCCGTCGCGCGCGGCGCCGCCGACCCCGCCGACCCGTACTGCGTCGCCCATCTGCACTGCCCGCCGCTCGCCGTCGCGGCCGCCGCCGACCTGGCCGCCTCCGCGCTCAACCCGTCGATGGACTCCTGGGACCAGGCGCCGGCCGCCGCCGCGATCGAGGCCGAGGTCAGCGCCGCGCTCGCCGCGCTCGTCCACCCCGGCCGCCCCTCCCCCGACGCACTGATCACCAGCGGCGGCACCGAGTCCAACCTGGTGGCGCTGCTGCTCGCCCGGGAGCGCGCCCGGGCCGCCGGGACGGTCCCGCTCACCGTCGTGTGCGGCTCGGCCGCCCACCACAGCGTCCACCGGGCCGCCTGGACCCTCGGCCTTCCCGCGCCCGTCACCGTGGACTGCCCCGGCGGCACCCTCGACCCGGCGGACCTGGACCGCGCCCTGGCCGGCCGCACCGGCCCGCTGCTCGTCGTCGCGACCGCCGGGACCACCGACGAGGGCCTGATCGACCCGCTCCAGGAGATCGCCCGGGTCTGCGCCGCGCACGGCGCCGAGCTGCACGTGGACGCCGCCTACGGGGGCCCGCTGCTGTTCAGCGACCACCTGGCGCCCCGGCTCGCCGGGCTCGGGGCGGCCGTCTCGGTCACCCTGGACCTGCACAAGCTCGGCTGGCAGCCGGTCGCCGCCGGGGTCCTCGCCGTCGCCGACACCGCGCTCCTGGACGACCTGGCGCTGCGGGCCGACTACCTGAACGCCGAGGACGACACCGAGGCCGGGCTGCCCGACCTGCTCGGCCGCTCGATCCGCACCTCCCGGCGCCCCGACGCCCTGAAGATCGCGGTCACCCTGCGCGCGCTGGGCCGCGACGGGCTCGGCACCCTGGTGGAGCACTGCGTCCGCACGGCCGGGGCGCTGGCCGCCGCCGTGGAGCGGCACCCGGCGCTGCGCGCGCACCCGCGCTCGCCGGGCATCAGCACGGTCCTCTTCCGTCCGCTCGCCGCCGACGACCTGCCCGACGGCGGCGACGCGCTGGTCGCCGAGATCCGCCGCGTGCTGCTGGCCGAGGGCCGGGCGGTCCTCGGCCGGGCCAGGGCCGCCGACGCGGACGGCACCCGGCGGCTCTGGCTCAAGGCGACGCTGCTGCACCCGCGCGCCGACGCCGACGACCTCACCGGGCTCCTCGACCTGGTCGCCGAGTACGCCGACGCCCTGCCGCGCACCACCCCGTCCCCCGCCCCGGCGCGGGTGGTCGACCCCCGCAAGCCGTCCGAAGCGCCCCGGCCGACGGCCGGGCACGCACCCCCTGGAGAGCACCGATGAGCACCGCCGAACCGCCGCTGGACCTGCTCGGCGTGGGCATAGGCCCGTTCAACCTCTCGCTGGCCGCGCTCGCCGACGGGGTGCCCGGGCTGCGCACCGCGTTCCTGGAGCGGCAGCACGGCTTCCGCTGGCACCCCGGTCTGCTGATCGACGGATCCACCCTGCAAGTGCCCTACCTGGCCGACCTGGTGAGCCTGGTGGAGCCGACCAGCCCCTGGTCGTTCGTGAACTGGCTCAAGGCCAGGGAGCGGCTGTTCCCGTTCTACTTCGCCGAGCGCTTCCACATCCGGCGCGCCGAGTACGACGCGTACTGCCGCTGGGTCAGCGAGGAGCTGGACTCCTGCCGCTTCGGCCACCAGGTGGACACGGTCCGCTGGGACGCCGCACGCGAGGCGTTCGAGGTGGACTTCACCCGGACCGGCCCGGACGGCGGCGCCGAGGCCGTCGGCCGGGCCTTCGCCCGCAACGTGGTGCTCGGCGTGGGCACCGCGCCCCGGGTGCCCACGCCGTTGCGGGCGCTCGCCGACGACCCGGCGGCGCCCGTCTGGCACTCCGGCGACTACCTGCGGGTGCGCGAACGGCTGCTCGCCGCGCGGCACGTGAGCGTCGTGGGCTCCGGGCAGTCCGGCGCCGAGGTCTTCCTCGACCTGCTGCGCCACCGGCCGCGCGGCCACGAGGGGCTGACCTGGATCGCCCGCACGCCCGCGTTCGCGCCCATGGAGTACAGCAAGCTGGGCCTGGAGCAGTTCACCCCCGACTACACCCGCTACTTCCACGGGCTCTCCGAGGACGTGCGCGACCGACTGGTGCCCGGGCAGTGGCAGTTGCACAAGGGCGTCAGCGGGGACACCCTCGGCGAGATCCACGACGAGCTGTACCTGCGCACCCTGGACGGCGGCTGGCCCGACGCCGTCCTGACGCCGGGCGTCAGCGTCGACGAGGTCCGGCGCACCCCCGAAGGACGCCTCGGACTCGACGTCTCCCACGCCGAGCAGGAGACCGGCGGGAGCCTGGTCACGGACGCGGTGGTGTGCGCCACCGGCTACGCCGAGCGGCCCCTGGACGGCCTCCTCGCACCGCTCCTCCCCCACCTGGAACGGGACGCGGCGGGCCGCCCGCGGGTCGACGAGGCGCACCGGCTGGTGCTCGGCGGCCCCGTCACCGGCAGCGTGTTCGTGCAGAACGCCGAGCGGCACACCCACGGCGTCGGCGCCCCCGACCTCGGGCTCGCCGCCTGGCGCTCCGCCGTCGTGCTCAACGCGCTCACCGGGAAGGACGTCTACGCTCTGCCCAGCCGCACCGCCTTCACCACGTTCGGGCTGCGCGAGCCGGGGACCCCGCTCGCCCACGCCTCCCGCGCCGGGGCCACCCGCCACCGGCCCGCCTGACCACCCCGGGACACCCGCCCGGCGCCCCGGTCCGGCCCCCGGACCGGGGCGCTCCCGTCCGGGGCCGCGCCCCGCCCTTCGGCACCCCACGGCCGCGCACCCCACGGAGAGAGACCGCATGAGCCGCACGCCCCACCAGCCCCCCGCCCCCTCCATAACCGGGGCGGCCGCGGACGCGGTCGCCGACGCCGCCGCCACCGAGAACCTGCTGCGCTGCTGGGTGCGCGAGCGGGGCCTGCCCGCGCCCGGGGACGGCACCCTCACCCTCGAACTGCCCGCCTCCGCCACGTCCGTCGAGGCCCCGGTGCACTACTGGTCGGCCACCGGCTGGCACCGCTTCGGAGCGGCCCGGCTGGCCTCCGGAACGCCGCTGGCCGCGCCCGCGCTCGCCGCGCTGCTCGCCCTGGAGACCTCCGCCGCCGACCCGGCCGCCGTCGCGGACCTGACCGGCCGGGTCGCCGACTCGGTGCGCCGCGTCGCCGTGTTCGTACGGGAACGGGCCCTGGCCCCGCACGACCCGCCCGGCACCACCCCGTTCCTCGCCGCCGAACAGGCCCTGCTGCTGGGCCATCCGCTGCACCCGACGCCCAAGAGCCGCGAGGGCCTGAGCGACGCGGAGGCGGCCGCGTACTCGCCGGAGCTGCGCGGCGCGTTCCCGCTGCACTGGTTCGCCGCCGACCCCTCGGTCGTCTCCGCCGACTGCGCCCGCGCCACCCCGCTGGACGCCCTGATGCGCGCGTACGCGCGGCGCGAGCCGCCGCCCGGCACGGTCCTGGTCCCGGCGCACCCCTGGCAGGCCCGCGAGGTGCGCACCCGGCCCGGGGTGCGGGCCCTGTTCGACGCGGGCCTGCTGCGGGACCTGGGGCCCTCGGGCCCGGCCTGGTCGCCGACGTCCTCGGTGCGCACGCTGTACCGGGCCGACGCCGCCGTGATGCTGAAGTTCTCGCTGGGCCTGCGGATCACCAACTCCCGCCGGGAGAACCTGCGCCAGGAGCTGGTGCGCGGCCTCGCGGTGCACCGGCTGCTCGACGCGGGGCTCGGCGCGGAGCTGCGCCGGGCGCACCCGGGCTTCGACGTGGTGCGCGATCCGGGGTGGCTGGCGGTGGACGGTCCCGACGGGGCGCCGACGGGCCTGGACGTGGTGGTGCGCGACAACCCGTTCGGCGCGGGGGACGCGGTGGCGTGCACGGCCGGGCTGGTCTCCGTACGCCCGGACCTGCCGGACGGGCGCTCGCTCCTGGAGACGCTGGTGCGGGACCTGGCCGGGCGGACCGGGCGGCCGGTGCACGAGGTGGCGCGCGAGTGGTACGGGCGCTACCTGGACGCCACCGTCGTGCCGGTGCTGTGGCTGTACGCCGTCTACGGGCTCGGCCTGGAGGCCCACCAGCAGAACACCCTGGTCGTGCTCGACGCGGAGGGCTGGCCGGCCGGCGGGCGCTACCGCGACAACCAGGGCTACTACTTCTCGCCCGCGCGCAGCGCGGCCCTGTACCGGTGGGTGCCTGACGTGGGGCGCGACCTGGGCACCTACGTGGACGACGACGTGATCGACGAGCGGCTCGCGTACTACGTGGGCGTCAACAACGCGCTGGGCACGGCGGGCGCGCTGGGCGCCGCCGGGCTGGCCGACGAGCGCGACCTGCTGCGCGTCCTGGACGAGCGGCTGCGCGGGCTCGTGGCCGAGCACGGGCCCCGGCTGCGCCTGGCCGGGCTGCTGCGCTCGGCGAGCGTGCTGCGCTGCAAGGCCAACCTGCTGACCCGGGTGCGCGGCATGGACGAGCTGACCGGGCCGCTGAGCTCGCAGTCCGTGTACGTGGACCTCGCCAACCCGCTTCCGGAGGCCCTTCGATGACCACTCCCCCGCATCGGCTCCCCGACGTCGCCGCCACCGCGCTGGACGACGGGACGGCCTTCACCCTGCGGCCGGTGGACCCGGGACGCGACCGCGACCTGGTGCACGGGTGGATGAACGACCCGGAGGTGGCGCGCTTCTGGGAGATGGCGCAGCCCGCGCCGCGCATCGAGGCGTACCTGCGCCGGCAGGTGCTCAGCGCCCACTCCACCCCGTACCTGGGCTGCCTGGACGGGGAGGCGATGAGCTACTGGGAGCTGTACCGGGCGGACCTGGACCCGCTGGCCGTCCACTACCCGGCCCGGCCGCGCGACGCGGGCGTGCACCTGCTGCTCGGGACCTCCCGGTTCCGGGGCCGGGGGCTGGGCGCGCGGCTGCTGCGGGCGGTCTCCGACTGGCAGCTGTCGGTGGAGGCGTACGCCGAGCGCGTGGTGGCCGAGCCCGACGTGCGCAACACCCGCTCGGTGCGGGCCTTCGAGCGCGCCGGGTTCCGCCGGGTGCGGGACCTGGACCTGCCGGACAAGCGGGCCGCGTTCATGGTCCGCGAGCGCCCGGCGTGACGCCCGTACGGGCATGCCGTACGGGACGCCGCGCGCGCCGGTGGGTCAGTCGAACGGGTCCAGGGTGACGGACGCCTTCTGCGGGTTGCCGTCGTGCACCAGCGACTCGTGGGCGCCGACGTCGTCGAAGGCGAACGCGTAGGCCCTGCCGTCCGCCATGCGCGCGTGGATCTCGCGCGCGTACTGGTTGGTGACCGCGTCCTGGTAGAAGCCGGCCGCCGAGGTGTCCGGCTGGCTGGGGTTGGTCAGCAGGGTGGTGCGGTTGAAGCCCGCGCAGAGGGTGCGCGAGATCGGGCCGCGCACCTGGTCGTTGGGGGCGTCGAGCAGCTTGTGGCAGCCGAACACGCTGTCGGAGTCGGGCTTCTGGAAGGACGTCACCACGGCGCCCTGGGCGTTGGTGAAGTTCATGGTGCCGCCCGAGACCCGGCCGGTGTAGCGGACGTTCGGCTGGTCGGCGAACGGGGTGACGGTGAGCGCGCTGGTCGCGTACTTCCGCCACACCCGGTCGATGTAGTCGGCCATCGTCCCGGCGGGCAGGGCGCCCGTGCCGACGCCGTGGCCCGGCGAGAGGACGCGCAGGACGGTGCCGTCGGAACGGGTCTGGACCAGGTTGGCCCAGCCGCCGGGGCGCGCCCTGAGCGTGTCGACCACGCCCCGGTAGCCGCCGGGCTTCAGCCGTCCCGCGCTGCGGGTCGCGCCGTCGGCGCCGGTGACGCCGACGGAGTAGGGCGCGGAGAACATGTCGACCTGTGTGCTGTTCAGCCACAGTCCGGCGTCGTTCAGTGTGTACTCGGACCAGTTGAAGAGGATGTTCCGGTTGGGGTCGCTCGGGTTCTGCACGGCGGGCTGCACCAGGCCGCCGGTGGTGAGGCGGAAATCCAGCTTCTGTCCGTACGAGAAGTAGATCCGGCCGGAGAGCTTGGGGATCCGTATCGTGCGGGACTGTCCGGTCGCGGGCACCGCGAGGGAGGCGTCCGGCGCCGGGGTGGGCGGGTTGCCGCCGGCCGGCCAGGGGTGGAAGGTGCCGGCCGCGTCGGCCCAGCCCTGGCGGCCCGAGGACAGTTCGGTGCCCAGGTTGTAGACGTAGACGGTGTCGGCGCGGCCGGAGTTGTTGGTGATCGTCAGCGGGATCGTCGCCGGAGCGGCGGGCGCGTCGGAGGCCGGGGCGCCGGAGACGGGGGCGTCGGCGTGCGCGACGGCGCCGCCCGCCGTCAGCGCGAGCACGGCGGCCAGCACCGCCGGGGCGCGGCGGGCGGGGCGCGGACGGCGAGGCGGGTGCGGGACGGGTGCGGGGTGCGGGGGTCGCGCGGGGGCGGTGCGGCTCACGTGTCCTCCTCGGGTGTGGGGGTCCCCTCGGCTCTTGAGAGCGCTCTCAAGAATCGGTGCGCCACACTCCGGTTGTCAACGCCCTTGCAGCACGGGCTGGTTGGGGACGTCCGGGTGCGCCCACCGCGCCTCGCCGCGGTGGATCACCGCGCGCCGGAGGCGGCCCGTTCGCGGCCCGCCGCGCCCTGGTCGAGGCGCGCGCTCACCACCACGTTCGAGTCCCAGTGGCCGGTACGGCGGTCGACCGCGCCCCCGCAGGTGATCAGCCTCAACTGGGCGCCGCGCGCCGGACCGTAGACCTTCTCCGTGGGGAAGGACGCGGTGCGGTACGTGTCCACGGCCGTCACCCGGAAGCGCAGCCGGTGTCCGTCGCCGCGCAGCGTCTCCACCGTGTCCCCGGGCCGCAGCCGCCCGAGACCCGCGAACACCGCGTCCCGGAACGCGCCCCGGGCCGCGGCCGGGGCGTCCCGGTGCCCGACGAACACGGCGGGCCCCGGGGTGCCGGGCCGCGGGCCCAGCGCGTACCACCCGACCTTCATCGCGTCCGGGAAGGCCGGCACCTCCAGCGCGCCCCGCGCGTCCAGGGCGAGGGCCAGCACCTCCGCGTCCACGCCCAGCGCCTCGATCCTCAGCCGCACCGGCAGCGAGGGCGGGTCGGCGACCCCCCGCAGCGGGCGCGGCGGCGGCACCGGGTCGGGGGCCGCCTGCGGGCGCGCGTACAGCAGCACGGCGGCCAGGACGCACACCGCGGAGACGGTGAACAGCGCCCCGGCCGCCGTCAGGCGTGCGCGGCTCAGGACCGCCCGCCCCGCTCGCGCCGCTGGTGGCGGCGGATCACCAGGATCGCGCCGGCGGCCGCGGCGCTGGTCGCGCCGATGGCCAGGGCGTACTCGGCGGCGCCGGCGTCGGCCGTGGAGGCGGTCGCCCGGTCGGCGCCGCCGCGGGCGGCACCGGACGGGGTGGCCCGCAGCGAGCCCACGCCGGAGCCGTCGGACGGCGCGGCCGTGGGGGTGTCGCCGGTGGTGCCGGAGTCGGCGCCGGTGGACGCGCTCGGGTCCGTGCCCGTACCGGTGCTCGCGCCGGTGGACGCCGACGGGTCGGCGGCGGGCGTGGACGCGCCGGGGGTGGCCGCGGCCGACGCGGAGGCCTCGGCGGAGCCGGACGGCGAGGCGCTGGCCGAGGCGTCGGCGGCCGGGGCAGCGGGCAGCGGGGTGCCGTCCGCCGCGATCAGGCTCCAGCCCTCCACCGCCTGGCCCTTGGGCTGCCGGGGCTGGTCGTCCTTGTAGTAGTAGAGCGGGTGCGTGTCGTAGATGACCTGCGGCTGCTCCGCGCCCTCGGCGTTGCCCGGGGTCTGCGCGGTGTCACCGGTGACGCCGTCCGCCTTGGTCGGGTAGCCGACGGCGGCCGGCCAGGTGGTGGCGCAGTCGCCCGTGCAGTCGGGCGTGTCGGGCTGGTCGGCCTCCCTGAGGTACAGCGGGTTGCCGTCCTTGTCGGCGAGCGCACGGCCGCCGGGGGTGTCGATCAGGGTGAGTTCGCCCGGCTCGGTGGGCCGCTCCACGGCCGCCGCGGTGCCCGCGCCCAGGGCGCAGAGGATCGTCGCGGCCGCGGCGAGCGCGGCCGTCCGGGATGCGTGACGGTGCATGTGCCTGAGCCCTCGCTGTCGGGAACCCCCCTCCCCGTACACATCAGTCGCCCGGCCGGGGACCGGCGACCGCAGTGGGCCGAACGGGGGACGCCGGTCACGCTGCGCGACGGCCGCCCCGGACGCGCGGACGGGCGCCGCGCGCCGCCGGGTGGGCGGTGCGCGGCGCCCGTCGCGGCACG